>NZ_JBWKPX010000003.1:0-326743 GCF_059418465.1 Caulobacter sp. GW821-FHT09A05
AGCGATCTGGGCTTCGTCGAAACGGTAATAGTCAAAACACTCCGGACGATGTCCGGCGCTCCGCGACCCTTTCCATCCACTCAGCGAGCCGTCGCGTGAGATTACACCCACTTGCCCCCACCTGGCGGCTTCGCCGCCTGTCCGCCCCCAGAGGGGGCGGAGCCGAGGCTCTTCCCTCTCTGGGGGAAGACGACCGCGAAGCGGTCCGTAGGGGGCAAGCGGGCGGGCCCCGGGGGACTATGGAGACCAGCCCCGCCCCTAGAACAGCAACCCATAAAGCCGGCAGTCGCGGCGCTCGCCGTCCCGGTCCACATGGCCCTTCAGATAGCCTTCCTCTTCGAAGCCCAGCTTCCGCAGCACGTTCTCGGCCCGGGCGTCGCCCACGTGGGTGCGGGCGATCATCCGCTTGAGGCCCAGCGACGAGGCGCAGTGGGCCAGCAGGGCGGCGGCGGCCTCGGTGGCGTAGCCCTGACCCCAGCCGTCGCGGGCGATGATGAAGCCCAGCTCGCCGCGGTGATGGCGCCAATCCAGGTCGACCAGCTCGCAATAGCCCAGGAAGCGCCCGGCCTGGACATGGCGGATCGCCCAGTACAGCGCCCGGCGTTCCTCCATCTCGGCCACCTGGGCGGCGACCGTGGCCTCGACCTCGTCCGGATCCTCGATGGGGTCGCGGTCCCAGTGGGCCATCACCTCCGGATCGCTCAGGAACGGGTAGAGGAGGGGCGCGTCCTCGACGGTCAGGGGGGCCAGGCTGAGGCGTTCGGTCTCGAGGATCATGCGCGAGAATGGACCCGATATGGACTGCAGGACGGGCTTGAGTGCGGCCGGTTCATCCCCAGCTATGGCGCGGGCTCGTCGCAAGTGATAGAGGGGCCGCTTCGTTTTTCGCGGCGGAAGCGTCCGTCGCCCGGACCGAGATCGATTTAGACATGCTCATCGGCGTCCTGCTGACCATCAATATCATCGTTTGCGTCGCGCTGATCGGCGTGGTGCTGATGCAGCGCTCCGAAGGCGGCGCCCTGGGCATGGGCGGTGGCGGCGGCGGTTTCATGACCGCGCGCGGCGCCGGCGACCTCCTGACCCGCACCACGTGGATCCTGTTCTCGATCTTCCTGGTCATCAGCCTGGCCCTGACCATCCTGACCGGCCGCATGGGCGCCGGCAACTCGGTCGTCGATCGCCTGAAGCTGGACGGCCTGGACAGCAAGACCCTGAACGCCGCGCCGCTGCCGGCCGGCCCGACCGCGCCGGCCCCGACCACCTCGGCGCCGGCCACGACCGCGCCGTCGACCGCCGCCCCGGCCGCGATCGAGGCCCCGACCCCGACGATCAGCGCCCCGACCCCGGCCGTCTCGGCGCCCAAGCCGGCCGCTCCGGCCGCCAAGGCGCCGGCCAAGGCCGAGGCGAAGGCGCCCGTCGTCGCCGCGCCGGTCCCGGTGATCAACGCCCCGGCTCCGGCCGAGCAGCAGCCGGCCCAATAGGGGCCGGCGACATTTTACTGTTGATGAACGCCGGTCTTTTCCCCGGCGACGTCGAATCACGGCTAATCTGATCGCCCATGACCCGGTACATCTTCATCACCGGCGGCGTGGTTTCCTCCTTGGGAAAAGGCCTCGCCTCCGCGGCGCTCGGAGCGCTCCTGCAGGCTCGCGGCTACAAGGTTCGCCTTCGTAAGCTCGACCCCTATCTCAACGTCGATCCGGGCACGATGAGCCCGTATCAGCACGGCGAGGTCTTCGTCACCGACGACGGGGCCGAGACCGACCTCGACCTCGGCCACTACGAGCGCTTCACCGGCGTGTCGGCGACCAAGGCCGACAACATCACCACCGGCCAGATCTACAAGACGATCATCGAGAAGGAGCGCCGCGGCGACTATCTGGGCGCGACCGTCCAGGTGATTCCGCACGTCACCAACGAGATCAAGGACTTCGTCCTGTCGCCGGCCATGGACGAGACCGGCGAGAAGCCGGTCGACTTCGTGCTGGTCGAGATCGGCGGCACGGTGGGCGACATCGAAGGCCTGCCGTTCTTCGAGGCCATCCGCCAGCTGCGCCAGGACCTGCCGCGCGGCCAGAGCTGCTACGTGCACCTGACCCTGCTGCCGTTCATCAAGACGGCCGGCGAGATGAAGACCAAGCCGACCCAGCACTCGGTCAAGGAACTGCGCTCGATCGGCATCCAGCCGGACATCCTGCTGTGCCGCTGCGAGCAGGACATCCCGGTCGAGGAAAAGCGCA
Source organism: Caulobacter sp. GW821-FHT09A05 (assembly GCF_059418465.1). Taxonomy (NCBI): domain Bacteria; kingdom Pseudomonadati; phylum Pseudomonadota; class Alphaproteobacteria; order Caulobacterales; family Caulobacteraceae; genus Caulobacter; species Caulobacter sp. GW821-FHT09A05. The sequence goes on from NZ_JBWKPX010000003.1 coordinate 2,241, forward strand.
AGATCGCCCAGTTCTGCAACGTGCGCCCCAGCGCCGTGATCCAGGCGATGGACTCTTCGTCGATCTATGCGGTGCCGATCGACTATCACAAGGAAGGCCTGGACGCCGAGGTGCTGGACGTGTTCGGCATGGGCGACGCGCCCAAGCCGGACCTGTCGCGCTGGGAGGCCATCGACCAGACCGTCAACCACCCGGACGGCGAAGTGACCATCGCCGTGGTCGGCAAGTACACGGTCCTGAAGGACGCCTACAAGTCGCTGATCGAGGCCCTGCACCACGGCGGCCTGGCCAACAAGGTCAAGGTCAATCTGGACTGGGTCGAGAGCGAGACCTTCGAGGGCGACGAGGGCGCGGCCGCGGCCCGCCTCGAGAACGCCCACGCCATCATGGTGCCCGGCGGCTTCGGCGAGCGGGGGGCCGAGGGCAAGATCCGCGCCGCCCAGTTCGCCCGCGAACGCAAGGTGCCTTACTTCGGCATCTGCTTCGGCATGCAGATGGCGGTCATCGAGACCCTGCGCAACGTGGCCGGCATCACTGACGCCTCGTCCAGCGAGTTCGGGCCCACCGAGCGTCCGGTGGTCGGCATCATGACCGAGTGGATCAAGGGCAACGAGACCGTCCAGCGGCGCAGCAACGACGACCTGGGCGGCACCATGCGCCTGGGGGCCTACGAGGCCGTGCTGACCGCCGGTTCGAAGGTCGCCGGGATCTACGGGACCACCGACATCAGCGAGCGCCACCGCCATCGCTACGAGGTCAATATCGGCTACGCCCACCTGATGGAGGACGCCGGCCTGAAGCTGACCGGCCGCTCGCCCAACGGCGTACTGCCCGAGATCGTCGAGCGCGAGGACCATCCGTGGTTCATCGGGGTGCAATATCACCCCGAGCTGAAGAGCCGTCCGTTCGCCCCGCACCCGCTGTTCGCCAGCTTCATCGCGGCGGCGAAAGAGCAGGGGCGGCTGGTCTAACAAGCGCGGTTGCATCTCCGAAGAGATTCGGGCATAAGCGCGCCCTCACGCGGCGGCCTGGGCATTGCCCGAGTCGCCGCTTCCGATTTTCACGCTCAGCGAGCAGAGTCACTTCGATGGCCGTTCCTAAAAGAAAAACTTCGCCTTCTCGCCGGAACATGCGCCGGTCGCACCACGCCCTGGGCGCCAATTCCTTCGTCGAGGACAAGGACTCGGGCGAACTGCGCCGTCCGCACCACGTCGACCTGAAGACCGGCCTGTACAACGGCAAGCAGATCCTGACGCCGAAGGAAGACTAGTCCTTTGGTCCGCTCCGTCCTGACGGAGCGACAAGACGAAGCCTGAAAGGCGGCGGTCTCCGGACCGCCGCCTTTTCGTTGTTCCGCGCGGCTCCCACGCTTGTCCGAACACGGATTTCGACAATGCCGTCGAAAGAACCGTGTTATCCTGGCGGCAGGGAGATTGACCCATGCTCACACGCCGGAATCTAACGGCGGGACTGGGATTGTCGCTGATGGCCGAGCAGGCCTGGGCTCGATCCGCGACGCCCGCGCTTCGGCTGCAACCGACCTCACTGCAACCGACCTCGCTACAGACGGCGCCCACCGCGCCGGTTCCGGCCGCGCCACCGCCCGGCGCGCTTGCGCCCACCGGGGCCGAGCCTCCGGCGGTCTTTCTCGACACGGCGCTGGACGCGATCGACCGGATGACGGTCGAAGTCTTCATCAACGAGCAGGGACCCTTCAACTTCGTCGTCGATACCGGCGCGGACCGCAGCGCGTTGTCGACGACGGTGGCGGAGCGTCTGGGTCTGGAGCGCGGTCCCGACGTGATGCTGCACGGCGTGGGCGGCTCGGCCCTGACCCCCACGGCCAAGGTGCCGCTGATGGTGGCGGGCGATTCGCGGATGAAGAACGCCGAACTGCCGGTGCTCACACCCGAGCGGCTGGGCGTGGACGGCCTGCTGGGCGTCGACATGCTGGACGACCGCAACGTCATCATGGACTTCCGGCGCAAGCGGCTGGAGATCCGTCGCAGCAGCGCCCTGTCGGCCGCCTATCCCGGCGTTCGCGAGGTCTCGGTGATCGCCGACGCCCGGTTCGGCCGGCTGGCGGTCGCCAACGCCCGGGTCAGCGGCGTGCGCTGCGTGGCCTTCATCGACTCCGGCTCCGGCGCCAGCATGGGCAACATGGCCCTGGCCCAGGCCATCAAGCTGCGGGTGCGCCGCAAGCCCGAGCCCGCCATGGCCGTCCGGCTGATCGGCGTGGCGGGCGAGGCGACCGTGGGTGAACTGCGCATCGTCCGCTCGATCGAGCTGGGCGCCCTGCGGATGACCAACCTGCCGCTGGTGCTGGCCGACCTGCACATCTTCGACATCTGGAATCTCAACAGCCGGCCCGCCGTGCTGCTGGGCGTCGACGTGCTGAAGATGTTCGCGCGGGTCGAACTGGACTTCGGTTCCGACCGGGTGAAGTTCCGCCTGGGCAAGGGCTGGACGCCGCCCATCCTGCAAGCGTAGCGCCCAACGCTCGGCCGATGTCCGGTCGGCGCCGGTTGCGGTTCGCGGCCCGCGCCGCTAAGGGGAAGCGCCTTTTGAAAGGGGAGCTCCCATGACCGAGATCGTCGACATCATCGCCCGCGAAATCCTGGACAGCCGCGGCAATCCGACGGTCGAGGTCGACGTCGTCCTGGAAGACGGCGCCTTTGGTCGCGCCGCTGTCCCGTCGGGCGCCTCGACCGGGGCGCACGAAGCGGTCGAAAAGCGCGACGGCGACAAGTCGCGCTACGGTGGCAAGGGCGTCAAGGCGGCGGTGGAGGCCGTCAATGGCGAGCTGTTCGACGCGCTGTCTGGCGTCGACGCCGAAGACCAGCGCCGCATCGACAACCTGATGATCGAACTGGACGGCACGCCCAACAAGAGCCGCCTGGGCGCCAACGCCATCCTCGGCGTGTCGCTGGCCACGGCCAAGGCCGCCGCCGAGTCGGCCGGCCTGCCGCTCTACAAATATGTCGGCGGGGTCTCGGCCCGCGTCCTGCCCGTGCCGATGATGAACATCATCAACGGCGGCGCCCACGCCGACAATCCGATCGACATCCAGGAGTTCATGATCCTGCCGACCGGCGCCCCGACCTTCGCCGAGGCCCTGCGGATGGGCGCGGAGATCTTCCACGGCCTGAAGAAGGCCCTGAAGGACGCCGGCCACAACACCAATGTCGGCGACGAAGGCGGCTTCGCCCCGAACCTCGGCTCGGCCGAAGACGCCCTGGCCTTCATCGTCAAGGCGGGCGAGGCGGCCGGCTACAAGTCGGGCGAGGACTTCGTCCTGGGCCTGGACGTGGCCGCCACCGAGTTCTTCAAGAACGGCAAGTACGAGCTGGAAGGCGAGGGCAAGAGCCTGGATCCGGCCCAGATGGTCGACTACCTGGCCAACCTGGCCGGCAAGTTCCCGATCCTGTCGATCGAGGACGGCATGTCGGAAGACGACTTCGAAGGCTGGAAGCTGCTGACCGACACCCTGGGCAAGAAGGTTCAACTGGTCGGCGACGATCTCTTCGTCACCAACCCCAAGCGCCTGCAGATCGGCCTCGACAAGGGCCTGGCCAACTCGATCCTCATCAAGGTCAACCAGATCGGCACCCTGTCGGAGACCATCGACGCGGTCGATCTGGCTCACCGCAACGCCTATACCAGCGTCATGAGCCACCGTTCGGGCGAGACCGAGGACAGCACGATCGCCGACCTGGCCGTCGCCCTGAACTGCGGTCAGATCAAGACCGGTTCGCTGGCCCGTTCGGACCGGCTGGCCAAGTACAACCAGCTGCTGCGTATCGAGGAAGCCCTCGACGACCAGGCCGTCTATGCCGGCCGCGCGGTGCTCAAGGGGCGCTAAGCGACCCATCGGTCTCATGTCTCGTCGCCCCGGTCAGGACGACGAGACATGACCGTGCTGGTCTCGCGGCGCTACCGCGCGGTCCTGGGGAGGGTGTTCTCCGCCAACCGGCCCTGGGCGCGCACCTCGTCCAGCGACAGATCGGCCTTCTTGACGACATAGGCCGTGGCGGCGACGTAGCGCTGATAGGACTGGATATCGGCGGCGTTGTCGGCGGTGATGCTCGTGCCGAGGCCTCCGAATACGCCCCTATCCAGATAGACGCCGCCAGCGGGACGGACAGGCTGGCCGGGCAGGGGGACCTCGCCCATCACCAGGTCGCCGAGCTTGCCGCTGCGGGCGCGCCAGCCATGGCCGTCCACCTGTTCCAGACGCTCGGGGGCGTAGACCAGGGTCAGCAACATGATCTGCATGGTCAGGCTGGCGGCCTTGTCGGCCTTGGCGTTGGATTCGCTTTCCGCGCGGCCAAGTCCCAGCCCGAACGTCATCCAGCGGCCGGAATCCTCCCACAGCGTGGCGAAGGCCTCCTTGTCGAGCGGCACCCGCAGCCCGTCTCCGAAGTCCATCTTGGGCGGTTCGCCCTTGATAATGGTCGGCTCGGGGCCGTCTCCGGCGACGGAGCGTTCGCGCCGCGGCCTGGCCGCGCCGCCATAGGCCAGGGCGGGCGTCACGCCAGCGCCGGCGAGAGACAGGATGAAAGCGCGACGTCCAAACATGTAATCCCCCCATTTTTGTTACCGCTAACCTACAGCGCCGACGGCGATTTTCAAAGCCCGCGTGGCGCCCGAAACCGGCGATTCGGGGCAGCCCTCATCACGGATCGCCCAATCCGCAGGCGCCAGGCGCCACGGTTCGCCCACAATTTTTCTAAAAGCGAATCTGGCTCTGCATCGCACCGCCGCAGAAAACGCCGCCAAACGACCGTTCAGATGCTGCGACGCGGTATCTAGATGCCCTTGAAACCATCTCAAATGAAAGCGTTAGGGAACTGCTTTCAAGCTCTTGCCGCCACCCCGCAGAACCCCCCGTTTAGTAAGGCGTTAAGCATGATCGGGCAGGGTAAACTTCCCCTCCTGGGAATCGCTGATGTTCGCCCGACTGCAACCCTTCCTGCCGACCGCAGCGCTTCTCCTGCTGATCACCTACTTCGTGTTTCACGCCCTGACGGGCGAGCGCGGCCTGTTGTCGACGTCGCAGCGCAACGCAGATCTCGCCGCCAAGACGCTGGAGTTGAAGAAGATCCGCGCCGAAAGGATGGACCTGGAGGCCCGTGCTCGTCTATTACGCAGCGGCAGTTTGTCGGCGGACCTCCTGGAAGAACGCGCGCGTTCGCTCCTGGGATACGCCGATCCCAGGGACTATGTGATCCGCACCCCGCGCTGAGCGTTTGGTGGGAGAACCGGTCCTCGGCTCTGCCGGCGGATCAGGCGCGCCTGGCCCGTTTCGGGTTTGACAAAGGACCCCCATCTACGCGGAACCGAAGGTTCATTCGGTCGGTGGGCGTCCAGGAGTAGGCCGCGATGAAGATTGGCCAGGGAGAGTTGAATGGCGCGTACGCGCAAGGGTGAAGCCCCGGCGGGGAAGGCTGACGCCACCGGTGTCAACGCCTTCGTCGGCAAGGACGAGCTTCTGAAATTCTACCAGGACATGCTGCTGATCCGCCGCTTCGAGGAGCGGGCCGGCCAGCTGTACGGCATGGGCCTGATCGGCGGCTTCTGCCACCTGTACATCGGTCAGGAAGCGATCGCGGTCGGCATGCAGTCGATCAAGGTCAAGGGCGACCAGATCATCACCGGCTACCGCGACCACGGCCACATGCTGGCCGCGGGCATGGACCCGAACGAGGTCATGGCCGAGCTGACCGGTCGCGCGGGCGGCTCGTCGCGCGGCAAGGGCGGCTCGATGCACATGTTCGACGTCGAGACCGGCTTCTACGGCGGCCATGGCATCGTCGGCGCCCAGGTGTCGCTCGGCACTGGCCTGGCGCTGAACAACCACTATCGCGGCAACGGCAACGTCGCCTTCGCCTATTTCGGCGACGGCGCGGCCAACCAGGGCCAGGTCTACGAAAGCTTCAACATGGCCCAGCTGTGGAAGCTGCCGGTCGTGTACGTGATCGAGAACAACCAGTACGCCATGGGCACCAGCGTCGAGCGTTCGGCGTCGGAGACCGCCTTCCACAAACGCGGCACTTCGTTCCGGATCCCGGGCGAGGAAGTCGACGGCATGGACGTGATCGCCGTGGCCGAGGCCGGGGCCCGCGCCGCCGAGCACGCTCGCAGCGGCCAGGGCCCGTTCATCCTCGAGATGAAGACCTATCGCTATCGCGGCCACTCGATGTCCGACCCGGCCAAGTACCGCACCAAGGATGAGGTCGACAACGTTAAGCAGACCCGCGACCCGATCGACCATCTGAAGGAGCGCCTGGCCAAGGCCGGCGTCACCGAGGACGACCTCAAGGTCGTCGACGCCGAGGTCAAGCGCGTCGTGGCCGAGGCGGCCGAGTTCGCCCGCACCAGCCCCGAGCCCGATCCTTCCGAACTCTACACCGACGTATACCTGGAGGCCGCCCAGTGACGGACATCCTGATGCCCGCCCTGTCCCCGACGATGGAAGAGGGGACCCTGGCCAAGTGGCTGGTCAAGGAAGGCGACACCGTCAAGGCCGGCGACGTGATCGCCGAGATCGAGACCGACAAGGCGACGATGGAAGTCGAAGCCGTCGACGAGGGCGTGATCGAGAGCATTGTCGTGCCCGCCGGGTCCGAGAACGTGAAGGTCAACACCCTGATCGCCAAGCTGAAGGGCGAGGGCGAGGCGGCTTCGCCGGCGCCCGCCGCCGCTCCAGCCGTCGCCGAAGCCGCGCCGGCCCCCGCGCCGGTCGCTGCCGCGGCTCCGGCCGGCGGCCCGATCTCGGCCGCCTCGACCTTCGCCGATCCGGAAATCCCGGAAGGCACGCCGCTGAAGAAGATCACGGTCCGCGACGCCCTGCGCGACGCCATGGCCGAGGAGATGCGCCGCGACGACCGCGTGTTCCTGATGGGCGAGGAAGTCGCTCAGTATCAGGGCGCCTACAAGGTCAGCCGTGACCTGCTGCAGGAGTTCGGCGACAAGCGCGTGATCGACACGCCGATCACCGAGCACGGCTTCGCCGGCCTCGGCGTCGGCGCGGCCATGGCCGGCCTGAAGCCGATCGTCGAGTTCATGACCTGGAACTTCGCCATGCAGGCGATCGACCAGATCATCAACTCGGCCGCCAAGACGCTCTACATGTCGGGCGGCCAGATCAAGTCGTCGATCGTGTTCCGCGGCCCCAACGGCGCGGCCTCGCGGGTCGGCGCCCAGCACAGCCAGGACTACGCGGCCTGGTACGGCAACGTCCCCGGCCTGAAGGTCGTCGCGCCCTACGACGCGGCCGACGCCAAGGGCCTGATGAAGGCCGCCATCCGCGACCCGAACCCGATCGTCTTCCTCGAACACGAGATGATGTACGGCCACGAGTTCGACATCCCCGACGTCGAGGACTGGGTCGTGCCGATCGGCAAGGCCAAGGTTCGTCGCCAGGGCTCGGACGTCACCCTGGTGGCCTACAGCCGCATGGTGGGCTTCGCCCTGCAGGCGGCCGAGGAACTGGCCAAGGAAGGCATTTCGGCCGAGGTCATCGACCTGCGCACGATCCGCCCGATGGACCACGACACGATCCTGGAAAGCGTCAAGAAGACCAACCGCCTGGTGACCGTCGAGGAAGGCTGGGGCCCGATGGGCGTCGGCGCCGAGATCGTCGCCCGGATCACCGAGTTCGGCTTCGACTATCTGGACGCCCCGCCGCTGCGGGTGCACCAGGAGGACGTGCCGCTGCCCTATGCGGCCAACCTGGAAGCCCTGTCGCTGCCGTCGGTCCCCAAGATCGTCAAGGCGGCCAAGACGGTCTGCTACCGGTGATCATCCGGCCCGTTCACCTAGGCCCTGGCCTGTGTGAACGGGCGCGGAGGCCGTCATGACCCAGACCCTCAACGGCTCCTGCCACTGCGGCGCGGTGCACGTGCAGCTCGACCCCGGCAAGCCGGTGGCCGAGCTGGCCTTGCGGGCCTGCCAGTGCTCCTTTTGCCGCCGCCAGGGATCGCGGACCACCAGCGACCCGGGCAGCCGCCTGCACATCACCGCCGCCCCGGGATCGCTGACGCGCTACCGGTTCGGGCGGCGGGCGGTGGATTTCCTGATCTGCCGGGAATGCGCCGTCTACGTGGCGGCGATGATCGAGGACGAGGGCCAGGCCTACGCCACCCTCAACGTCGTGGGGACCGACCTGCCGGGTTTCGCCGATCGCGAGCCCGAACGGCTGGACTATCACGACGAAACGGACGAACAACGCCTTGCCCGTCGCAAGGCCAAATGGACGCCGACCACTTTGGTCGAAGCCGTCCCGAACGCTTGAGGAAGAAGCTCAATGTCGATCGACATCCTGATGCCCGCCCTGTCACCCACCATGGAGGAGGGGACCCTCGCCAAGTGGCACGTCAAGGTCGGCGACACCGTCAAGGCCGGCGACGTGATCGCCGAGATCGAGACCGACAAGGCGACGATGGAGGTCGAAGCCGTCGATGAAGGCGTGGTCGAGGCCATCCTGGTCGAGGCCGGGACCGAGAACGTCAAGGTCAACGCCCTGATCGCCAAGCTGGCCGGCGAGGGCGAAAGCCCGGCCCCGCCGCCCGCCAAGGCCGCGCCCGCCGCTGAAGCGCCCAAGGCCGCTCCGGCGCCCGCCGCGCCCGTCCAGGCCGCCGGCGAGACCGCCGCCCCGGCCAAGCCCGCGCCTGCTGCCGCCCCCACGGGTGATCGCGTGTTCGCCTCGCCGCTGGCCCGCCGCCTGGCCTCGGCCGCGAACCTGGACCTCAAGTCGATCGCCGGCACCGGTCCGCACGGCCGCGTGGTCAAGGCCGACGTCGAAGCCGCCCAGAAGGGCGGCGCGCCCGCCGCCAAGGCCGCTCCGGCCCCCGCCAGCGCTCCGGCCGCCGCCGAGCCGCGCAAGGTGCTGTCGCTGGAGCAGATGGGCATCCCCGCCGGCTCCTACGACCTCGTGCCGCTGGACGGCATGCGCAAGACGATCGCGCGCCGCCTGACCGACAGCTTCCGCGACGTGCCGCACTTCCCGCTGACGATCGATCTGGAGATCGACGCCCTGCTGGCCGCGCGCGCCAAGATCAACCACCTGCTGGAAGGCCAGGGCGTGAAGGTGTCGGTCAACGACATCATCATCAAGGCCGTGGCCGTGGCGCTCAAGCGCGTGCCGGAGGCCAACGCCTCCTACACGCCGGAAGGCATCGCGATGCACAAGCACGCCGATATCGCCGTGGCCGTGGCCATCGACGGCGGCCTGATCACCCCGATCGTCCGCGCCGCCGAGACCAAGGGCCTGGCCCAGATCTCGGCCGAGGTGAAGGACCTGGCGGCCCGCGCCAAGGCCAAGAAGCTGAAGCCCGAGGAATTCCAGGGCGGCACCTTCTCGGTTTCGAACCTGGGCATGTTCGGCATCAAGGCCTTCGCCTCCATCATCAACGAGCCGCAGGGCGCGATCATGAGCGTGGGGGCCGGCGAGCAGCGTCCGGTGGTCAAGGACGGCCAGCTGGCCGTGGCCACGGTGATGACCGTCACCCTGACCTGCGACCACCGCGTGGTCGACGGCGCGATCGGGGCCAAGTTCCTGGCCGCCTTCAAGCCGCTGATCGAAGAGCCGCTGACTCTGATCGTCTAATCGCCGGATCGTTTGCTCGAACGGGAGGGCAGGAATGTCCGTCTACGACTATTCCGCCAAGACGCTGGACGGCCAGGACACGAGCCTGGCCGACTATCGCGGCCAGGTGCTGCTGATCGTCAACACGGCCAGCAAGTGCGGCTTCACCCCGCAATACGAGGGGCTGGAGACGTTGTACCGGGACTACAAGGACAAGGGCTTCACGGTCCTGGCCTTCCCCTGCAACCAGTTCGGGGCCCAGGAGCCCGGGAACGCCGAAGAGATCGCCAGCTTCTGCTCGCTGACCTACGACGTGACCTTCCCGGTCCTGGCCAAGATCGACGTCAACGGCCCCTCGGCCCATCCGCTCTACGCCTATCTCAAGCACGAGCAGAAGGGGTTGCTGGGCACCGAGGCGATCAAGTGGAATTTCACCAAGTTCCTGATCGGCCGCGACGGCGAGGTGGTCGAACGTTTCGCTCCCACCACCAAGCCTGAAGACCTGAAGCAGGCCGTCGAGGCGCTGCTGTAACTCCCGGATCGGTTTGCAGATCGATCGACCGACGCCCGCCGGCTCCCCCCGAAGGCGTCAAACCTAGGGTAAGAAGACCATGTCCACGGAATTCGACGTCGTCGTCATCGGGGCCGGCCCCGGCGGTTATGTGGCCGCGATCCGCGCCAGCCAGCTGGGCCTGAAGACGGCGATCATCGAGCGCGAGAACCTCGGCGGCATCTGTCTCAACTGGGGCTGCATCCCGACCAAGGCGCTGCTGAAGTCCGGCGAGATCTACGAGCAGCTGTCGCACCTCTCCGGCTACGGCCTGTCGGTCGAGAAGGCTTCGTTCGACTTCGGCAAGATCATCGACCGCTCGCGCGGCGTGGCCAAGACCATGTCCTCGGGCATCGCCTTCCTGATGAAGAAGCACAAGATCGAGGTGGTCGAGGGCGAAGCCAAGCTCGAGAAGGGCAGCCCGTCGCCCAAGGTGGTCGTGGCCCTGAAGGCCGGCGGCAGCCGCACCATCCAGGCCAAGAACGTCATCCTGGCCAGCGGCGCCCGGGCTCGCGACATCCCGGCCATCGGCGCGGTCTCGGACGGCGACAAGATCTGGACCTATCGCGACGCCCTGGCTCCCAAGGCCATGCCCAAGTCGCTGGTCGTCATCGGTTCCGGCGCCATCGGCATCGAGTTCGCCAGCTTCTATCGCGCCCTGGGCGCGGAGGTGACCGTGGTCGAGGCCGTCGACCGCATCATGCCGGTCGAGGACGCCGAGGTGTCCAAGGCCGCCCAGAAGGCCTTCGAGAAGCGTGGCATCACCTTCCGCATCGGCGCCAAGGTGACCAAGGTCGAGAAGACCAAGGACGGCGTCTCGGTGGCCGTCGAGGTCGGCGGCAAGGCCGAGACCCTGACCGCCGAGAAGTGCATCGTCGCCGTCGGCATCGCGCCGAACACCGAAGGCCTGGACGCCATCGGCCTGAACATGGACCGCGGCCACGTCGTCACCGGCAAGCACGGCGAGACCAATGTGCCCGGCCTCTACGCCATCGGCGACGCCGCTGGCCCGCCCTGGCTGGCCCACAAGGCCAGCCACGAGGGCATCCATGCCGCCGAGCACATCGCCGGCTTCAAGACCCCGCACGTCAACTCCCCGATCCCGGGCTGCACCTACGCCAGCCCGCAGGTCGCTTCGGTCGGCATGACCGAGGCCGCGGCCAAGGCCGCCGGCATCGAGGTCAAGGCCGGCCGCTTCCCGTTCCGCGTCAACGGCAAGGCCGTGGCCGCCGGCGAGATCGAGGGCTTCGTCAAGACGGTGTTCGACGGCAAGACCGGCGCCCTGATCGGCGCCCACATGATCGGCCACGAGGTCACCGAGATGATCCAGGGCTTCGTCACGGCGATCACGCTCGAAGCCACCGAAGAAGACCTGCACGGCATCGTCTACGCCCACCCGACCATGTCGGAGGCCATGCACGAAGCCGCGCTCGACGCCTATGGACGGGTGCTGCACATCTAGGAACCGGGTCCTTCTCCCCTTGTGGGAAAAGGTGGCCTCGCGGAGCGAGGTCGGATGAGGGGGCTCTCAAAAGCCAAACGCCGCGCCCGGATTTGATGCTGGGCGCGGCGTTTTCGTTCTTCAACCCCTCATCCGTCGGCTTCGCCGACACCTTCTCCCGCAAGGGGAGAAGGGAGGATATTACGGCCGCTTGCGCAGCTGGGCGTCCACGCTCCATTCGCCCGGTCCGGCGAAGACCAGATAGAGGAAGACGAAGCAGAACAGGATCGCCGCCTCGCCGCCGTTCAGGGCGGGCCAGAAGCCCTGCGAGAAGTGGGCCAGGAAATAGGCCACGGCCATCTGGCCCGACAGGACGAAGGCCACCGGGCGCGTGAACAGCCCCAGCACCAGCAGCGCCCCGCCGACGATCTCCAGCCAGGCGGCGGCCACCAGCATCGGCGGCAGCGGGTCCGGCGCGCCGGGCTGCGGCCCGGGGAAGTGGAAGACCTTCATCAGGCCGTGTTCCATGAACAGCAGGGCGGCGATGATCCGCAGCAGGCTGAGCACCCGCGGCGCCCACAAGGTCAGTCGTTCCATGTCGCTCTTCCCTCAGCTGTTGTCGGTCACGCCGCCCTGGCGTCCTGGTCGGCCATCCGCTGGATGGCGACATAGTCGGTCTTGCCGCTGCCCAGAACGGGCACCTGCGTCACCTTGAGGATCTTGCGCGGCACGGCCAGTTCCGGCGCGCCGATGCTCTGGGCGTGGGCCACCAGCGAGGTGACGGCGGCGTTCTGGCAATCGGTGACCAGGACCAGCTTCTCGCCCTTCTTCTTGTCGGGCATCGAGATCACGGCGTGCCGGCCGTCGGGCCACACGGCCGAGGCCAGGTCTTCGGCGGCGGTCAGGGAGACCATCTCGCCGCCGATCTTGGCGAAGCGCTTCACCCGGCCCTTGATGGTGATCCAAAGGTCGTCCGTGACGGTGACGACGTCGCCGGTGTCGTGCCAGCCGCCCTCGGGGGCGTCGACGCCGCCGTCCTCGCGCAGATAGCCCGACATGATGTTGGGGCCGCGCACCAGCAGGCGGCCGCCCTCGGGGATGCCTTCGACCGGCTCGACCTTCCACTCCTGGCCGGGCAGCAGGCCGCCCACGGTGCCGCGGCGATTGTCGTCGGGCTTGTTGACCGCGATCACCGGCGAGGCCTCGGTCGCACCGTAGCCTTCCAGCACCGGCACGTTCCCGAACTTTTCGCTGATGAGGTTGTGGGTCTCTTCCCGAACCTTTTCAGCGCCGCAGACGATGAATTTCAGGCCGGAAAGCTCGTCGCTGTCGGAGGCGCGGGCGTACTGGTTGACGAAGGTGTCGGTGGCCAGCAGCACCGAAGCGCCGGTGTCCTTCAGCAGCGCCGGGATCTGCTTGGTGTGCAGCGGCGAGGGGTACTGGAACGCCTTCATGCCGGTCAGCATCGGCAGGATCACCCCGCCGGTCAGGCCGAAACAGTGGAACACCGGCAGGGGATTGAAGAACACCCAGGTAGGATCCAGGTCGATGAAGGCGGCGATCTGCATCGCGTTGGAGACGAGGTTGGCCTGGCTCAGCACGACACCGCGCGGCGCGCCGAAACTGCCCGAGGTGAACAGCACCACGCCCGGATCCGACGGCTTGGCGTGGGCGCGAAGCCGACGCGGAAAGGCGCCGGCCACGGCGGCGAACAGCTTGTCGCCGATGCCGATCGTGCTCCGCACGTCCTCGAGATAGGTGATCGTCGCCTTGGCCTCGAGGGCGTCGACGATGTCGTGCAGCTTGCCCAGCTCGATGAACTTGTGGGCGGTCAGCACGCGCTTGACCCCGGCCAGCTCGCACGCGGCGCGCAGGTTGCGCAGGCCGGCCGTGAAGTTGAGCATGGTCGGCACCCGGCCGAAGGCGTGCAGGGCGAAGAAGGTCACCACCGCGGCCGATCCGGACGGCAGCAGGATCCCCACATGTTCGCCCGGCTGGGTCATGGCCGCGATCTTGCGGCCCAGCGCGAAGCTGGCGCGCACCAGGTCGGTGTAGCTGAGCGGATTGCGGTCCTGGTCTTCCAGGATCTGCTTCTTGGCGCCGTACTTGTCGCGGGCGTCGAGCAGGGCGTCGAAGAGGGCCTTCTGGCCATCCTGCGCATTGAAAACTACCGGCATGCCGGCGAAACCTCCCGGAAGCGCGATGTCGCGCCCTCGTCTGATTGAAGCGGGACCCTAGCGACGGCGCATCGCTTTGCAAACACTCGTTACGCGCGCGGAAGCGCACCGGTCCTTCTAAAATGCGCTCGACCCCTTGTCGTTCAAGGGGCGGCGGCCGGAGGGGCGGAACCCGTCCGCAGCGCGTCGTCGATCGCCTTCAGCCAGGGAACCCGCACCGGATCCGTCTCCAGGTGCAAGGCGTGGCGCGCCGTGGCGTAGCGCGTCTCGACGCAACGGGGCAGGGCGGCGCAGACCGCGCTCTGGGGCCCGGGCAGGGCTTTGACATCCTGGCCGGCGTCCAGCATCACAACGGGCGTGTCCACGCGCTCCAGGTCGCGGCCGGTCGCATCCACCGCGTCGTAGAAGGCCGCGTACCAGGCCAGGCTGGGCGCGCCCATGCGCAGGTCGGGGTTGGCCAGCCGCCAGGCCTGCTGCACGGCTCCGCGCGCCGGGTCGTGGGTCAGCTTGGCGGCGACGCCGTCCGGTCCCTCGCGCTTCCAGCCGGCCTGGCCCGGATAGCGGATGAAACCCAGCTTCAGGCCCCGGGTCCAGCGCGCCAGGCGGATCAGGTCCTTCCTGGGGCGCGGCGGGTCGGCGATGTCGAAATTGGGCGAGGAGAGGATCAGCGTATCGGCCCGCAGCCCTTCCTCCAGCGCCCGCAGCGCGACCAGGCCGCCGTCGCCGGCCCCCAGGACCACGAAGGGATCCTGGCCGCCCGGACGGATCACGGCCTTGACCATCGCGCGGGTCGCCGTGACGTCGGGCGCGAAGCTGGTGGCGTGGCCCAGGTCCCGCCACGGCGTGGCCCGCTCCGACCCGCCCTGGCCCTGGCGCTCCAGGATCCAGACGACATAGTCCCGGGCGTTGAGATCGCGGGCCGTCTCGAACCAGGCCTCGGCCGACTCGCCATAGGCCGGAAGGATCAGGATCTGCCCCCTCGGCGCGCCAGGGGGCGCGGAGACGCCGTAGCGCTGCACCAGGTCGTCGCCGACCTTCACATAGCCCCAGGCCCAGCCCGCCGGCGGCTGGAAGCGGACATCGAGGGACGGGGGCGTGCGGCTTTCGGCGAAGGGCGCGCGGACGCCCTCGTCGCCGCAGGAGACAAGGCACGGGGCCAGGAGCAGAATCCAGGCGAGAACGGGGAGGCGGCGACGCATTCCGGGCACTCATTTCGCGCCTTTGCGTCACATGCAAGAACGCATGCTTGATCCGGAGGCCAAGAAGGCCGATCTAGGCCGTCATGGTCACCCTGATCGACACGCTGAACGCCCGTGCGCCCGAGGCCCGCTCTTCTGAAGACCGCGCCGTCCGCCACCCCGAAAAGCAGAACCGCCCCGACACGCCGGTCCTGCGCAAGCCCGAATGGCTGCGCGTTCGCGCGCCCGGCTCGCCCGGCTACAATCAGACCCGGGAGATCGTCCGCGACCACAAGCTGACCACCGTCTGCGAGGAAGCGGCCTGCCCGAACATCGGCGAGTGCTGGAGCCAGAAGCACGCCACCATGATGATCATGGGCGAGATCTGCACCCGGGCCTGCGCCTTCTGCAACGTGACCACCGGCCTGCCCAACGCCCTGGACGCCGACGAGCCGCGCCGCGTGGCCGAGGCCGTCGCCAAGATGGGCCTCAAGCACGTGGTCATCACCTCGGTCGACCGCGACGACCTAGCCGACGGCGGAGCGCACCACTTCGCCGAGGTGGTGCTGGCCATCCGCGCCGCCGCCCCGGGCACGACCATCGAAATCCTGACCCCCGACTTCCTGCGCAAGGACCGGGCCGAGAACGTGGTCATCGACGCCCGTCCGGACGTCTTCAACCACAATCTGGAGACCGTGCCGCGGCTCTATCTGAAGATCCGCCCCGGCGCCCGCTACTACCACTCCCTGCGCCTGCTCGAGCGGGTCAAGGAGCGGGACCCGACCCAGTTCACCAAGTCCGGCCTGATGGTCGGCCTGGGCGAGACCAAGGAAGAGGTCATGCAGGTGATGGACGACATGCGCAGCGCCGGCGTCGACTTCATCACCATCGGCCAGTACCTGCAGCCCACCCGCAAGCACGCGGCCATCGACCGCTTCGTGACGCCGGACGAGTTCAAGGCCTATGAGGCCATCGCCCGGGCCAAGGGCTTCCTGATGGTCTCGGCCAGCCCGCTGACCCGCTCATCGCACCATGCCGGCGAGGACTTCGCCAAGCTGCAGGCCGCGCGCCGGGCGCTGGACGCCCGATCTTCAGGCGTCAAGACGGCGGGCTAGGGCGCTTGCACCGCCATGTCGTCACGCGGGTGCTGCCCTATGCGCCCGAACAGCTCTTCGCGCTGGTCGGGGACGTCGAGGCCTATCCGCAGTTCGTGCCCTGGATCACGGCCATGCGGACCTGGAACGGCCGGGCCGACGCCCAGGTCTCGACCGTGGACGCCGAGGCCCAGGTCGGGTTCTCGTTCCTGCGCGAGAAGTTCGCCACCCGGGTCCGGCGCGACGCGGCGGCCCTGACGGTGGACGTCAGCCTGCTGTACGGTCCGTTCAAGCGCCTGTCGAACCAGTGGCGCTTCCTGCCGCACGAGGCGGGAACGACCGTGGAATTCGTCATCGACTTCGCGTTCAAGTCGAAGATCCTCGACGCCATGCTGGCCGCCAATCTCGACCGGGCGGCCAACACCTTGATCGGCTGCTTCGAGGACCGCGCCCGGGCGATCTACGGGGCGAAACCCTAGGATCCCCTGAAGGCGGCTGGACGCTTCTGCAGGAAGGCGCTGACGCCCTCGATGAAGTCGTCGGTCTTGCCGGCCGCCCGCTGGGCCTGGCGCTCTGCATGGAGTTGCTCCTCCCAATCGGCGTCGAGGCTGTTCCAGACCAGCTCGCGGATGGTCGAGAGCGCGGCTGGCCCCCTGGCCAGGTCCTGGGCGATCGCCGTGGCGGTCGCCATCAGCTCGGCGTCGGGGACGCAGCGATTGATCAGGCCCCAGGACAGCGCCGTGGCCGCCGGGATCTTGTCGCCCAGCAGCATCATCTCCATGGCCCTGGCCTTGCCGACCAGGCGCGGCAGCAGATAGGTCGCGCCGCCGTCGGGCACCAGGCCAATGCGGCGGAAGGCCTGCAGGAAATAGGCGCTCTGGGCGGCCACCACGATGTCGCCCAGCAGGGCGATCGAGCAGCCGATGCCGGCGGCCGGCCCGTTGATCGCCGTGACGATCGGCAGGGGGAAGCCGCGCAGCAGGCTGACCAGCGGGTTGTAGGTGCTTTCCAGGGCCGAGCCCGCGTCGGGCTTGCCGTCGATATCGGTTTCACGATCGGCCGCCGCGCCTGCCGACAGGCTGGCGCCCGAACAGAAGCCGCGGCCTTCACCGGTCAGGATCACGGCGCGCGTCTCGGCCTCGCCGCCTTCCATCCTATTGGCCGCGATCGAGCCGAAGGCGTGGGCCAGCTCGCGGGCCATGTCCAGGCCGGCGGCGTTCAGGGTGGCGGGATCGGCCAAAGTGATGACGGCCAGGCCGTCGGCGGCCTCGAGCCGGATCTTCTCGTAGGTCATGGCGTCCTCCCAAGGCGTCGTCGCGCGCCTTGAGTCTAGGCGCGGCTAACCTTGGGGAACGCCAGGATAATTATTCGGCGACGAGATCGTCCGCCGAAATCAGGCCGCGTTGGCCGAGTCCGGCTTGGTCTCGGCGGCGGTGACCCGGTTGCGGCCGCCGCGCTTGGACGTGTAGAGCGCCGCGTCGGCCCGTTCCATGACCGAGTGGCCGGTCTCGCCCGGACGCCGCTCGGCGAACCCCGACGAGATGGTGATCGCGCCCAGGTCCTCGTTGGTCGAGCGGCGCTTGAGCATGCGCGAGGACACCTCGACGCGGATCTCCTCCAGGGTGCCGGCGACCAGGGCGGCCGATTCCCGCGGGAAGATCATCGCGAACTCCTCGCCGCCGTAGCGGGCGGCGAAGCGGGGCGGGGCGGCGACGCGGCCGATGACACTGGCGACATAGCGGATGACCTGGTCGCCGGTCTGGTGGCCCCAGGTGTCGTTGAAGCCCTTGAAATGGTCGATGTCGAGGACGGCCAGGCAAAGGGTGGCGCCGGCCTCGTCGGCTTCCGAGCAGGCGCGATCCAGCTCTTCGTCGAAGGCCTTGCGGTTGGCCAGGTTGGTCAGGCCGTCGGTGGTGGCGTCGCGGCGGACCTGTTCCAGGTGCTCGCGCAGGCGGTCGACCTCGGCGGTGGACTCCGCCAGGCGAGTCTCCAGCGACTTGTTTTCCTTCTGGACGCGACGGGTGGCCTCGGCCAGGCCGCTGACGACGGTCTTGATCTTGTCGACGTCCTGCGAGGCGTCGAGTTCCTTGGCCGCGCCGTTCAGCGTCTTGCCGTAGGCGGTGTTGCTCTTCTGGGCGTCCTGGATGGCCTTGGAGACGGACTCCAGCTCCTTGCTCAGCAGGTCGCCGGCGTCGCGGATCTGTTCGTTCAGCTTGGCCTTGGGCAGGTAGGTGGCGGCCAGTTCCTCGCTGAGCGACTCGGTGAGCGGTTCGCCCAGCGAGATCAGGCGGGTCAGTTCACGGGCCAGGGCGCCGTCGGGATCGGCGACGAAATGAGTCCACAGCTCGAAGTTCAGCGCGGTCGGCCACACCTGATGGCGCTCCATCAGGCCCAGGGCGCGGCCGGCGATCTTGTAGGCCTCTGGGCCGCGCAGCGTGGTCTCGACGTCCGACATCTAAAGTCCCCCAGCAGCGTCGCATCGCCCCGGATGCACGCTTGGAGCCGCTATCTAGGCCGAAGAGTTCAAACGACCGGTTAAGAACGAACGGCGTTCACTTGCTTGTTCCTTTCGCGGCAAGCATTGTTAACAGTGATAAGGTGAGCCTGAAGGCCGCTGGGAGGACTTCGCACGTGAATGCGCCCGCCAATTTCGACCTGGAATCCTCCAAATCCTCGCTTCAGCGCATCCTCGACGCGCAAAAGGCCGCGCACCTGCGACAAGGCGCCCCAACGGCGGAACGCCGCATCGACTGGCTGGACCGCTGCATTGGCCTGCTGGTTGATCACCGGGTCGAGATCGCCGACGCCCTGAACGCCGATTTCGGGGCGCGCTCGAAAGACGCCACGGGCCTGACCGACATCGCCGGCTCGATCGGGCCGCTCAAGTACGCCAAGGAGAACCTCGCCAGGTGGATGCGTCCGGAGCGGCGTAGAACCACGCCGGCGATTCTGGGTCTGTTCGGCGCCAAGGCCGAGGTCCAGTACCAGCCCAAGGGGGTGATCGGCGTGATCAGCCCGTGGAATTTCCCCGTCAACCTGACCTTCGCGCCGCTGGCCGGCGTGTTGGCGGCCGGCAACCGGGCGATGATCAAGCCGTCCGAGTTCACGCCGGCCACGTCCGACCTGATGCGGGCCATGTTCGCCAAGGCTTTCTCGGAGGAGGAAATCGCGGTGATCACCGGCGGGCCCGAGGTCGGCCAGGCCTTCACCAGCCTGCCGTTCGATCACCTGGTCTTCACCGGCGCGACCTCGGTGGCGCGCCACGTGATGCGGGCCGCGGCCGAGAACCTCGTGCCGGTGACCCTGGAGCTGGGCGGCAAGAGCCCGGTGATCCTGTCGCGGAGCGCCGATATGCCCACGGCGGCGGCGCGGATCATGAACGGCAAGACCCTGAACGCCGGCCAGATCTGCCTGGCGCCCGACTATGTGCTGGCCCCGGCCGACCAGGTCGACAGCTTCGTGGCCGAGGCCCGGGCCGCCGTGGCGCGGAGCTTCCCGACCCTCAGGGACAATCCCGACTACACCGCCGTGATCGCCCAGCGCCACTACGACCGGATCAAGGGCCACGTCGAGGACGCCCGGGCCAAGGGCGCGACGATCGTCGAGATCAATCCGGCCGGCGAGGACTTCAGCCAGCAGGAGCACCGCAAGATCCCCCCGACCCTGATCCTCGACCCCACCGACGACATGACGGTGATGCAGGACGAGATCTTCGGTCCGGTGCTGCCGGTGAAGACCTACGGCAAGGTCGAGGAGGCGGTGGACTACATCAACGGCCGCGACCGGCCGCTGGGGCTCTATTGGTTCGGGACCGACACGGCCGAGCGCGACAGGGTGCTGGACCGCACGACCAGCGGCGGGGTCACGGTCAACGACGTGGTCTTCCACGTCGCCCAGGAGGACCTGCCGTTCGGCGGCGTGGGGCCGGCGGGCATGGGCGCCTATCATGGGCGCGACGGCTTTCTGGAGTTCAGCCACAAGAAGGCGGTGTTCCACCAGCTCAGGAAGGACATCGCGCCCATGCTGGCCCTGCGGCCGCCCTATGGCGTGGGGATCCGCAAGTACCTGGCGGCGCAGATCAAGCGATAGGTCGTGGCTAATACTTGCCCCCTACGGACCGTTTGGCGATCGTCTTCCGCCAAAGGGGAAGGGCCGTGGGGTCGCGCCGCCAGGTGGGAGCAAGTGGGTGTGATCTCACGCAGGAAACCCGCTGAGCTTGATGGGAAGGGGTGCGAAGCGCCCGGGCCTCGCCCGGAGCAGCTTTGATGTGAATACCGTTTCGACGAAGTGCAGGCGCTTCGCGCGGTCGTTATCCGGAAGCCTTCGGATCGCGGATTTTTAACCCGCTCCGATGGAGGCCCCCGACGGGCGGAGAGTTGGCTCTCTCCGGACCGCCTGGGCGATTTCAGCCCAGGCCTGGCGCGTTCGCCGATCCTCCGCCGCCTGGGCTTCGTCCCGACCGAGGGGAACCTGCCCAGGACCGTCGCGAGGGGCGCCATCCAAGGCAACCGACAAACGCTTCCCGCTCGACCACCCCCGAAAGCCATCTGGTCGCCGGCCGGACGCCCTTCCCGTGCTTTCAGGTGAGATCAGGATACGGGGGGTTTGGAAGGGTGAGGATGAAATCGGGTCGAAAAAGTTCAGGGCGTTGAAAACGCTGAACTCTACCGGCTATCCGCCGAGCGTAAGGAGATGCCGATGGAGACACACACAGGGCTGCGTCTCCGCACCGCGCGCTTTCGCGGCCCACATTGCGTCGCGCCGATTCCCGTGATCGAAAGCCGGTATGCGCCAGGCCACGCCGCTCCGGATCGTCGACGAGGCCAGCGTCCTGCCGGCGATGGAGGCCGAGGCCTTTGATCGGGCGACGACGCTGCTGGATCGCCAGGCGCGGTTCGAACTGGCCGAGGCGGAAGAGGCCGTCACCGAGGCTTTCGCGCTGGGAGGCGCGGCGCTGGCCAGCTGGCCGTTCGAACACCGCCCGCCGCCGGCCCGGCCGATCTCGCTGTGCCTGGCGCGAGACGTCCATCACCTGCCGGGTTTCGGCGCGATCGTGACCGCCGACGGGGCCGTGCTGAAGGCCTCGGCGCGCGAGGCGATGGAGCGTTGGCCGAGCCTTTCGGGCCTGCCCGGCGCTCGGGTGGAGGACGGCGTCACGCATCTGGCGATCGCCGACGCGCCGCCCAGCCTCGACCGCGCGTCGGTGTTCATGGCCTGGGGCGGCAACTTCAACTACGGGCATTTCGTCCTCGACTGCCTGCCGTCCCTGGTGGCGCTGGACGAGCAGGGGCTGCTGGACCGGTTTCCGCCGATCGCGCCGCGCCTGAAGGCCTGGCAGCGCGACCTGATCGCCATGGCGGTCGCCAGGCCGGTGCGGGAGTTGAACGACGACGTCGTGCACATCGGGACGGTGGTCCACGCCACCAGCATGGATCACTATCTGCACGGTCCGGGTGACCTGCTGGCCAGGACCCGGGCGCGGATTCTCGCGGCCGCGCCGATGCCTCGAACCCGTGGCCGGCGCCTCTATTTCTCGCGCCGCGGCCACTCGATGCGGGTGATGATCAACGAGGCGGCGCTGGAGACCGCGCTGCGGGCCCGGGGCTTCGAGATCGTCAGGCCCGAGCGCCTGGGTGTCGCGGCCCAGGTTCGGATGATGCGGGAGGCCGAGGTGGTGGTCGGTCCGACGGGCGCGGCCATGACCAACGCCCTGTTCGCCGCGACCGGGGCGCGGATCATCGAGATCCAGCCGGAGAACTTCACCAGCCAGTGGGTGTGGGCGGCCAGCCGGCGGGCCGGGGCGGAATGGCGCGGCTATGTCTGCGCATCGCCCGTGTCACCCGACCGGGTGGCTTGGAGCCACCGCATTCGTCGCGGCTTCCGTTTCGGCTACGAGATCCCGCTGGCCGACTTCTTGTCCTTCGTCGACGCGGCGTTCTGAACGAGGACGGGACGCGCGGGCCTCGCGCGTCCCCGGATCCTAGTCCTCGCTGTCGCTGACCGGCGCCAGGCGCGGCGGGGCGCGCATCAGGAACGCCGGGGTGTCGTTGCCGAAACCCACCACGCGACGATCGTCGTCGTCTTCGCGACCACGAACCGGCTGGACGCCACGCACCGGCAACGGGGCGTTGGGGCGCGGGGAACGCTCGGCTTCGGCGCGTTCCGGGGCGCGCTCGGGCCGAGGCGCGCGTTCGGCTTCGGCGCGGGGTTGTTCGGTCCGCTCCGGACGGCGATCACGACCGCGTTCACGGCGGGCCGGACGGTCGCCCTCGGCGCGTTCCGGACGCGAGGTCCGTTCGGCGGGCGGAGCGGCCTCGACGGCCGGCGGCTCGGCGAGGGTGTCCTGTTCGACGCGCGGCTGGCGGCCGCGGTCGCGCGAGGAACCGCCACGATCGCGACGGGGCTTCTCGCCAGCGGGCGTGTCGGCTTCCGGCGCCTCGGCGGCGACGGACGGCGCCGCTTCGCCACGCGGCTTGCGGACGCGGGCAGGGCGCTTGGTCAGCGCTTCGCCGGGAGCCGACGGGATCGGCTCGCCGGCGATCGCGGCCTCGAGGTTGGCGGTGGCGACGTCCGAGGGCTCGGTCGGGGCGCGGTTGCGATCCCGGTCGCGGCCCCGTTCACCGCCGCGCGAGCGGTCGCGATCACGGCCGCCACGCTTGCTGTCGCCTTCGCGGCGGACGGTCACGGCGTTGGAGTAGTCGAGGTCGAGCTTTTCTTCCTGCGGCGTCGAGCCGATCAGCTTGACCACCTTGTCGAAGCCCTTGTCGTCCGACGGGGTGACGAGCATGTAGGTGATGCCCGAACGCCCGGCCCGGCCGGTGCGGCCGATGCGGTGGACGTAGTCGTCGGCGTGGTGGGGGACGTCGTAGTTGAAGACGTGGCTGACGGCCGGGATGTCCAGGCCGCGCGCGGCGACGTCCGAGGCGACCAGGATCTTCAGGGAGCCGTCGCGGAAAGCCGCCAGGGTCTTCATGCGCTGGCTCTGGTCCAGGTCGCCGTGGATGGCGGCGGCGTCGAAGCCGTGGCTCTTCAGCGACTTGGCGACGATGTCGACCTCGGTCTTGCGGTTGCAGAACACGATGCCGGTCTCGATCTGGGCCTTCTCGATCAGGGCTCGCAGCGCCAGGCGCTTGGCCTTGGGATCGGACGACGGCACCTTGACCAGCAGCTGGGTGATGTTGGCGTTGGTCGTGGCCGGCTTGGCGACCTCGATCCGCACCGGATCCTTGAGGAACTGCTTGGTCAGCCGGGTGATTTCCGGCGGCATGGTCGCCGAGAAGAACAGGGTCTGCTTCTTGGGCGGCGTCATCTTGAAGATGCGCTCGATGTCCGGAATGAAGCCCATGTCCAGCATGCGGTCGGCTTCGTCGACCACCAGGAACTGCACGCCGGTCATCAGCAGCTTGCCGCGTTCGAAATGGTCGAGCAGGCGGCCGGGGGTGGCGATCAGCACGTCGACGCCGCGGTCCAGCTTCTTTTCCTGGTCGCCGAACGACACGCCGCCGATCAGCAGGGCCCAGGACAGCTTGGTGCCCTTGGCGTACTTCTCGAAGCTGGACGCGACCTGGTCGGCCAGTTCGCGGGTCGGGGCGATGACCAGGGCGCGCGGCATGCGCGCCTTGGCGCGGCCGGTCATCAGCTTGTCGATCAGGGGCAAGGTGAAGGCGGCCGTCTTGCCGGTGCCTGTCTGGGCGATGCCCAGGACGTCCTGTCCGGCGAGGGCGACGGGGATCGCCTGGGCCTGGATCGGGGTGGCGGTCGTATAGCCGGTGTCGGCGACCGCTTGAAGGGTCGTGGGCGAAAGCCCGAGTTCGGAAAATTCTGTCATGTCATTCTGGCTGAAATTCAGAGCCACCCGTATTTGGGCGAACGGGTGGCGCGGATTCGCCTGACCTGCTCCGAAGCTGGGGATAAATAGGCTTTGGCCCGCCAAAGTCAATCGTTGGCGGTTTCCGCCGCCAGGGCCGGGCTCAGGTCGCCGCTGGCCGCAACCGTGACGCCGGCAAGGCCCAGCCACCCGGCCATGAGCCGCAGTTCGGCGGCCAGGGCGGCGGGCGTCGCGGCGTTCGCCGTCGGCTCGCGATGGGCTGACAGCACCCGCAGCAGGCCCGCCTTGCGGTCCGCCTTCAGGTCGACCCGGGCGGTGATCGCCTCGCCCTGCAGGAACGGCAGCACGTAGTAGCCGTGCATGCGCTTGGGGGCGGGGGTGTAGATCTCCAGCCGGATGCGGACGTCGAACAATCGCTCGGCCCGCTCGCGGAACCAGATCAGATTGTCGAACGGCGAGAGCAGGGCGTTGGCGGTGATCCCGCGCGGCCGCCGGGCGTCGGGCGCCAGATAGGCCGGCTGGTCCCAGCCCTCGACGCTCACCGGCGCCAGGTCGCCCGCCTCGACCAGTTCGGCGACGCCTTGGCGCGCGTCGGCCACCCCCATGCGGAAATAGTCGCGCAGGTCGCGCTCGGTGGCCACGCCCATCGCCCGGGCCGCGCGGCGCAGCAGGACGCGATGGGCCTCGGCGCGAGACGGGGTCGGCGCGGACCACACCGCCTCGGGCAGCACGTCCTGGGGCGGTCCGTAGACGCGCTCGAACGTCCCGCGTCGGGTGGCGGTGGTCAGCTCTCCGGCCCAGAACAGGCACTCGGTCGCCCGCTTGGCCTCGCTCCAGCCCCACCAGCCGCCCTGGCCGCGCTCGCCCAGCTCCAGTTCGCCGGCCGAGAGCGGGCCGCGTTCGTGGATGGCCGCCAGCGCCTTGTCGATGAACGGCCGGTGCTCGGTCAGGAACCGGGCGACGCCCTTCCAGACCCCGACGCCCTGGCGCGCGTCCTCCATGCGCCAGCGCAGCAGAGGCTGCAGGTCCAGCGGCATCAGCGAGGCCTCGTGGCCCCAGTACTCGAACAGCGTCGGCGTCCTGCCCCAGGCCAGGTCCTCCAGCAGGGCGCGCGGATAGGCGCCCAGGCGGGAGAACAGCGGCAGGTAGTGCGAGCGCGAGACGACGTTGACGCTGTCGATCTGCAGCACGGCCAGCCGCTCGATCAGGGCGATCAGGTGGCGTCGCGTCGGCTTGGCGGGGCGCTTGTCCGCGAACCCCTGGGCGGCCAGGGCGATGCGGCGGGCTTGCTTGTGGGACAGGGTCTCGACCATGGGCCGAATGAGCATGGCCGGGCGACCGGTGGCAAGCTACCGGGCCGCGCGCTGCTGACGGAGGAAGTCACCATGGTGGGGCAGGGCGGCCGCGTCGTCGGCGGTGATCTTGCGCAGGTCGGCCAGGAAGCCCAGCAGCTGGTCGTCGGTGAGCTGGCCGGCCATCGGATGGCGGTCGGCCGGCGTCACGCCCTGGCCGATCAGCACCTGCAGCCAGCTGGCCTCCAGGAACAGGTCGTCGGGCTCGCGGAACAGCCGGCCGTGGGTGCGGAAGAGTTCGACCTTGCGGGTCAGCTCGGCGGGAACGGCCCGCTCGCGACACGTCTTCCAGAACGGCTCGTCGCGCTGGTTGGCCCAGTAGTGCAGCACCAGGAAGTCGCGGATGCGCTCGAACTCGAGGCCCGCCTGGCGATTGTACTCGTCGATGTCTCGCTGGGCGAAGTTCTTGTCCGGGAACAGGTTCAGCAGGCGCGACAGGCCCGACTGGACCAGGTGGATGCTGGTCGATTCCAGCGGCTCCATGAACCCGCTGGCCAGGCCCAGGGCCAGGACGTTCCGGTTCCAGAACCGCTTGCGGCGGCCGGTGACGAACGTCAGGGTCCGGGGCTCGGCCAGCGGCTCGCCTTCGAGATTGGCCATCAGTTGCGCCGTCGCCTCGTCCTCGCTGACGAAGCGGCTGCAGAAGACGTGGCCGTTGCCGGTGCGATGCCGCAGCGGGATCCGCCATTGCCAGCCGGCGGGGCGGGCGATGGCCTGGGTGTAGGGACGGGGCGGCCCGACATTGGCCGTGGGCACGGCGACGGCCCGGTCGCAGGGCAGCAGGTCGGACCAGTCGTCGTAGCCGGTCTTCAGCGCCTGTTCGATCAGCAGGCCGCGAAAGCCCGAGCAGTCGATGAAGAAGTCGCCCTCGGCGACCTCGCCGCTGTCCAGCGTCACCGAAGCGACGAAGCCGTCGGGCTCGCGCAGCGTCGTGTTCAGGATCCTGCCCTCGGTGCGCGTCACGCCGAGGCGTTCGGCGTAGCCGCGCAGGTGAAGGGCATAGAGCGCGGCGTCGAACTGGAAGGCGTAGGTCAGCGGTTCGCCGCCGCCGCCGCTCCTGCGGACCGCGCGATCGAAACGTCCGGCCAAAGCGGCCTGGGCGTTCAGGCTGTAGTCCCACAGCGCATGGCGGTCGCCCCTCCGCCGCCCCTCCAGCCAGTAGTGGTGGAAGGGGGCGGCGCCCAGCGAGCGTCCGATCTCGCCGAAGGCGTGAATGTAGGCTTGGCCGGGGGCGCGCCAGTCGACGAACTCGATCCCCAGCTTGATCGTGCCCTCGGTGGCGGCGAGGAAGGCGTTCTCGTCCAGGCCCAGGAAGGCGTTGAAGCGCAGGATCTGGGGAATGGTGGCCTCGCCGACCCCGACGGTTCCGATCGCCTCGGATTCCACCAGCCGGATGCGGACCGTGTCGCCCAGCGCCCGGGCCAGCAGCGCCGCGCTCATCCAGCCCGCCGTGCCGCCGCCGACCACGATCACGGACCTGATCCTGTTGTCGGTCATCCCGAGCCTCGCCCTTCGCCCATCCGCAAAAGAAAATCCCCGCCGGACGCGCCGGCGGGGAGGTGCAGGAGGGATCTGTCTAGAACCGGTACGAAACCCCGACCATGTAGGTGGTGCCGTACTTCTGATAGTCGACGGTCCGGCGAGGATCGCCGTTCTCGTAGGTCTTGAACGGCTCGTCGGTGATGTTGTTGGCCTGCAGCAGGATCGACAGGCCCTCGAGCGGCCCCTGGCGGAATTCGTAGCCGATCTGGGCGTCCAGCACGGACTCGGTGTCGACGGTCCGATAGATCCGCGCGGCGCTGAGGCCGGCGACCTCGCCCAGGAACTTGCTGCGATAGCGATTGCTGATCCGGGCGTTGAAGCCGTTGTTCTCGTAGTAGAACGTGGTGTTGATCACCTTCTTCGACAGGCCGGGCATGTCGATCGGGGCCGAGTTCTCGTCCAGCTTGACCGAGCTGTCGGTGTACGAGCCGCTGATGATCAGGCCGAAGTTGCGCAGGGGTTCGAAGAAGATGTCGCCCTGGATCGAGGCCGACAGTTCGATGCCCCGGATGTAGCCGCCCTTGCCGTTCTCCGGCCCCTTGGCCAGGCCCTGGGTGGTGCCCAGGGCCGCCTGCTGCGCCGGGCTGAGCAGGGGCACGAAGGCCGAGAAGTCCTCGAGGTGCGAAGAGCTGGAGTTCACGAAGTTCGACAGCTTCTTGTAGTAGGCCGCGGCCGAGATATAGGCCGAGCGGCCGAAATACTTCTCCAGCGACAGGTCGACGCCGTCGGCGATGTAGGGGCGCAGCGCCGGATTGCCGCCTTCGGTGCTGAAGTACGAATTGTTCGGGTCGGTCGAGGTGAGGTTGCCGGCGTTCATGTTGAACGACTGGCTGGCGCGCAGTTCGTCCATCCGGGCCCGCGCCAGGGTGCGGGCCGCGCCGAAGCGCAGGAACGTCTCGTTGCTCAGGTCGAACGTCAGGTTCAGGCTGGGCAGCACATAGGTGTACTTGTCGCCGCCGTCGTTATTGGCGGGGTGGGCCGTGTCGGCCGGATTGACGCGCGTGCCGGTCGAGGACTGGTCGGTATGGACCACCTGCAGGCCGGTGTTGCCGGTGACCGGGATGCCGCCGACCGCGCTGTCGATGTTGAACTTGGCGTAGGCGATCTGCACGTCTTCCTTCACCGCCCAGTTGCGGGTCTGGACGGCCGGGTTCTGGTCGGCGACCAGCGTGTAGTAGCCGTTGTCGAGCAGGTAGGTCGGGTCATAGGCCAGCATGGCCTTGATGCCGATCAGCTCGAGGCTGACCGTGCCGAGCAGCGCTTCCTTGGGGATGGCGCGGCTGAGCGGCGCGCCGTCGGCGATGCGGCCGCCGAAGGTCAGGAAGCTTTCGTGCACTTCCTTGGACTTCTCGCGGCGGCTGGCGTTGTAGCCGAACTCGACCTTGTTGATGGGGCCCCAGGCCAGGTCGCGCTTGGCGCTCAGGCGGATGGCGTTCAGCTCATCCTTGATCGAGGGGGTGTTGTAGAAGCCCGCCTGGGTCAGGGCCCCGCCGGCCGCGCCCGCGCCCCAGCCCTGCGGGTCGGTCAGCATGAACAGGGTCGGGTCGGTGTAGTCCAGGCTGGAGCCGAACGTGGTGCCCGCGCCCGGCGTGGTGTTGAAGGTCATGGTGTCGGTGGCGCCGACGCCGGAAGGACCGGTGCCGGAATAGGATTCGAAGATCACGTCGGTGCGCTTGGCGTCCGAATGGCTGAGGTCGGCCGCCAGGGTCCAGCCGTTGTCGGTGTCGTAGGCGATGTTCCAGCCGGCCGACTTCAGCGTGGTGCGGCGAGTGTTGAGGTCGTTGCGCATGACCCCCTTCACGCCGGTGTAGGTCCCGTTGGTGATCAGGCCGTCCTGGGCGGTGTAGCCGGGCTGCAGCGTGGCCGAGCTCCAGAAGAGCGGCAGCTCGATGCCGCGCAGGATCTGCTTCTCGCGGAACTTCGAATAGTAGAGATCGAGC
This sequence comes from Caulobacter sp. GW821-FHT09A05, assembly GCF_059418465.1. NCBI lineage: Bacteria > Pseudomonadati > Pseudomonadota > Alphaproteobacteria > Caulobacterales > Caulobacteraceae > Caulobacter > Caulobacter sp. GW821-FHT09A05. Next base: position 30,932 of record NZ_JBWKPX010000003.1, read on the forward strand.
GAGGTGCGGAACTTGTCGGTCGGGTTGTATTCCAGCACGCCGATCACGCCGGTGCGCTTGAGGTTGTTGGACTGCACATACGGCTTGGCCCCGCCGATGACCAGGTCGCCGGAAGCGGTGGTCGGATAGCCCCACGCGTTGAAGCGCCGGCTCTGGGTCGGGGTCGAGATGTCCGAGACCGCGATGGCGACGCCCAGGGTGTCGTTCAGGAACTGGTCGACGAAGGTGGCGCTGAGGCGGTGGCCGGTGTCCTTGCCGTCCGGGTTCAGCTTGTCCTCGCTGTTGAACTCGTAGCGGGCGTTGGCCGACAGGACTTTCTTGCCGTACTTCAGCGGGCGGATGGTCTGCAGGTCGGCGGTGCCGGCCAGGCCCTGGCCGATCAGGGCGGCGTCCGGGGTCTTGTAGACCAGCACGCCGCTGAGGATTTCCGACGGATACTGGTCGAACTCGACGCCGCGGTTGTCGCCGGTCGAGACCTGCTCGCGGCCGTTCAGCAGCACGGTGTTGTAGTCCGGACCCAGGCCGCGGATCGAGATCGACTGGGCGCGGCCGTCAAGGCGCTGGGCGGTCAGGCCGGGCAGGCGGGCCAGGGATTCGGCGATCGAGGTGTCGGGCAGCTTGCCGATATCTTCGGCCGACACGGCCTCGACGATGGAGCTGGAGGACTTCTTCAGCGCGATGGCGTTCTCGATGCCCGCGCGGATGCCGGTGACGGTGATTTCCTCGACGGTGTCGGGGCTCGGCGCGGGGGCTTCCTGGGCCCGCGCGGCGCCGGCGGCCGTCAGCAGCAGGGCGAGGCCAGTGGCGGCTCCGCTCATCAGTCGCGTTCGGCGCGGCATGGAATTGGTCGTCATCAGGGGCTCCCTCCCAATCGGCTCCCGCGGTTGCGCCGCGATGATCCAAGCTTCGTTGTGAAAATTACTGCAAACAATTGCCCGGAATTGCAACTGCAAAAATGGACAAAATGTCATGTGCGGCGTTCTGGGTTCGACACTCGAGGGAGTTTTGTCCACTTTTCGTGATGATCTATGGGTTTCCGGCTCCGCTTAAGCGCCGATTGACACGCTGCGAGGGTTCTGCAAATTGTTGCAAATCAAGGATCGGCGCCGCATCGACCGGTCTTCGCAAGCCAGAGGGACGGGGCGCGTGGAAATCGGGAGGGCATGGGTGAGTCGATCGGTGCGGGCCGCGCTGGTCGCCGCCGTGATGATCGGGGCCGGTGGGGCTCAGGCCGCGCCGGCCGCGCGCGCCGCCTATCTCGAACGTCCGCCGAGCGACGAGGTGATCTATTTCGTCCTGCCCGACCGGTTCGCCAACGGCGAGGCCGCCAATGATCGGGGCGGCCTGGCGGGCGATCGCCTGAAGACCGGCTTCGATCCGTCCGACAAGGGGTTCTATCACGGCGGCGACCTGGCCGGCCTGACCGCCCGGCTCGACTATATCCAGGGCCTGGGCGCGACGACGATCTGGCTGGGGCCGATCTTCCGGAACAAGGTGGTGCAGGGCTCGCCCGGCCAGGAGTCGGCCGGCTATCATGGCTACTGGATCACCGACTTCACCGACGTGGATCCGCACTTCGGCACGCGGGCCCAGCTGAAGACCTTCGTCGACGCCGCCCATGCGCGCGGCCTGAAGGTCTATCTGGACATCGTCGCCAACCACACCGCTGACGTCATCCAGTATCGCGGCTGCCCGGCGACCGGCTGCGACTACCGTTCCAAGGCCGACTATCCCTTCGTCCGCCAGGGCGGCGTCGCGGGCGCGGCCATCAACGACGGCTTCCTCGGGGACCAGGCGGGGCGGCGGACGGCCCGGAACTTCGCGCGGCTGACGCGAGCCGACTTCGCCTACGCGCCCTACGTCCCCGAGGCGGAGGCGACGGTCAAGAAGCCGGCCTGGCTGAACGACCCGATCTGGTACCACAACCGCGGAAACAGCCGGTTCGTCGGCGAGAGCTCGACCTATGGCGATTTCTCGGGCCTGGACGACCTGGCCACCGAGAACCCGCGTGTCGTGCAGGGCTTCATCGACATCTACGGCCAGTGGATCGACGACTTCGGGATCGACGGCTACCGGATCGACACCGCCCGCCATGTGAATCCCGAGTTCTGGCGGGCCTTCGTGCCGGCCATGCTGGCCCGGGCCAGGGCGAAGGGGATCCCGAACTTCCACATCTTCGGCGAGGTGGCGGAAACCGAACCCGGAATGCTGGCCAGGTTCACGCGGGTGGACGGCTATCCGGCCGTGCTCGATTTCGCCTTCCAGCGCGCGGTGGCCGACGTCGTCAACGGCAAGGCCGGGACCGAGGCCCTGGCCCACCTGTTCGCGCAGGACGCGCTCTATGAGGGCGGCGAGACGGCCGCGCTGCAGCTGCCGACCTTCCTGGGCAATCACGACATGGGCCGGATCGGCTGGTTCGTGCGCGCCGCCCATCCGGAGGCTTCGGGCGAGGAGATCGCCCGTCGCGTGGTCCTGGCTCACGCCCTGCTGATGTTCACCCGCGGCGTCCCGGTCCTCTACTACGGCGACGAGCAGGGACTGGCGGGGGAAGGCGGCGACAAGGACGCTCGCCAGGACATGTTCGCGACCCGGGTGGCGGCCTACGGCGCGGCCAGGCTGGTCGACGGCGCTTCGGCCGCGGGCGACCACTTCAGGACCGACGGGGCGCTCTACCAGGCGATCTCGGCCATGGCGCGGCTGCGCGCCGCCGAGCCGGCCTTGCGCGGCGGTCGACAGGTCGTGCGGGCCGCCGGCGACAAGCCGGGCCTGTTCGCCGTGTCCAGGACGACCGGGGCCGGCGAGGTGCTGGTGGCGTTCAATACGGGCCTGACGCCGATCGCCGCCCAGGTCGAGGTCGATGCGACCTCGCGGACCTGGCGATCCGCCCACGGATCCTGCCCCCTGGCCGCCACGGCCCCCGGCAGCTATCGGGTCGAGATCGGCCCGCTCGATTACACGATTTGCGTTTCGGAGGTTGGCCAGTGACGGTCGAGACCCTTTCAAAGCCGTCCGTCGACCGGGCCCACGACCGCGACTGGTGGCGCGGCGCGGTGATCTACCAGATCTATCCGCGCAGCTTCGCCGACTCCAACGGCGACGGGGTGGGCGACCTGCCGGGCGTCACCGCCCATCTGGAGCACGTGGCCTCCCTGGGCGTGGACGCCATCTGGCTGTCGCCGTTCTTCACCTCGCCGATGAAGGACTTCGGCTACGATGTCTCCAACTACGAGGACGTGGATCCCATCTTCGGGACCCTGGCCGACTTCGATCGCCTGATCGAGAAGGCCCACGCCCTGGGCCTGAAGGTGATCATCGACCAGGTGTTCTCGCACACCTCCGATGAGCACCCGTGGTTCAAGGCCAGCCGCCAGGATCGCACCAATCCCAAGGCCGACTGGTACGTCTGGGCCGACGCCAAGCCGGACGGCTCGCCGCCCAGCAACTGGCAGTCGGTGTTCGGCGGGCCGTCCTGGACCTGGGACGCGCGCCGTCGCCAGTACTACCTGCACAACTTCCTCTCCGCCCAGCCTGACCTCAACGTCCACAACCCCCAGGTCCAGGACGCCCTGGTCGCCGCCTCGCGGTTTTGGCTGGAGCGCGGGGTGGACGGCTTCCGCTTCGACGCGATCAATTTCGCGATGCACGACCAGGCCCTGACCGACAATCCGCCGATCCTGGACGGCGAGGGCAAGCGCACCCGGCCGTTCGACTTCCAGCACCACTTCCACAACCAGTCGCACGACGACATCCCGGCCTTCCTCACTCGGCTGCGCCAGCTGGGCGAGTCGTACGGCGGCCGGTTCCTGGTGGCCGAGGTCGGGGGCGAGCGGGCCGACAGCGAGATGAAGCTGTACACCCAGGGCCCCGACCGCCTGCACAGCGCCTATGGCTTCCTCTACCTCTACGCCGACACCCTGGCGCCGGCGCTGATCCGGCAGGGCGCGGCCATGTGGCCGGGCGGGGAAGGGCAGGGCTGGCCGTCCTGGACGTTCTCGAACCACGACGCGCCGCGGGCGGTGTCGCGCTGGGCCCGGGGCCGGGATCCCAAGGCCTTCGCCGAGATGGCGCTGCTGCTGCTGGTCGCCCTGCGCGGCAACGTGTTCATCTACCAGGGCGAGGAACTGGGCCTGCCCCAGGCCGAGGTGCCCTACGACCGGCTGCGCGATCCCGAGGCGATCGCCAACTGGCCCGAGACCCTGGGACGCGACGGGGCCCGCACGCCGATGCCCTGGGTCGCCGTGGCCGCCCATGCGGGCTTCTCGAAGGTCGAGCCCTGGCTGCCGATCGATCCGTCGCACATCGACCTGGCCGTCGACCGCCAGGAGCGCGACGGCGACTCCACCCTGAACCTGACCCGCCGGGTGGTGGCCCTGCGCCGCCAGCTGCCGGGCCTGCGGACGGGCGACATGGCCCTGGTCGACGCGCCCGAGCCCCTGCTGGTCTTCCTGCGCGGGGAGGGCGTCGACCCGGTGCTGTGCGCCTTCAACCTGGGCTTCGAGACCGTGGCCTGGGAGCCGCCGGCCGGCTGGCGGATCGTCGAGGGCGTCAACCTGGCGGGCGAGGGCGCGCTGCCGCCCATGGCGGGCCTGGTGGCCGTCAGAAGCTAGTGTTTCGCCACGGGGACGCCTACCCGCCGCAGGACTCGCGGATGATCAGGTCGGTCGGCACGCGCTCCGAGCGGCTGGCGCCCTGGCCGCTGGCGTCCAGCAGCTTGGACACCATCAGCCGGCCCGCCTTGGCGGTGTCCTGCGAGATGGTGCTGAGCGCGGGACGCGAATAGCGGGCGAACGGCACGTCGTCATAGCCGATCACGGAGACGTCGCGCGGGGTCGACAGGCCCGCGTGCTGCAGGGCGCGGATGGCCCCCAGGGCGATCAGGTCGGAGGCCGCGACCACGCCGTCGAACTTCACCCCGCGCTGAATGAGAGAGTCGACGCTGGCCTCGGCCGACTCGACCTCGAAATGGGCCGGCACGATCAGCTCGGGATCGACGCCCAGGCCGAACTGCTCGACCGCGTCCAGATAGCCGCGGTGGCGCTGCATGGCCTCGGGCGCCTCGGTGTCGCCGAGGAAGACGATGCGCTTGCGGCCCAGGCGCGCCAGGTGCAGCGTCGCGCGCCTGGCGCCCAGCGGGTTGTCCGAGCCCACCGAGCAATAGGCCTGGTCGGGCAGTTGCGCGCCCCAGACCACGAAGCGGCCCTCGGTCTCGGCCAGCCGGTTGAAGGCGGTGTGCAGCCAGCTCTGGCCCAGGAAGATCACGCCGTCGGCGCGGCTGGTGGTCATGGCCGCCGACAGGTCCTCGAAGCTGGTCGGGGCGACGTGGCTGATCATCAGGTCGCAGCCGCGCTCGCGCGCCGCCTCGCCGACCCCGGCCAGCAGTTCCAGGAAGAAGGGGTCCGACAGCCGGCCCTCGCGGCCCTGCGGGCGGGGCACCACGATGGCGATCGTGCCCTCGGCGCCGATCGGGCCGGCGGGCATGTAGCGCCGGAACGGATAGTCCATCTCGCGCGCCAGCTTCCAGATCAGCTGCTTGGTGCGGGTGTTGACGGCCGGGCTGTCGTTCAGCGCCCGAGAGGCCGTGGAGATCGATACGCCGGCCAGCCTGGCCAGGTCTTCCAGCCGCGTCGCGCCCTTGGTCACTGTCCCGCCCCGTCCGTCGCCCGTTGCTGCAAAATTTGCCGCAAATCTTTTCAGACCTTTGTTAAGGCGCCGGGGCGGTGGTTTTCAAGCGCCGTCGCCGGGGGCGGCGGACACCGCTCGCCGGGGTCTTGAAAATTTCTGCAATTTCTTGGCGCTTCGGCGACCGTTGGCGCGCCGCTCCTGGCCGGTCCGGGCGCGATGCTTCCGACAATGATGGCGTCATAATCCCGCCAACACTCGGAAATTCCGTTGCCAGCGGGATCGGCGCATGCGCAAATGCGCCCGTACAAAGCGCTGAAAAAGTTTGCGCAAAGTTCCGGCCAACGGAGCTTGAAGGGGGAGCGATGGCGACCAAGGCCCGGCTGAATATCTTCCAGATCTGGAACATGTGCTTCGGGTTCTTCGGGATCCAGATCGGCTTCGGCCTGCAGAACGCCAACACCTCGCGAATCTTCCAGGGCCTCGGCGTCGAGGTGAACCACCTGGCCATCCTGTGGATCGCCGCCCCGGCCACCGGCCTGCTGGTCCAGCCCATCATCGGCTATCTCAGCGACAAGACCTGGGGGCGCCTGGGCCGGCGCCGTCCGTACTTCTTCTGGGGCGCGATCCTGACCAGCGCCGCCCTGCTGGTCATGCCCAACGCGCCCGTGCTGTGGATCGCCGCGGCCGCCCTGTGGGTGATGGACGCCGCGATCAACATCACCATGGAGCCGTTCCGGGCCTTCGTCGGCGACAACCTGCCCGACGAGCAGCGCGCCGCGGGCTACGCCATGCAGAGCTTCTTCATCGGCGCGGGCGCGGTGCTGGCCTCGGCCCTGCCATGGATGCTGACCCACTGGTTCTCGGTCAGCAACGTGGCCGAAGGCGGCGGCGCGCCGCCTTCGGTGCACATCGCCTTCTACGCCGGGGCGGCGGGCTTGCTGCTGTCGGTGCTGTGGACGGTGTTCACCACCCGCGAATACAGCCCCGAGCAACTGGCGGCCTTCGAGGCGTCGGAGCGGGCCCTGAAGGGCGGGACGCCGACGGCGGCAGACGCGCCGACCCGGACCGTCCGCGCCTATCTGGTCGGCGGCCTGGCCTGGACGCTGGCCGGCCTGCTGCTGGCCGCCGCGATCTTCGCCACGCGCCTGGAGAAGGAGCTCTACGTGCTGGCCGGCATGATCGGCCTGTTCGGCCTGGCGCAGGTCGTGGCCGGTCTGCTGCGACGCGCCGGGCGGACCGCCAACGGCTTCTCCGAAGTGGTCGAGGACCTGTTCCGCATGCCGGCCACCATGAAGCAGCTGGCGGTGGTGCAGTTCTTCTCCTGGTTCGGCCTGTTCGCCATGTGGATCTACACCACGCCGGCCGTCGCCGCCTTCCACTATCACGCCGCCGACACCGCCTCGCGGGCCTATAACGACGGCGCCGACTGGGTGGGGGTGCTGTTCGCCATCTACAACGGCGTGGCGGCCCTGGCGGCCCTGGTGATCCCCCTGGTCGCCCGCGCCGTCGGCCGCAAGGCCTGCCACGCCCTGTGCCTGGGCCTGGGCGGCCTGGGCCTGGCGGCGTTCCCGCTGATCCGCGAGCCGGGCCTGCTGTGGATCCCGATGATCGGCGTCGGCTTCGCCTGGTCGTCGATCCTGTCGGCCCCATACTCGATCCTGTCGGGCGCGCTGCCGGCCGCGAAGATGGGGGTCTATATGGGCATCTTCAACTTCTTCATCGTCATCCCGCAGCTGCTGGCCGCGACCCTGCTGGGCCTGCTGCTCAAGGCGTTCTTCGGCGGCGAGGCGATCTGGGCCCTGGGGCTGGGCGCGGCCGGGATGCTGGCGGCCGCCGCCTGCGTGTTCCGGGTCCGCGACATCGGCGAGCCCAAGGCGTCGCCGGCCAGGGCGTCGTCGCCCGAAGCGCTTTCCAAAGCCTGATCCGCGTCCTGATCGACGCCATCCTTTCATGAGGTAGTTCCATGCGTTGCCTGAAGATGCTCGCCCTGGCCTCGGTCGCCGCGACGGCCCTCGGCGCGGTCGCTCGCGCCGAGACCCCGACCACCTGGGCCTATGCCGCCAAGACCGGTGTCGGCGCGTCGTACGAGGCCTATGTCGACGGCGCCTACAAGGACGGCGGGCCGACCGGCGCGGTGTCGAAGGTGTGGTTCTCGATCGCCGACGGGACCCTGACCGAGACCATGTACGGCCTGATCCACGAGGCTCAGATCAAGCAGCTCCGCGTGGCCGTGAAGACCGCGACCGGCCTGGCCGTCGAGGGCGCCGACACCACCAGCAAGACCGAATATCTGCATCTCGACGCCGCCGGCCGGCCGCTGTCGCCGGCCTACAAGGTGACCACCACCGACCGGCGGGGCCGGTTCGAGATCGAGAAGCGGATCTTCACCGACCCCGACCGCAACGCCCTGTTCGTGCGGGTCACCATCCGCGCCCTGAAGGGACCGGTGACGCCGTTCCTGGTGCTGGAGCCGCACATGGCCAACACCGGCGGCGGCGACACCGGCGCGGCCAGCCCCGCCGCCCTGACCGCCCATGAGGGCAAGGCGTTCCTGAGCCTGAAGGGCGGCCAGCCGTTCGTGAAGGCCGTCGCCGCGCCGCTGGGCGCCGACGCCCTGGCGGCCGTGAAGTCCGCGACCCCGGCCGGCGCCGCCTCGGCCCAGGGCGCGATCGTCCTGACCGCCCAGCTGCCGCGCCAGGCCTCGGGCGAGGCGACCTATGACTTCGCCATCGGCTTCGGTGGCGACGCGGCGGCCGCCGACAAGGCCGCCGCCGCCACGCTGAAGACCGGCTATGACGAGGTGCTGGCCCGCTACAATGGCGAGGGCGACCGCGTCGGCTGGGAGGACTATCTGGCCTCGCTGACCGAGCTGCCGCGCCTGCGCGAGGCCTCCGAGGACGGCGGCAAGCTGGTCCAGGCCAGCGCCCTGATGCTGAAGGTGCAGGAGGACCGCACCTATGCCGGCGCCCTGATCGCCTCGCTGTCCAATCCGTGGGGCGACACCGTCGACGCGTCCAAGCCCTCGACCGGCTACAAGGCCGTCTGGCCGCGCGACTTCTACCAGTGCGCCATGGCCCTGGCGGCGCTGGGGGACAAGGAAACCCCATTGGCCGCCTTCCACTACCTGCCGCAGGTGCAGGTCAAGGCCGACACCAAGGGCAACAGCGGCGTCGGCGGCTGGTTCCTGCAGAAGACCTGGGTCGACGGGACCACCGAATGGGTCGGCGTGCAGCTGGACCAGACGGCCATGCCGATCATGCTGGGCTGGAAGCTGTGGAAGCTGGGCTGGCTGCCCGAGGCGGACCTCAAGGTCTATTACGGCAAGATGATCAAGCCGGCGGCCGACTTCCTGGTCGGCGGCGGCAAGGTCGGGATCGGCTGGAACCACGAGACGATCAAGCCGCCGTTCACCCAGCAGGAGCGCTGGGAGGAGCAGGGCGGCCATTCGCCCTCGACCACGGCCGCGACCATCGCCGGCCTGGTCACGGCGGGCGACATCGCCGAGCTGGCCGGCGACACGGCCGGCGCGGCCCGCTATCGCGCCACGGCCGACGCCTATTCGGCCAAGGTCGAGGCGCGGATGGTCACCACCAAGGGGCCGTTCGGCGACGGGACCTACTATGTGCGCCTGAACCAGAACGAGGACCCCAACGACCACGCCCCGATCGGCGCCGCCAACGGCCAGATCGCCCCGCCCAAGGACCAGGTGGTCGACGGCGGGTTCCTGGAGCTGGTCCGCTACGGCGTGCGCCGGGCCGACGATCCGGCCATCGTCGGCAGCCTGCCGGAACTGGACGACACCACGCGCGAGGACCTCTACCGGGTGCGCTACGACTTCACCTTCCCGGGCGTGGCGGGCGAGTTTCCGGGCTGGCGGCGCTACGACGTCGACGGCTATGGCGAGGACGCCAGGACCGGCGCCAACTACGGCGTCGGCGGCCAGATGAGCCCGGGCCAGCGCGGCCGGGTCTGGCCGATCTTCACCGGCGAGCGCGGCCATTACGAACTGGCCCTGGCCGGCCTGAACGGCAAGCCGGACGTGGCGGCGGTGCGGAGGATCCGCGACCGCTACGTCAAGGCCATGGAGCTGTTCGCCAACGAGGGCCTGCTGATCCCCGAACAGGTCTGGGACGGCATCGGCCCCAACCCGCACGGCTATGTTCGCGGCGAAGGCACCGACTCAGCTACACCCCTGGCCTGGTCGCACGCCGAGTACGTCAAGCTGCTGCGCTCCGTCAGCGACGGCCAGGTCTGGGACCGCTACGATCCGGTGGCGACGCGTTACGCGAAGTCGGGGTCGTAACTTCCCGATATCCGGACGCTTTCTAGCGCCGCCTGACCTTGGAGACCGCCATGGACGACGCCCCTATCTTTCGGAACCGGGCGTCGGCGGCGCTGGCCTTGGCGCTGACCGCCGTCGCGACGCTGGGCGTGGACCCCGCGGGCGCGGCGGAGTGGTGGTACGTCAACCAGGGCCAGGACCGGGTGATGCTGGTCGACGTGGCGTCGATCACGCGCGAACGCGGCCTGCTGTCCTACTGGAACACCCAGGTCATCGTCGACGGCGCCGAGGACGGCGTGCGCATGACCAAGAGCTATATGGCGGCCGACTGCGCCAAGGCCCGTGGCGGGTGGGGGATGAATGTCCGCTATGATCGCGACGACCGCCAGATCGATGTCGACAGCCTGGCCAAGCCCGTCCTGGCGGCGGTGGAGCCCAGCACCCTGGGCGAGGCCGAGCTGAACTTCGTCTGCGCCGACCCCGGCGCCCGGGAAGCGGCGGGCGCCTTCGCGGTCGCGATCGATGTTCGGACCTTCGCCGACGCCCTGATCGCCGCCGACGACGAAGCGCCCCGCGCGGTGTACGAGCGTCTGGCCGCCGATCCGGCCACGCCGATCGTCCGTTCCACCGCGCCGGGGACCGAAACCTTCGGCCGCCGCCAGACGGCCAAGACGGGCCAGCCCCTGGTCCCGCCACGCGACTACGCCAAGGGGATCGAGGTTCCCAAGGCGGCGGACTATCCCGCGGCCAGCGCCGGCGACGTCTATGACGTCACCTTCGAGGGCCTGGACGCCGGAGAGATGACGTTCGAGGTGCGAGGCTACGGCGTGGATGACCTGATCCATCCCGCCATGGGGCAGCGGGAACGCTTCCCCGCCGACCTCAAGGCGATCCAGATCCGCGACCTGGCCATCCAGGTCGATGCGGTCTCGACGGACGCCATCACCTATCGCGTGCGCGTCGAAAGGCCCGCGTCTTAGACGTTGCCAAGAGGCAGCTCGAACAGCGCGCCTTCGAACGTCTCGGCGCCGCGGCCGATCTCGGCGATCGCCGCCGACATCCGGCCGGCCCGGCCCAGCGCCGCGTCGGCCAGGCTGACCAACAGTCGGTTCGGCGTGGCGTAGGGCGCGGCGGCGCGCAGGGCCTGGGCGATGTCGCGCTCGGACCGCTGGGGCGCGCGTTGGCAGGCGATGATGAAACCCGCCGCCGTCGAACGGCTGACCCCGGCCCAGCAGTGGACCAGCATCGGCCGGGCCGGGTCCCAGCCCGCGGCGAAGTCCAGCAGCCGGGCGACCCGGGCGGCGTCGGGAGCGATCAGACCCTCGCGGGGCTCGGTGATGTCGTGGAAGGCCAGGCGCAGGTGGGCGTCGTCGGCCTCCGACACGGGCCAAGCCTTGTCGTCGGTGGGCGACAGCAGGCTGATCAGGTGCGACGGCCGGTGCAGGGCCCGCGCCGTCTCGACCTGGCTGAGCGGGCAGACCAGCAGGGTCATGGCGCCGCCAGCAGCGCCGAGACGCCCAGCAGCACGCCCAGCTCGCAGGCCTGCTCGATCCCGCCCAGAACGTCGCCGGTGTGGCCGCCGATCAGTCGCCGGGCCGTCAGGGCTAGGGCCGCCGCCAGGACCGTCCCGACCGCCGCCCCGGCCAGGCCCGGCCAGCCCAGCAGCGCCAGCGGCCACAGGCCCAGCCCGGTGGCGATCAGCAGCTCGAAGGGGCGCACCCCGTCCGGCGCGGGCTTGTACTTGGCGTCGTCGCGGTCACTGACGTGACGGCCCAGCACCATGACCGCCACGGCGGCGACGCGGCCGGCGCCGTGGGCGGCGACCAGGGCCAGGGCGGCGGTCGCCAGGGGCAGGGTCGCCAGGGCGGCGACCTTGATCGCCAGCACCAGGCCCAGGGCCAGGACGCCGTAGGTCCCGATCCGGCTGTCCTTCATGATCTCCAGCCGCCGGGCCGGGGTCTGGCCGCCGCCCAGGCCGTCGGCGGTGTCGGCTAGGCCGTCCTCGTGGAAGCCGCCGGTCACCAGCACCCCCGACGCCACGGCCAGCAGGGCCGGCAGGACGCCGCTCCACAGCTGTCCGGCCGCCAGCAGCACGCCGGCCCCGACCGCGCCCACCAGGATCCCGACCAGGGGGAAGTAGCGGGCGGCGCGGGTGATCCAGTCGGGCTGGAAGTCGGCGAACGACGGGGCCGGCAGGCGGGTCAGGAACTGCACGGCGCAGAAGAACAGCTTCAGCTGACGCGGCATCGGCCCCGACCCGTCTAGCCGCCGGCCAGGACGTCGGCCAGGGCGGCGACGTCGGTCAGCAGGTTGGCGGCCGCCGCCAGCAGCGGGGCGGCCAGGGCCGCGCCGGTGCCTTCGCCCAGCCGCAGGTCCAGGTCCAGCAGCGGCCGGACGCCCAGGGCGGCCAGCATCGCCGGATGGCCGCGCTCGGCCGAGCCGTGGGCGAAGACGCAATAGTCCAGGGCGGCGGGGACCAGGCGGACGGCGGCCAGGGCCGCGGCCGTGCTGATGAAGCCGTCGACCAGCGCCACCCGCCGCATCGAGGCCGCGCCCAGCACCGCGCCGGCCATCATGGCGATCTCGCAGCCGCCGAACTGGGCCAGGACGTCCAGGGGCAGGGTCGCGTCCGAGCGCTGGGCGGCGCGGGCGATGGCGGCGCGCTTGCGGGCCAGGCCCTCGGCGTCGTGCCCCGTACCCAGGCCGACGCAGGCGTCGAGCGGGGCGGGGGCCAGGCGGTGCATGACCAGGGCGGCCGAGGCGGTGTTGCCGATGCCCATCTCGCCCAGGGCGATGACGTCCGCGCCGTCGGCGGCCGCCGCGCGGGCGATGTCGGCGCCCCTGAGCAGGGCCGCCAGGACCTGCTCCGGCGTCAGGGCCGGCTCGCGGGCGGCGTTGCGGGTTCCGCGGGCGATCTTGGCGGCGATCAGGTCGGGATGGTCGGGCAGGTCGGCGTCGACCCCGGCGTCGACCACGCGGACCCGGACGCCCGAGGCCCGGGCGAAGGCGCTGACGCTGGAGCGGCCCGACAGGAACAGCCCGACCATGGCGGCCGTGACGCTGGACGGATAGGCCGAGACGCCTTCCTGGGTCAGGCCATGGTCGCCGGCGAACACGTAGAGATCGGTGCGGGCGATGCGCGGGTCCGGCCGGTTCTGGATCAAGCCGATCCGCACCGCCAGGTCCTCGATCCGTCCCAGCGACCCCGGCGGCTTGGCCTTGCCGTCCAGCAGGGCCCGCAGGGTGGGTTCGAGCGTGGCGTCGACGGGCGTGATGGCGGCGGTGAGGGCGGGCAGGGTGGTCATGGCGAGATCCTGGATAGACGAGGCGGGGTCATCGGGCGAGCACGACGATCAGGCCGATCGCCAGCGGGATCAGCCAGAGCAGCAGGCAGGCCCGGCGGTAGACGGCGAGGCCGCGCGCCAGGTCGGCGGGGGTGGGGCGCGGTCCGTCACCGAAGGTCGGCCGGGCCGTCGGGAGGCCGTCATAGGCCGCGTCGCCGCCCAGCTGGACACCCAGGACGCCGGCCATGGCGGCCTCGGGCCAGCCGGCGTTGGGCGAGGCGTGGCGATGGGCGTCGCGCGCCATGGTCCGCCATCCGCTGGCCCGGTTGCCGGCGCCGGCCAGGGCGAGCAGCCCACCGGCCAGCCTGGCGGGGACCAGGTTCATCAGGTCGTCGGCGCGCGCCGCCGCCCAGCCGAACATCCGCCAGCGCTCTTCCCTGTGGCCGACCAGGCTGTCGGCGGTGTTGACGCTCTTGTAGACGAACAGGCCGGGCAGGCCGCCGACCAGCAGCCAGAAGGCCGGGGCGACGACGCCATCGTTGAAGCTCTCGGCTAGGCTCTCCAGGGCCGCGGCGGCCACGCCCTCGGCGTCGAGCAGGGCGGTGTCGCGGCCGACGATCATCGCCACCGCCGCGCGGGCGGCCGACAGGTCGCCGGCCTGAAGCGGCGCCAGGACGGCCGCGACATGGTCGTGCAGGCTACGCTGGGCCAGGCCGACGGTCGCGATCAGGGCGACCAGGGCCAGTCCCGGCAGGCTGGCGCCCAGCAGGCCCTGCACGGCGACGCCCAGCACGACGGAAGCGGCGACCAGCAATGCGACCAGGACCACGCCCAGCAGCCTGCGCCGCCGGTCGGACGCCGCCGCATGGTTCCAGCGTCGCTCCAGTCCCCCGATCAGCGTCGCCGGCCAGGCCACCGGGTGCCCGACCCGCCGGTTCAGCGCCGCCGGATAGTCCAGGACCGCCTCGAGCCCCAGGGCCAGGGCGACGACCCAGGGCCAGGGCGCCGTCTCAGTCATCCACGCGCCCGATCAGCTCGATCAGCGGGCCCCAGGAGCCGGAGACGATGGCGGCCTTCACACCATAGGCCCGCTCCAGCACGGCGGGGGTGAGGGCCTCCAGCGGCGCGGCGTCGGCGATCAGGGCGCCGTCCCTCAGCACCAGCACCCGGTCGGCCAGGCGCAGGGCCACGCCCAGGTCGTGCAGGGTCATGACCACGCCCTGGCCGGGCTCGGCCGCGAAGGCGCGCATCAGGTCGACGGCGTCCAGCTGGTGGCCGGGATCCAGCCCGGCCAGCGGCTCGTCGGCCAGAAGCCACGAAGGTTCGCCGGCCAGCACCCGGGCCAGCAGGGCGCGGGCCCGCTCGCCGCCCGACAGGGTGGTGACGTCGCGACGGGCCAGGCCGGTCATGCGGGTGCGGACCAGGGCGGCCTGGACGGCGGCGTGATCGGCGTCGCCGAGGCCGCGGGCCCCGCTGTGCGGGGTGCGCCCCAGGCCGACCAGCGTCGCGACATCGACCGCCCAGGCCACCTCCGGCGTCTGGGGCAGGAAGCCGATCCGGCGGGCGCGTTGGCGAGTTGCCAGGCCCAGGATCGGCTCGCCGTCCAGCGACACCCGGCCGGCGTCGGGCCGGCGCAAGCCGGCCAGGCAGGCCAGCAGGGTCGACTTGCCCGCGCCGTTGGGGCCGACGACGGCCGTGACCTCGCCGGGCCGGAACCGGGCGCTTACGCCGGCCAGGACGGGGCGGCCGCCCAGGGCGACGGTCAGGTTTTCGGCGACCAGGTCGTTCACGCCAGCCTCTTTCATCATGCCAGCCTCCGGCGCATCGAGATCAGCAGGGCCAGGAAGAACGGCCCGCCCACGGCGGCCATGGCCACGCCCAGGCGGACCTCGGCGGCCGAGGGCGTCAGCCGCACCAGGATGTCGGCGGCCAGCACCAGGGCCGCGCCGGCCACGGCGCTGGGGGCCAGCAGGGCGCCCGGCTGGTGGCCGACCAGCGGCCGCATCAGGTGCGGGGTGATCAGGCCGACAAAGCCGATCATGCCGGTCACCGCCACGCTGGCGCCGGACGCCAGGCCCACGCCGACGGCCAGCAGCACCCGGGTCAGGTTCAGGTCGATTCCAAGCGCCCTGGCCCCGGTCTCGCCCAGGGTCAGGGCGTTCAGCGCCCGGCCCAGCATCAGCATCAGGCCCGAGCCGACGGCGATGAAGGGCAGGGCCCGCCAGACGTCGTCGGCGCTACGGTCGGCCAGCGAGCCCAGCAGCCAGTTGATGATCTCCTGCGCCGCCCAGGGGCTGGGGGCCAGGCTCAGGGCCAGGGCGACCCCGGCGCTGGCCACGGTGTTGAGGATCACCCCGGCCAGGATGAAGGTGATGGTCCCGCCGGTCCCGCCCGCCAGGACCAGCATGACGGCCACCCCGACCACCGCCCCGATCATCGCCGCCGCGAACAGCAGCCAGGGCGTGGCCAGGCTCAGGCTCAGATACATGGTCGTCACCGCCCCCAGGGCGGCCATGGACGACACGCCCATCACGCCCGGATCGGCCAGGGGGTTGCGGGTGTAGCCCTGCATGACCGCCCCCGACAGCCCCAGGGCCGCGCCGACCGCGACGGCCAGGATCGTCCGCGGCAGCCGCAGCTCGAAGATGATCGCCCAGCGCGGGTCCTGGGCGGCCTGGGTCCAGGCGCTCCAGGGCACCCAGACCCGGCCGGCCATCAGGGACAGGCCGCTCAGGAGCAGGACCAGCAGGCCCAGGCCGCCCAGCAGCAGGAGGCGCCGGGTCATGCCGCGGCTCCCAGCACCTGCCGGCGGGCGGTGGCCAGGGCGGCGGCGGTGTCGACCAGGCCGGGGCCGCCGCAATAGAGCAGCCGTTCGGGGAACACCGCCCGGGTCATGCGCGGCGAGACGGCGGCCAGGGCCGGGTGGTTGAGGATCCGCTCGGCCCAGGTTGGGGCGTTGGGCGCGGCCTGGCCGGCCAGCAGCACCTCGGGCGGATCGTCCAGCAGGCGCTCGAGCGAGACGTTGCCCCATTTCCTGAGGCCATAGCGCTGGGCGACGTTCACGAAGCCGGCGCGGCGCATCATCTCGTCGACCAGGGTGCCATGACCGGCCGCGAAGCCGTTGGGCTGGAAGACCAGGGCGGTGATCGGGCGGGTTCCGGGACGCGGCGCGCCCCGGGCCATCGCCGCCTCGACCTGGACGATCAGCGCCTCGCCGCGCCCTGGGTGGCCGACGGCCCGCGCGATGCGCCGGATCTGCTCCTGGTTCTCGGCCCAGCTGTTGGGCACCTTGAACAGCTCGGTGCGGATGCCCAGCCGCGTCAGCGCCGCGCGGGTGGCCGGCGAGGAATGGGCGGCGGTCAGCACCACGTCGGGCCGCAGGGCGATCACCTCCTCGGCGCTCTCGTAGGTGATCGGATAGCCCAGGGCGAGCCTGGCGATGCTCGACTGCTGCGGGTCGCGGGCGTAGTGGCTGAGCGCCGCGACCTGCGAGCGGTCGGCCACGTGGACCAGCACCGCGTCCAGGCAGGGGTTCAGCGAGATCACGCGGGGCAGGGCCCGCGCGCCGGCCACGCCGCCCAGGAGGCCCGTCGCCAGCCCCGCGCCGACGGCCGCGCGGCGGCTGAGACCGGTCAAAACTCGACCCCGCGCTGGGCCTTGAAGCCCTGCTCGAACGGATGCTTGACCAGGGTCATCTCGGTGACCAGGTCGGCGATCTCCAGCAACTGCGGCTTGGCGTTGCGGCCGGTCAGGCAGACGTGCTTGTCGTTGGGACGGGCCTTCAGCACCGCCACCACCTCGTCGATGTCGAGATAGTCGTAGCGCAGGGCGATGTTGATCTCGTCCAGCAGCACGAAGTCCAGCTTGGGGTCGGCGATCATCTCCTGGGAGGTCCGCCAGGCGGCCTGGGCGGCGGCGATGTCGCGCTGGCGGTCCTGGGTGTCCCAGGTGAAGCCCTCGCCCATGACCTCGTAGCGCACCTGGTCGGGGAACTTGCTGAAGAACAGCCGCTCGCCGGTCTTCCACTTGCCCTTGATATATTGGACGACCCCGACCTTCAGGCCCCAGCCCAGGTGGCGGGCCACCATGCCGAAGCCGGCCGAGGACTTGCCCTTGCCGTCGCCGGTGTGGACCAGCAGCAGGCCCTTTTCGAGGGTCTTGGTCTGCATCATCGCGTCGCGCTCGGCCTTGAGGGCCTTCATCGCTTCGGCGTGCTTGGTGTCCAGGTCGTCGCTCATCTCAGGCTCTCCAGGGCGTTGGCGAGGCGGAGCCAGTCCGCGGGCGGGCCGGGCAGGCCAAAGCGGATCAACGTCTCGTCCCAGGGGAAAGGGCGGGTGAGGATCCCGGCGCGGGCCAGGACCTCGAAACGGCGCGGCGCGTCGGCGGCGCGCGCCAGGCGGAACAGCGTCGTTCCGCCGGCGATCTCGAACCCGGCCTGGCGCAGCAGGCCGTCCAGGCGGGCGGCGTCCTCGGCCAGGCGCAGGCGGGTCCGCGCCGCCCAGTCGAGGTCGGCATAGGCCGCCAGGCCGATGGCGATCGCCGGACCCGAGACGGGCCAGTCGCCCAGCGCCTGGCGGACGCGGGCGGCCAGGGCGGGCTCGGCGACCAGGAAGCCCAGCCGCGCGCCGGCCAGGCCGTGGAACTTGCCGAACGAGCGCAGGACCATCAGCCGCTGGTGGCCCGGCGCGCCGGCCAGGGGGGCGACGGAGCGCGTCGGATCGACGTCGACGAACGCCTCGTCCACCAGCAGCGGACCGTCGGCCAGGTCGAGGACCTGGCCGGGCGACAGGACGCGGCCGCTGGGATTGTCCGGATTGACCAGGATCCGCAGGTCGGCCGCCGGATCGCCCGGGTCGACGACCTCCGCCCCCGCCGCCCGCCAGGCGTCGGCGTGGCCGCCATAGGTCCGGGCCGGGATCGCAATCCGTCTCGCGCTCAACAGGCGCGGCAGCCAGCGGATCAGCGCCTCGCTGCCGGCCGCCGCGACCACCCGCGCCGGATCGGCGACGCCGAACGTCGCGGCGGCCGCCGTCTCCAGCGCCCGCAGGGACCGTGGATCGGGCAGGCGCGACCAGGCCTCCGGCGCAAGGGCCGGGACGGGATAGGGCCAGGGATTGATCCCCGTCGACAGGTCCAGCCACGGCGTCGGCGCGTCCGGCCAGGCCGCCCGCGCCGCGCCGAGGCGTCCGCCGTGGCCGAGGAAGGCCGCCGGCGTCGCCATGGCTAGAACCTCGCCCGCACGCCGGCGAAGGCGCCGCGGCCCAGGGTCCCGTAGCGGTAGAGGGTCTCGTACTGCTGGTCGAACAGGTTCTCGACCCGGCCGTACAGCTCGAACGTGTCGTTGATCGGGTAGGCGATCCGCACGTCGGTCAGCACATAGCTCTTCAGCCGCCGGGTGTTGGCGGCGTTGTCGAAGCTGTGGCCGACATACTGCATCGTCACCCCGGCGGTCAGGCCGTTGGGAAGGCTGAGTTCGGCGTCCGCCGAGGCGGTCTCGCCGGCCCTGCGCGCCAGGTCCTTGCCGTAGTTTGACCCGGCCGACCGGTTGACCGCGTCCATGTTGGTGTAGTTGGCCGACAGGGTGAGCCTCGAGTTGACCTCGAAGCTGCCTTCCACCTCGACGCCGTCGGCCCGGGTCTTGGCCGTGTTGGCGTAGCCGCCGAAGTTGGGCGGGGTGTTGTTGGACAGGAAGTCGATCTGGTTCTTGGTGTCGCGGTTGAAATAGGTGATCGACCCGCGCAGGCGGCCGTCCAGGACGCTGTGCTCGACGCCGACGTCCCAGCTCTTGGCTTCTTCCGGCTTCAGGCCGGTGTTCCCGTAGTCGCTGTACAGCTGGTACAGCGACGGCGCCTTGAAGCCCTCGCCGTAGTTGGCGCGGAACACGGTCGCGCCGCCGTTCGGGCTCCAGGTCGCGCCGGCCTGGAAGGTGGTGGCGCCGCCGAAGGTGTCGTGATCGTCGTGGCGGACGCCGCCGGTCAGGGTCAGGCCCTCGGCGGGCTTGGCCTGCAGTTGGCCGTAGACGCTGTCCATGCCGGCGGCGTGGCGGTCGGGCGTCGGGTTCGGGTCGAAGCTGGATGGGGCGGCGGTGCGGAACCACGACCGCTGGGTCGAGGCCCCGAACACCGCGCGCCAGACCGGATTGATCGTCCAGGTCCCCTGGTATTCCAGGCTGCTGTCGGTGCCCTTGGCGTCGAAGGTCTTGGTCGGGCTCTGGCTGGGATCGTAGTTGTCGCGGTCGGTCTGGGTGTAGGCGTAGCCGATGCGGCTGTTGAGAGCGCCGTCGAAGTTCGACAGGCGGGCGCCCAGATAGCTGACCAGTTCCTTGGTCTTGCCGTATTCGGCCGTGTCGGCGAACGAGAACAGCGGGGCGGGGAAGCCGTCGAATTCGTTGCGCCCGGCGGCGTAGGACAGGCGGGCGTCCAGGCTGGCCCCGTCGGTGACGTTCAGGTCCAGGCGGCCGCTGACGGCGGTGTTGTGGTAGCCGTCCTTCTCCTTGCCGCCCATGGCCTCGTCGAAATTGGAGACGCCGGCCGTGGTGTAGGAACCGGCCGCCAGGCGCCAGCCGCCCCAGTCGCCGCCGGCCCCGACGCCGACGCGGGCGTAGGCCGTGGCCCGCGAGCCGCCCTCGACCGTGGCGTCGCCCGACAGCGGGCCGTCCGGGGTCTTGGTGATCATGCTGACCACCCCGCCGATGGCCTGGCTGCCCCACAGGGTCGACTGCGGGCCGCGCAGCACCTCGATGCGGTCGACGTCGCCGGCCAGCAGGGTGGCGAAGTTGTAGCCGCCGCCGGTCGCCGACGGGTCGTTCAGCTTGACGCCGTCGATCAGCACGGCGGTCTGGTCGCTCTCGGCGCCGCGGATGCGCACCTGGGTTGAACCGCCGACTCCGCCGTTGCGGGTGACGGTGACGCCGGGCGTGCGCGACAGCAGGTCGGAAACCACCACCACCTGGCGCTGGCGCAGGGTCTGCGCGGTGATCACGGTCATGCTGACCGGGACCTGCGACAGCTTGTCGGCGGCGCGGCCGGCGGTGACGACCACCTGGTCGACGGCGTTGGCCTCGTCGAGCGGTTCGGCGGCCTGGGCGAGGCCCGGCGTGGCGAGCAAGGGAAGGGCGAGGGCGGGAAGGGCGGCCATCAGGGCCAGGGCGGAAATCGAGCGCATGTTGATCCTCCGTGCGCGGCAACGAAGGCTGGCCCGGGGATCCGGGCCGGCCTGACGATGTCGCCTCGGGGGAAACAACCCCATCGTACGGCGCACCCCGGCCGGACGAAGGACGACCGCGACGGGCAGGTCTCCTGGCTCGCGGGTCATCACCGATGCGCGTCGCCTTCCCAATCGTTCTCTTGGAGAGAAAACGGTCAGTGGCTTCGTGACGCGCGGGCTCGCCGCTTACAGTTGCGGGGGCAGCCCGGGTTTCGCACCCGAGTTCCCTTTTCATCCTCTTTCGAGGAACCTGTCGCGAGAGCTGCACTATATGCTGCGCCGCACACGGTCAATCTGACTGGCGATCTGGAGGCCATCTTGCCGTTGACCCTCGTTCTGGGCGGAGCCCGATCCGGCAAGAGCGCCTTCGCCCAGGGCGCGGCCGAGGCCCTGGCCGCGGAAACCGGGGGCCGGCTGGTCATGGTCGCCACGGCCCAGGCCTTCGATTCGGAGATGGCCGAGCGCATCGCGCGCCACCAAAAGGACCGTGGCCCGGCCTGGACGACCCTGGAGGCGCCGCTCGATATCGCCAGTGCGTTGGAGGCGCTGGGCGCGAACGACGTGGTCGTGGTCGATTGCCTGACGCTGTGGCTGTCGAACCTGATGCTGGACGAGCGGGACCTGGCGACGGCGGCCGCCGGACTGGTCGAGGCGGCCGAACGGTTTCCCGGAGCCTTGTGGCTGGTGTCCAACGAGGTCGGGTTCGGCATCGTGCCGGACAACGCCCTGGCCCGGCGGTTCCGCGACGAGGCCGGGCGGCTGCACCAGGCCCTGGCCCAGGCCGCCGACGCGGTGACCCTGGTGGTGGCCGGGCTGACCTTGCGCCTGAAGTAGGCCGTTGCCGGCGACGGCGATCTGAGGGTCGGTCCGCCTGCAAGGCGTCCTCGTCCTTCGACAAGCTCAGGATGAGGACGAATTCAGCGACGGTTCAGTAGAAATCCTCATCCTGAGCCTGTCGAAGGATGAGGCCGCCGCCGTCGCAGGCCAACAAGCTTGAGTCTTCCCAACCGGACAGCCGTGCCGCAAGGGCGGAACGGACGGCGGCTATGGGGACAGACGCCGCCCAATCCCCGTCGCTGGCGCTATAAACTCCAACCCTTTCAACGCCTTGAAGAAAAAGCAGCGTCACGAACGCGCCAGTCCTCAAACCTCGCGCACAATCAGAGCTGTCTCCATCGCAGGGGAGGGCTCTTGGTACCGGCCCAAGCAGGCGATGGGGATGGAACCGAGCGGGGCCGCCTGGGCCTGGCGATCGGATCGCGGCGGGCGGCGGGGCTCAGAAGGTCCCAAGGTCCGGCGCGGGCGATGGCGGGACAGTCGGGTTGACGGGGCCGGAAAGTTCAAACCGGCCTGTTCCAGGATCAGTCGGAGTCGCCGACGGCCCCTTCCGGGCGACCTGATCCTGCCCGTCCGAGGGGGAACGTCGATCGGGATGAAACAAGCCCTCAGTCGCCGTCCCTCGAGACAAACGGTTCCGCGGAGCGGTCAGGTCTAGCCGAAACGCACACACTAAAACCCACGGTCATCCGGGCCAGGCCCGGACCGCTCCGCGCCTCCCCAGCCCCCTCGCCAGCGAAAGCCCGAGGTCGGACAGCCGTGTCCGTAGTCGATTGTCGGGAAGAAACGGGATTGAGCGTCGATATCCCAGGCCTAAGATACTGGATAACAACCGCCGCCCGCACGGACGGGCGGCGCTCCGGGAGGACGCCATGAACGCCTTTGCCCCCATCGCCGCTTCGGAAACGCCCGACTATGCGGGCCTGACGGTGACGTCCGCCGGCCCGGTGCTCGGGGCCGAGATCTCGGGCGTCGATCTTCGCCAGCCTCTGGGCCCGGAAATCGTGGCGGCGATCCGGACGGCGCTGCTGCGCCACAAGGTGGTGTTCTTCCGCGACCAGGACATCAGCCACGAGGACCACGTCCGTTTCGGCCAGTATTTCGGGGGCTTGGAAGGGCATCCTGTCACCGCCCACGTGCCGGGCTTTCCGGAGATCCTGCACATCGAGGCCGCCGACGGCATGAAGCTGCGCGAGGAGATCGTGCCGATCGTCCGCGTCGCCAACAAGTGGCACACCGACGTCACCTTCCGGCCCGCGCCATCGATGGGCGGGGTGCTGCGCATGCGCCAGATGCCGCCGCTGGGCGGCGACACCCTGTTCGCCGACACCGCCGCCATCTATCGCGACCTGCCCGACGCGCTGAAGGAGCGCATCGCCGGCCTGAAGGCCGAGCACGACATCCTGCAGAGCTACGGCTATCGGGTGGACGAGGCCAAGCGCCAGGAGTTGCGGGCGGCCCATCCGGTCCAGGCCCATCCGGTGGTCCGCACCCATCCGGAGACCGGCGACAAGCACCTGTTCGTCAACAAGGTCTTCACGACGCGGATCCTGGGCCTGGCCGAGGACGAGGGGGCCCGGCTGCTGGCCGACCTGCTGGACCGGGTGAAGACCCCCGAATACCAGGTCCGCTTCCGCTGGACGCCCAACGCCATCGTCTTCTGGGACAATCGCGCCACCCAGCACTACGCCATCCTCGACTACTGGCCGCAGGAGCGCGTCGTCGAGCGGGTGACGATCCAGGGCGACGCGCCGTTTTGATCTATTATCCGCTCATCCCGGCGAATGCCGGGACCCAGATGGAATGGCTTTGAGGCTGGGCCAAAAGCGCTGAGCTTTGTCCAATCAGCCGCACCGCTATGGGATCTGGGTCCCGGCATTCGCCGGGGTGAGCAGATTGAATTAAACCTTTGAAGTTTTTGCTGAAACGCGCCGCTCCATCAGCAGCAGGCTGAGCATCACCAGGAAGGCGAAAACCAGCAGGGCGCCGGCCAGCTGGTGGGCCTTGTCCCATTCCAGGGCCTCGACCAGGCGGTAGATCTCGATCGACAGCACCTCGGTCTGGCCCGGAATGCCGCCGCCCAGCATCATCACCACGCCGAACTCGCCGACCGTGTGGGCGAAGACCAGCAGGGCGGCGACGGCGTAGCCGGGCAGGGCCAGGGGCAGGGCCACCCTGACGAACGCCGCCCAGGGCGAGGCGCCCAGGGTGGCGGCGGCCTCCAGCGGCTCGTCGCCCACGGCGATGAAGGCGTTGCGCAGCGGCTGGACGGCGAAAGGAAGGGAATAGACCAGCGAGCCGATCACCAGGCCCTCGAAGGTGAAGGCCAGGGTCCGGACCCCGAACGGGTGCAGCAGCGAGATCAACGGGCTCTGCGGGCCCAGGGCGATCAGCAGGTAGAAGCCCAGGGCGGTCGGCGGCAGGACGATCGGCAGGGCCACCAGGGCCCCGACCGGCGCCTTCCAGCGCGACCGCCCCCGCGCCAGCCACCAGGCCAGGGGGGTGGACAGCACCAGCAGCAGGAGGGTGGTCACGCCCGCCAGCCGGGCTGTCAGCCATGCGACCTCCAGCATGGTTACGGGGCCTGGAGCTTGATGGACGGCGGGCGGTTTGGCATGGCTCTGGTTCCGGCCCTTCAGTCCGCGAGGGCGCTCGGTTATGTAGACAAATTACATAACGAGATTTCCGGCCCAGGTCACCTTCGTCACGAGGTTTTCCATGTCCACCGACGGTGATCTGAGCGCGTCCCTGGTCCTGCGTCGCGGGGGCCTGGCGCGGGTGGGCCTGGAGCGCATCGCCCTGATCGAGGCGATCGGCGGCCTGGGCTCGATCAGCGCCGCCGCCCGACAGTTGGGTCTCAGCTACAAGGGCGCCTGGGACGGGGTCCAGGCGCTGAACAACCTGTTCGACGCGCCGCTCGTGGTCGCCAACGCCGGCGGCAAGACCGGCGGGGCGGCGGTCGTCACGCCGCGCGGCTTGGCGGTGATCCGGGCCTTCCGCGAGGTCGAGCGCGAGATCGGCGCGGCCCTGTCGCGACTGGAGGCGGGCCTGGAGGCGTCCGAGGCGGGCCTGGGCGACCTGTTCTGGAGCCTGGGCCTGCGCACCAGCGCCCGCAACGCCCTGCGCGGGACCGTTGCGGCGATCGAGGACGGCGAGGTCACCGCCCGGGTCGCGATCGACCTGGGCGAGGGCGTGGAGATCGCCTCGATCATTACCCGCCGCAGCCGCGAGGAACTGGGCCTGGCGGTCGGCAAGCCGGTGATCGCCCTGATCAAGTCGAGCTTCGTGGTCTTGTCCGAAGGTCCTGTCGAAGATGGGATCAATCGCCTGGCCGGCGTCGTGGTCGACCGCGAGGACGGGCGCGAGGTCAGCGAAATCCGCCTGGGCCTTTCGGCGGGCAAGACCCTGGTCGCGACCGTGCCGGCCTCCGCCTCGCCGCCGGCCGTCGGCGACCGCGCGGTCGCGTCCGTCGCGCCGTCCAATGTCATCCTCGCCGTCGAATAGGCGGTTGTCAGTGCACCGTCGCCCGCTCGGGCGCCGGCGGAGAGGCCTGCTCTTCACGCAGGCGAGCGGGCAGGGGGTAGCCGTCGACCCGCAGGGCCGCGTTCAGGGCGCGGGCGAGCACCATGGTCGGCTGGGAATCGACCAGGAGCGGCTCGAGCAGGGCTTCGCCCGCCGCCGTGGCGGTTCCCGCCAGCCCGCAGGACACCATCAGCCGCTGCTCGTCGGTCGAGATGCCGCCGCAGGCCGGGCATTCGACCTGGATCGGCCGGCGCAGGCTGGCCTCCACCGATTGCATCCAGGCGACGAACAGCCCTCCGGTCCGGTTGGAGGCGCGAAAGGCCAGGGCCTGGGCGACCAGGCGGGTAGGGTGCTCGCCCGCCGATCTCAGCGCCGCCCATTGGCGCATGGCGCTCAGGAGCAGCCTTTCGCCGACGGTCGGCCCGGAAGTCCAGCGCAGCGCAAGGGGATCGGGGGTCATGGCGGCCTCTCGGGCGGGCGTCGCGTTCATTGTTGCGACTGGTTCGCAATATTTAGCGCTCAGCGTTGTTGCGAGTCAATCGCAACAGCGGGTTGTCCGGCGCGCTGGACCGGAGCCCGTCAGCGGCCTAGGTTCGGATCTCGCCGCAACCTGTTCGCCAGCCTTGAGTCCTTGGAGCCCGCGCTGTCCGCCAACCCTCGATCGATCACGCCGATGACCCGGCTGTACGGCGAGAAGCGGGCCAACCTGGTGCGCGTCTTCGCCGCCAGGCTGCGCTCGGCCAGCGAAGCCGAAGACCTGATCCAGGACCTGTACCTGAAGGTGCAGGCCCTGGGCGACGTGGAGGTCGAGGGAGACGGTTCGGCCTTGCTGTTCCGCATGGCCAACAACCTGATGCTCGACCGCCTGCGCAGCCAGATCCGCGCCGGCGCGCGCGACGAGGGATGGCGCAACCTGCAGGGTGTGGTGCTGGGCGACCAGCAGGTGGCCGACGTGCCCTCGGCCGAGGAGATCGTGGCCGGCCGGCAGCGCCTGAGCGCGATGATGACCGCGCTGGACACCCTGCCGCCCCAGGTCGCCCGCGCGTTCAAGCTTCACAAGCTGGAAGGCCTGAGCCACGCTGACACCGCGGTCGCCATGGGCGTCAGCCGCAGTTCGGTCGAGAAACACGTGAGCGCGGCCCTCAAGGCCCTGATGGCGAAGCTGGCATGAGGACGACGATTGTTTCCAGCACGGGTTTTGGAGGTTCGGCCGCCTTGGTGACGTCTTATCCTTGCGAGGACGCGGCTTGGCGTCAGGACGGAGCGAAATGACGCGCGCCCAAACGGACATCGACGCCGAGGCCGCCGACGCCGCGATCGACTGGCTCGTCCGCCTGCAGGGCGAGACGGTCACCGAGCGCGACTGGCTGGATTTCGACGCCTGGCTGACGGCCTCGCCGGTCCATGCCCAGGCCTATGACGCCGTGCTCGCCTTCGACGGCCGCCTGGATCTCGACGCCCGCTTCGCCCAGGCCGAGCCCGTCGCGCCCCTGACGGCCTCCCGGGGCAAGGTGGTCCCGCTGCGGCCGGCGCGGCGGGTCTGGATCTGGTCGGCGGGCGCGGCGATCGCCGCCGCGTTCGTCGCGGGCGCGATCCTCCTGCCGGCCAGCGGCCTGCTGGGCGCGCACGAGACCACCTATGTGACAGGCGTCGGCGAGCGCAGGACGGTCGCCCTGGAAGACGGCTCCCGGATCGAGATGAACGCCGCCTCGCGCATGACCGTGCGGTTCGAGCGCCATGCGCGCCGCGTTCACCTGGGCGACGCCCAGGCCTTCTTCGACGTGGCCAAGGATTCCTCGCGGCCGTTCCTGGTTTCGGCGGGCGACACCCAGGTGCGGGTGGTCGGCACGCAGTTCGACGTCCGGCATCGCGACGGCCAGGTGGCGGTCAACGTCCAGCGCGGCCTGGTCGAGGTGCGTCCCAACCTGCCTCGTGACGCCACGCCGATCCGACTGCGACCGGGGCAAGGGCTTTCCCACCGCAAGGGCCAAAGGGCCGACGCGCGGGTCTCGACGGTGGCCGTCGAAGAGGTCGGGGGATGGCGGCAGGGCCGGCTGATCTATCGCGACCAGCCGCTGTCGCAGATCGCCGGCGACATGAACCGGCTGTTCCCGCGTCCGGTGAAGCTGGCCGACGCCGAGGCCGCCAACCTGCGACTTTCCGGCGTGTTGATCGTCGATGACCAGGATGCGATGGTCGACCGACTGTCGCACCTGCTTCCGGTACGAACGACGACGACCGACGACGCCATCCTGATCCGGGCGCGCTAGGGTCTTGCTGACCGGCCCGGAATCGTTCGAAGCGCGAAGCTTGAGCTCTAGGGGGATAGAGCTGGAGCCCGATGATTTCGGACACGGAATCCCAGCTTCGCGGTCGGCCTGACGATCCGGGACGTCCCGGTGCGATCGCCGTCGCCTGCCTGCGCCGCTCCGGTTCCGTCCTGGTCCTGACGCTGGCGTCCAGTCTGGCCCTGACCGGTGAAGCCGACGCGGCCCCGGCGCGCTTCAGGTTCAACATCCCGGCCAACGCCCGCTCGGAGGCCCTGATCGATCTTGGCGTCCAAGCGCGAGTGACCCTGGGCGGGGCCTCGTCCTGCCCGGGGCGCAGCGAGGCCGTCGCCGGGGTCCTCACCCTGCGCCAGGCGCTCGAGGCGGTGACGGCCGGAGCGTCGTGCCGGTTTGAGATTCTCGACAACGCCACGGTCAGCATCCGCCCGGCGCGCCGGGCGCGACCCGCGGCGTCGGTCGAGAGGTCGCCGGCCGCCATCCCAACGCCGGTGATCGCGGCCCCGGCCATCGACAGCGTCATCGTCACCGCCACCAAGCGTCCGACCCGCCTGGGCGCGGCCGCCGGCGGGCTCAGCGTGATCGGCGCCGCGCGGTTGCGCGACGCCGGGGCGATCGACACGACCAGCATCTCCCAGCAGACCGCCGGCTTCATCACCACCAACCTGGGCGCGGCGCGCAACAAGATCATGCTGCGAGGCCTGTCGGACGGCACCTTCACCGGCCGCACCCAGCAGACCGTCGGCACCTATCTCGACAACATCCCGCTGACCTATAACGCCCCCGACCCGGACCTGCGGCTGATCGACGTCGACCGGGTCGAGATCCTGCGCGGGCCCCAGGGCGCGCTCTACGGCGGCGGGTCGCTCAGCGGGGTCTATCGGGTCGTTTCCGCCAAGCCGGTGCTGGACGAATGGTCGGGATCGGTGCTGGCCGGCGCCGCCGCCACGGAGTCCGGCTCGCCCAGCAGCCGTCTGGAGGGCGTGGTCAACCTGCCGGTCGCCGCCGGACGCGCCGCCCTTCGCCTGGCGGCCTACGGCGACGTGGACGGCGGCTATGTCGACGACGTCAACCTGCGGCTCTCGAACGTCGACCGGACCACCCGCACCGGCGGCCGCGCCGCGCTGGCGGTGGCGGTGGATCCGGAGTGGTCGATCCTGGTTTCCGGCGCGCGCCAGGACCTGCACGCCACCGACAGCCAGTATACGACCCCTGGCCTGGGCGGCCAGAGGCGCGCGAACCAGGTGCGCGAGACCCACGACAACGTCCTGCAGCAGGGCGCGGTGACGGTCACGGGGGCGGGGGACTGGGGGCGGTTCGTGTCGTCGACCGGCTATGTGCGCCACCGTTTCGCCAGCCGGTTCGACGCCACGGCGGCGCTGAACGGCGCGGGGGGCGGCTCGGTCGACGTCGGCCTGTTCGACGAGGCCAGCAAGGTGCGGCTGCTGGTCGAGGACGCGGTCCTGTCGTCGCCGGACACCGACCGGTTCCGCTGGCTCTTCGGGGTCTACGGCCTGGCCAGCCTCGAGGACTCGGATGGCGAACTGCGGGCGCGCACGGTGTCCGAGCCTTCGCGCCTGATCTATCTGGAAGCCCGTCGCGACCGGCGACGCGAGCTGGCCCTCTATGGCGAGACCGCCTACGACCTGGGCGGCGGCTGGACCGCCAGCCTGGGCGGCCGCGCCTTCCGCAGCGCGGTGCACACCACCTCGGCGGTGGAGGCGCCGGCTCCGGGGCAGTCGCGCAGGCTGGACCGCAAGGCGCGCTTCACGGGCGTCTCGCCAAAACTCTCGCTGCAGAGGACCTGGCGCGGCGGGCTGGTCTATCTGCTGACCTCGGAAGGCTATCGCTCGGGCGGGTTCAATTCAGGTGGTCTGATCGCCCCGTCGATGCTGCGCGGCTCGTTCAAACCGGACCACCTGCGCAACTACGAGATCGGGGCCAGCTTCCGCCCCGGCGGCGGGCGGATGGTCCTGCGCACGGCCCTGTTCCACGACGTATGGACCAACATCCAGACCGACCAGTACCTGAGCTCGGGCCTGTCCTACACGGCCAATGTCGGTGACGGCCGCAACACCGGCCTGGAGGTCGAGGCGACGGTGCTGGCCGCCCTCGGCCTGACCCTGGACGCCAGTGCGCTGTTCAATCGCCCGCGCCTGAGCAAGGTGGATCCCAATTTCGCGTCGGTGGCCCAGAGCGAATTGCCCGGCGTGCCGGACGTCTCGGCCGGCTTCATGGCGCGCTATGAGCGGAGCCTGGCCGACGCGCGCCGCCTGGTGCTGACCGGCGAGCTGGAATATGTCGGCCGCTCGCGCCTGACCTTCGATCGCCGGCTTTCCCCGTCGATGGGCGGCTATGTCACCGGCCGCCTGTCGGCCGAGCTGGCGGTGCGCGACTGGAGCTGGATTCTGGCGGTCACCAATCCGGCCAACGCCTCCAGCGACACGTTCTCCTATGGCAATCCGTTCAGCTTCGGCCAGGTGCGCCAGGTCACGCCCCTGCGCCCCCGCACCTGGAGCCTTGTGGTTTCACGCGCCTTCTAGGATGGTCGGCGCGGCTTCGCGCGCGAGCGTGAAGAGAGTTCTGAGGTTCCCTGGGCTTGGCGTGATCGGGCCGGAACTGGCCCGCTGGAAGGCCGCCGGCCCTGGACCGCCTGCTGGCCCTGTCCACCCGCTTCGCGGCGCCGATCACGATCGCCGCCGCGCCGGTGTAACGCCGCGCCTGTTCGTGCCCCCTGGAACAACGCCCATCCGACCTTGAAACGGGCGCTGGTCCTGCAGGGGCTGGGCCTGTCCTGCTACGGCGAGATGCGGAGCGCCGCCGAGCCGGACCGCTGGACGCCCACCTGGACGTCATGCGCTGGAAACCCAAGGCGCGCTTTCGGGGCGCGGTCCGGTTCCTGCTGCGCGCCCGCCGCCTGCTGGCCGAACGCCGGGCGAAGGGCGCGTGGGACCAGCCGCTGGGCCTGCTGACCCACCACCTTGACCATGACGAACCCGCCTGGCGTTTCCTCGAGGCGTTCCTGCCCGTCGCCAGACCCGTCGTTCGTCCGCGCCGCGATAAGCCGGCGATCGGGGAGGCGAGCGACCAGGTCGCCCTCAAGCGGGCTGAACGCGCCGCGGCGCCTGTTGCGCGGAAGACGCAATGTCGGAAGCTCGACACAGGGGATGGAACGCTTCCCAATCTCAGCCGTATTGCCGACATGTCCAAGTCACGGGTCCTGATTGTCGAAGACGAATATCTGGTGGCGGCCGACCTCGAGGCCGGGCTAGAGGAACTGGGCTATGTCTCGGCGGGCATCGCCCAGGACCTTGAGACGGCGATGGGCCTGGCCCGGGCCGGACCGGACATCGCCCTGGTCGACGTCCACCTGCGCGACGGCGAGACCGGTCCGCTGATCGCGCGACGACTGGTCGAGGACTTCGCCGTCAAGGTGCTGTTCGTCACCGCCAATCCTCGCATGGTGGTCGACACCGACCTGCCGGGCGTGATCGGGGTGATCAGCAAGCCGTGCCCGCACTACCTGATCGCCGCGGCCCTGGAATACGCCCTTGGCGTCGGGGACCGCGTGACCCTGCCGGCGCCGCCGGCCGGCCTGATGCTGACCCGCCGCGCCGCCTAGGTTCCCGCTTTCCACGCGATGCTCTAGCTGGTCGAAGGCTCGCGGTTCAGGCGGTTGGCCAGCACCTCGATCTCGACCTGAAGGCCGTCCGGCGACCAGGCGCGTCGGACCACCCCGCCCAACTGGTTCTCGATGCTCATCTCGGCCAGGCGCGTGCCGAAGCCGGTGTGGATCGGCGGTCCGGCGACCGGCGGGCCGTCCAGCTCGCGCCAGCGAATGACCAGGGCGGCGCCTTGGCGCGCCACGTCGATCGTGATCCGGCCCGCGGGCGTGGAAAGCGCCCCGTACTTGGCCGCGTTGGTCGCCAGCTCGTGGAACACCAGGGCGATGGGCGTGGCGCCGCGGTCGTCGATCGCCACGTCGTCGCCGGCGATCGTGATCCGATCTTCGTCGAACGCCGGATACGGCCTGAACAGCTCGTCCAGGAGGCCATGCAGGGTCGAGCCGCCCAGTTCGGGGCGTGAGCGCTCGCTGTGCGGGCGCGCGAATTCATGCGCCCGGCCCAGGGCGGCGATGCGGTCCTGCAGGCTCTTGGCAAAGGGGCGGACCTCGGGGGCGTTGCGGCTGGACAGGCCGATGAGGCCCGAGATCACGGCGAAGATGTTCTTGATGCGATGGCTGAGCTCGCGGCTCAGCAGCTCGTTGTCCTCGGCCGCGCGCTTGGCCGCGTCGATGTCGGTGCAGGTGCCGATCCAGCGGACGATGGTCCCGTCGCGGTCGCGAACGGGCAGGGCGCGGCCCAGGGTCCAGCGGTACTCGCCACTGTGATGGCGCAGCCGGTATTCGATCTCGTAAGGCTCGCCCGTCTCCAGGCTATGGCGCCAGCGGGTCCAGGCCCGGGCCTGGTCGTCGGGATGGAACATGCCGTTCCAGGCCTCGCCGTCGGTCGAGCCGACCGGGACGCCGGTGAACTCGTACCAGCGGGCGTTGTAGTAGTCGTGGAAGCCGTCGGGCCGAGTGGACCAGACCATCTGCGGCATGGCGTCGGTCAGGACCTGCAACTGGGCCTGGTTCCGGCTGAGCGCTTCCGAGGTCGACGTCGCCGGGGCCAGCCAGGGCGGCGTCATCGTGGGCGCCTCGTCGGGCGGGGGACGATCCGTGCCGTCGTTCAAGAAAAACCCCCTGGGGCGCGGAAGGGCCGCTGGATCGGGCCGACGCCGCGAAGCGTGGCCCTGTCTTAGCAAAGTGCGGCGGAAAAGGTTCCCTGGCATGCCCCGTTGTCCACCGCCTTCGCTCCGCCATCAGCCCCGCCCGGCCGGCGGAGGGGTCAGGGCGCCAGTCGGCGAAACGACCGGTCGTGGGCGACGAGCGGAAGGCCCGGCGACAGGTTCACCGAGGCGGCCGCGACGATGAACACGGTATGGGTCCCGGTGTCGATCCGCTGCTCGATCCGGCAGGCGGTGGTGGAGAGGCCGCCGCGATAGGTCGGCGGCGCATCGGCCGCCAGCCGCCAGCGCCCAGGATTGAAACGCTCGTGGCCGAGGCCTGAGGTCGAAAAGCGCAAGGCCTCGGCCTCGTCGTGCTCGGCCAGGATCGCCACGCCGCAATGCTCGGCCCGGACCAGGACGTCATGGCTGGACGCTTCCTTGCGGACGCAAAACAGGAAGCGCGGCGGGTCCACCGACAGGCCGCTGATGGAGCTGACCAGCAGGCCGCGCGGGCTTCGCTCCGCGTGCGGGGCTCCGTCCCAGCAGGAAATGATCGCCACGCCGCTGGCCAGCCGGGCCAGCGCCTCCTTGAACGCCTCGGGCGCGACCGGGGGAGCGATCGGCGCCGCGTGGAGCGTGTAGGGCGGCTCCGCGCCGGAGGAAGCGTCGGCGAACGGCGCGGCGGCCGGCCAGGCGGCGTCGCCCAGCCAGCGCGGATCGATGTCGAGCGGAGCCACGGCGGCTAGCCCGCCGCGGCCGCCGGATGGGCGTCGCGCTGGGCGACCAGCTCCCGCACCAGCGGGATCAGGTCGCGACCGTAGGCCACGGCGTCGTCCAGCGGGTCGAAACCCCGGATCAGGAAGGTCGAGACGCCCAGGTCGTAGTAGTCGAGCAGGGCGTCGGCCACCTGCTCGGGCGTGCCGACCAGGCCCGTGGAGTTGCCGGCCGCGCCGGTGACGGCGGCGACGCCGGTCCACAGGCGCTTGTCCAGGCGCGAGCCCTGCCTGGCCGCTTCCAGCAGGCGCTGGGAGCCGGCGTTGGGCGGGGTGTGGCCGGTCGTGGGCAGGCCGGCCGTCTCGCGCAGGGCCTTGGTCTGGGCGACGATGTCGTCGGCCCGCCGCCAGGCGGCCTCCTCGGTCCCGGCGATCACCGGCCGCAGCGACAGGGAGAACTTCACCTGCCGGCCGTGCTTGGCGGCGGCGTGGCGCACCCGGGCGATGGTCTCGGCGACCTGTCCTTGTGTCTCGCCCCACAGGGCGAAGATGTCGGCGTGCTTGCCGGCCACCGGAATGGCCGCCTCGGACGAGCCGCCAAAATAAACTGGGATCTGCGGCTTCTGCAGCGGCTTCACCCCGCCGAACGCCTGGACGACGTTGTAGTAGTCGCCGCGATAGTCGAACGGCTTTTCGCTGGTCCATTCCTGGCGGACGATGTCCAGGTATTCGCTGGTGCGGGCGTAGCGCTGGTCCTTGGTCAGGTGGTCGCCGTCCTTGGCCAGCTCGTCGTCCGAGCCGCCGGTGATGATGTGCACGGCCACGCGGCCGCCGGTGAACTGGTCCAGTGTCGCCAGCTGCCTGGCCGCGACCGTGGGGGCGGTGAAGCCGGGGCGGTGGGCGATCATGAAGCCCAGGCGCTGGGTCACGGAAGCCGCGTGGGCGACCACCAGCTGGCTTTCGGGCGAGGTCGAGCCGAAGGCGACCAGGGCGCGGTCGAAGCCGCCCTCGTCATGGGCGCGGGCGACGCGCTCGACATAGTCGCGGTCGATCACCGGGCCCTGGGGCGGGTGGATTTCGGACTGATGCTGGGTGCCGATATAGCCGATGAATTCGACGGGCATGGGAGGCTCCGATCTTGTGTCTGGAAGAGTTTCGAGGATGAGCGGCGGCTAGGAAAGCGAGGCTTTCTCAAGGGCTTGATCAGGCGATCTCATCAGGCCGCCCCTGGGAGAAGCTTCCTTGCGCAGGGCGCGGCGGACGGACGGGCGGGCCAGGGCGCGGCCGGCCTTGGCGCTCCAGGCCGGATAGGCGGAGGTGTCGATCTGGCGACGCTCGGCCCAGCGCCAGATCACCAGGGCGTAGGCGTCGACCGCGCTGAACGCCTCGCCCATCAGCCAGGGGCCCGGGCCCTGGGCCAGGCGCTCGATGTCGGTGAGGGTGCGGTGGAAGCGCGCTTCGCCGGGCGTGGCCAGGGCCGCCTTGATCCCGTCGTCGTCGGCGAAGCGCTCGGGGCGGGCGATCTGCGAGAAGGCCACGTGCACCGTGCTGGCGAACCAGCTCATCACCTCGTAGGCATGGGCCAGCTTCAGTGGGTCGGCCAGGGGCAGCAGGGCGCTGTGGGGATAGGCGTGGGCCAGGTAGGTCAGGATCGCCAACACCTCGGTGACCGGCTCGCCGTCGACCGCCAGGGTGGGCACCCGCCCGCGCGGATTGACCTTCAGATAGGCCGGCTGACGCTGCTCGCCGGCCGCCAGGTCGATGGGATGGACCTCGTAGGCGACGCCCAATTCCTCCAGGGCGATCAGCGGCGCGAAGGCCGAGGAACCAGGGGCGAAATAGAGTTTCAGGGACATGATCGCCGCGCCTCAGATCACGAAGAAGCCGTGCGAGCCGTCGCGCGCCAGCTGGTCGACCAGGCCGAACTCCCAGTCCAGATAGGCCTGCATGGCCCCGGCGGCGTTGTCGGTTCCCTCATAGGGCCGCTTGTAGACGTCCTCTGGATCGGAGGCGGCGCGGACCAGGCCGGTGTCCAGACGGCGGCCGGTCTTCGCCCAGGCGTCCGTGCCGCCGTCGAGCACGCGCACCGGATGGTCGGAGATTTCCTCGACCTCGGCCGCCGCCAGCCGGGCCAGGCGGCCGTCGGGCGAGGTCAGGACGATCGGCAGGCCCTCGGGAATGCGCTCGAAGGCCTCGGCCAGGCGGGCGCGGATCGCGAACCAGGCGCCGGGGACGTGGC
This sequence comes from Caulobacter sp. GW821-FHT09A05, assembly GCF_059418465.1. NCBI lineage: Bacteria > Pseudomonadati > Pseudomonadota > Alphaproteobacteria > Caulobacterales > Caulobacteraceae > Caulobacter > Caulobacter sp. GW821-FHT09A05. The sequence continues at coordinate 65,692 of NZ_JBWKPX010000003.1, forward strand.
CCTTGCGATGGACGGGGCTGGGAGCGAGGTCCAGCACCACCACCGCGCCGTCGCCCAGGGCCACGGCCAGGTCGTCCGGGTTGATCGTCTCGACCGTCGGGATCGGCGGCGGGCTGGGCCGCCAGGCGCCGGTCTCCAGGTCGCCGTCGAAGCCGCCGTCCAGCACGTAGACGTCCCAGCCCAGCTGAGCCAGCCAGGAGGCGCTCATGTCGGCGCGAGGGCCCAGGTCGTCGGCCAGGACGATGCGGCCGCCGCGCACCGGGGCGAAGACGTCGGTTTCCTGCACCAGCTGGCCGCCCGGCGCGCTGCGGAAGCCGGGCAGGTGGCCGACGGCGTATTCCTCGGGCGTACGCACGTCGAAGCGGTAGAGGGTGCGCCTGCGGTCCTGAGCCAGGTCCGCCAGGCCCTCGGCGTCGATCCGCCGGACGCCGGCGCGGTAGGCCACGTCGCGGGCCTTGGCGCGAGCCTCCTCCAGGGTCTGGTCGGAGACGGCCGGAAAGCGGCGGGCCTGGCCGTGCTCCAGGGGCTGCTGGGCCAGGGTCCAGCCGATCGTGCCGTTGCGCAGGGCGAAGACGGGGTTGGGCACGCCGGCGTTCAGCAGCGACTGGGCGCCGATCAGGCTGCGGGTGCGGCCGGCGCAGTTGACGATGATCGTGGTCTCGGGGCTTGGGGCCAGCTCGCGGGCCCGCAGCACCAGCTCGGCGCCCGGCGTGCTGATCCCGCCCGGGATGTTCATCACGGCGTATTCCTCGAACCGGCGGGCGTCGAGGATCACCTGGTCGGCGCCCTGGTCGATCCGCGCCTGGACCTCCTGGGCGGGCAGGGACGGGGTGTGACGCCGCGCCTCGACCAGTTCCCCGAACGCCTTGCTGTAGGAATTGACGTCCTGGAACAGTTCGTAGCCGGCGTCCCGCCAGGCCTGGAGTCCGCCCTCCAGCGCTCGGATTTGCGTGTAGCCGAGGGCCGCCAGCCGCTTGCCGGCCGGAGAGACCAGGCCCTCGCCGTCGTCGTACAGCACGATCCTGGCGTCCCTGCGCGGAACCCGGTCCAGGATCTCCAGCTCCAGCCGGCTGAGCGGCAGCTGAGAGGCGAACAGCGGGTGGGCGCGGGCGAAGGGGTCCTCCTCGCGCAGGTCCAGCAGGGCGATCTCGCGACGGGCGATCCAGTCCTGGCGGACCTCGCGCGGGGTGACGGTGAGCAGGGTCATGGGGCGACCTCGGTAAGGACCTTCGAGCGGTCCCAAAGGTTGGGCAGGGTGGTGTTGGCGTAGCCGGAGATGAACCGCTTGGGCCGTCCGGCGGCGTCGTAGGTCGAGCGCCGCACGGCGCCGATGTTGCCGCCGTAGACGTGGATGCTGATCGAGACGCGGTCATTGAAGGCATTGGTCACCTGGTGGACGTCGCCCACCGTCGGCGAGACCGCCTCGACCTCGCCGCGCTCCAGCCGGTGGACCGGCCCGACGGCGGCGAAGGCGGCGTCGCGCCGGGCGAACCGCTGCGACAGCTCGGCCCCGCGCAGCACGCCGACTAGGCCCCAGACGGTGTGGTCGTGGATCGGCGTCGCCTGGCCCGGCCCCCAGACGAAGCTGACGACGCTGAACCGCTCACGGCTGTCGCAATGCAGCAGGTACTGCTGGTAGCGGGTCGGGTGGGCTTGCGCGTAGGCGTCGGGCAGCCAGTCGTCGCGGGCGATCAGCCCGGCCAGCAGCCGCCCGCCCTCCGCGAGGATCAGGTCTTCGTCTTGGGTCCGGTCGACGAGCACGCCCAGGGCGCCGACGAAGTCGGCCAGCCTGTGCAGTCGGGGGGCGGGGCGAAGCGCGCTCATCGGATCACAGCGCGTATTTCAGCGTGACCAGCCAGGTCCGCGGGTCCGGATAGTTCTGGTAGTAGACCCCGGTGGCCGGGGTGTAGGTGACGCTGACCGGCTTGTCGGAATCCAGCAGGTTGCGACCCGACAGCACCACGCTCCAGCGCGGATCCGGCGTTTGCCAGGTGACCACGCCGTTCAGGAAGGTCTGGGCCGGCGCCTCGTCCTGCGGGCGCTGCAGGGCGTTGAAATAGGTCTTGGTCTGGTATTGGGCGTTCAGGCCGAGGCGGACCTTTCCGGGGACCTCGATGGGGAGGTCGTAGGTGACGCCCCCCGACAGGCTCCAGCGTGGCGAGTTCAGCAGCCGGTGGCCGTCCGCGTTCACTCCGACGCCGCCGGCGTTCCTGTACTTGTCATAGACCGCGAACAGGTAGCCGGCCGACGCCTGGACGCTCAGGCGTTCGGTGGCGCGCAGGTCGGTCTCCAGCTCCACCCCGTAGGTGTGGGCTTTGCCGGCGTTGGCGCGGACCGAATTGCCCGGATAGGCCGGGTCGCTGTAGCTGACCTGCAGGTCCTTGTAGTCGTTGTAGAACGCGGCCAGGTTCACCCGGGCGCGATGGTCGAACAGCTCGGTCTTCAGGCCGGTCTCGTAGGTGTCGACATTCTCGGGCGCGAAGGGGCGGGTCGCCAGGTCCAGCCGCGTGGCGCGGTTGTCGAAGCCGCCCGACTTGAAGCCCTTGGACCAGGTCACGTACTGCAGGACATCGCCCGTCCACTGGAACTGGACCGACAGCTTGGGCGTGACGGCCGAGAAGACCTTGTCGGCCTGGCCGGCGATCGACTGGCCCACGACTTGACCTTGCAGGTTCAAGACCTTGTTGTCGAAGGTGAAATCCTTCTCCTCGTTGGTCCAGCGCAGGCCGCCGGTGACGCTGAGGCGGTCGCTGAGCGCGTAGCTGGCCTCGCCGAAGACGGCGTAGGCGTCGGTGTTGGTGATGTTGTGGGCGCGGGCGAAGCCGTAGTTTCCGGGCGTCGTGACGGGGTCGGTGGGCTGGGCGTTCCTGCGGCTGTAGCCGTCGCGTTGCACGAAGAACCGTTCATGCAGGTAGAACAGGCCGCTGGTGAAGGTCAGCCTGCCGTAGTCGCCGTTCAGCTGGAGTTCCTGGGTGACGTACTGGTCGTTGTAGTGGATCAGGTTCTTCTGGATCAGCGCCGCCTCGCCGTCGTTGTCGTAGGCGACGGGGTTGAGGTTGAAGCCGCCGTACGAGGTGACAGACTTCAGTTTCAGGTTGTCGTTCAGGGTATACTGCACGCGCAGCGCGCCGCTGATCTGGTCCAGGTCCTGGGTCGGCTCGACCTCGGAATAGGACCGGTCGGTGCGGTGCTCACCGTTCGGCTGCCTGACCGGCACATAGCTGCGGGTGTCGCTGCGGTCCCTCAGGGCGTTCAGCGTCAACAGAACGTCCAGCCGGTCCGTCGGCGTCCAGCGCAGCTTGGCGCGGTAGGCGTCCAGGTCGATGCGGTTGACGTCGTGGTTCAGGGTCGGGTCGAAGGTGACGCCGTCGCGCGAGTGGTGGATGTAGGACAGGCTGCCGGCCAGCTTGCCCGCGACCAGCGGACCCTCGATCAGGCTGCGCACATCGACCGCGCCGTAGTTTCCCAGCCCGACCTCGGCCTTGGCGCGGAAGGCGTCGCCCGGATCGCGGGTGATGATCCGCAGGGCGCCGGCGCTGGAATTGCGGCCGTACAGCGTGCCCTGCGGGCCGCGCAGCACCTCCACGCGTTCCAGGTCGTTGAACTCGACCATCGAGCCGATCTGGCGCGGGATGTAGACGTCGTCGACATAGACCGCCAGCACCGGCTCCTGGATCGGGTCGGCCTCGCCCACGCCGCGCAGGGCGTAGGTCTGGGTGGTGTGGCTGATGGTGACGCGGCTGATGCTGAAATTGGGGATCTGGCCCGAGAGGTCGCGGATGCTGTCGATCTTGCGGTCGGCCAGCAACTGCTGGCTGAAGGCCGAGATGGCGATGGCGGTCTTCTGCAGGTCGGTGGCGCGGCGTTCGGCGGTGACCACCACCTGTTCGACGATCGGGGCGGCGTCGGCATCCACCCCGGCGGCCGTCGGCGTCGCGGCCTGGGCGGCGCCGGTCAGGGCCAAGGCGGATGTTCCGGAAACCCAGTACAGAAAAGCAAAGCGTCGCGACATCATTATCCCCGTTCTTGTTATCGAGGATAAGGGTCGAATAGTGATGACGTCTCAATCCATATAAAATCTATAGACTTGCAGATCATCTCATATCGCGAGCGCGAATATGTTGGTTGAGCATTTCTAACCATCGGGAAGGGCGCTGTTCAGCCGGTCGTCCCACAGGGGGCGGACGTCGACCTTGGCCGGGATGAGCCCGGCCGTGGCGAAGGCGTCGGCGACCTCCTGCTGCGAGGCGATCGCCGCCTCGCTGACCTTGATCAGCCGGGTCGGGCCGCTGCGCTCCTGGAATTCCCGCAGATAGAGCTCGGCCGGGACGCCCGTGGCCTCGCCCCGGACCTTGGCCCAGCGCGCGCCGTCGGCGTTGACCCAATCGGCCACCTTGGCGTAGCGGCCCAGATAGTCGCCCAGGGCCTGGCGCTTGAGCGGATCGTCCAGCGCCTCGCGGGCGGCGGCGATCAGATAGTTGCCCGACAGGATGCCCTTGGCCGTGCGCAGCACCCGCGCGCCGGCCTGGCGCGCCTGCTGGACGATCACGCCATAGATGATCCAGGCGTCGACCGCGCCGCTGGAGAAGGCCGCCAGCCCGTCCTGCGGCGACAGGGCCACCGGCTTGATGTCGGCCCAGGTCAGGCCGGCCTCGTCGAGCAGTCGCAGCAGGATGTAGTGCGAGGTCGTGGCCTTCACATAGCCGATGCGCTGGCCCTTCAGGTCGGCGAAGGTTCGGGCCTTGCTGCCCTTGGGAACCAGCACGACCTGGTTGTTCACGTCGCCCTGCAGGACGGCGACGATGCGGACCTGGTTGCCGGGCGCGCCGGCCACGAAAATCGGCGGGATCTCGCTCATGCCGCCGACGTCCAGCGCGCCGGCGTTGATCGCCTCGGCGATCAGGTTGCCGCTGGCGAATTCCGACTTGGCGAGCTTGTAGGGCGTCTCGGCGACGCCGGCCGACTGGAAGAAGGCCTCCAGGTTGCCGCGATAGGTGGCCGCCCTCAGGGTGAGGTCTTCGAGCGAGGCCGGCTTGGCGGGCTTGGCGGGCGAGCAGGCGGCCAGGCCGGCGACGGCCAGGCTGGTGACCGACAGGCCGCCGACCAGCAGGTGGCGGCGGGAAAGCGCGAGCGTGGTCATCAGTCGAACAGGTCCGGCTCTTCTTCGGTGACCACGTCCCAATAGGGTTGGAAGGCCCAGAAGCCGCCGGCCTCGCTCCCGACCTGGCCGGCGGTATGCCTGGCCACCTCGGGCGGCATCGGCTTGGTCGGGCCCGCGGCCTCGGCGAGGAGTTGGGTCTGGCAGGCGTTCTCCAGGGCCAGGTAGCGCCAGACGGCGGCCTCGACCGACTGGCCGACGGTCAGGATGCCGTGGTTCTGCAGGATCACGGCCTTCTTCGAGCCCAGGGTCCTGGCGATCTTCTCGCCCTCGCTGGTGTCCAGCACTACGCCGGAGAAGTCCTCGAACAGGGCGTGGTCGTCGTAGAAGGCCGCCGAGTCCTGGGTCAGGGGATCCAGCAGCCGACCCAGGGCCGACCAGGCCTTGCCGTACAGCGAGTGCGAATGGGCGGCGGCCACCACGTCCGGGCGCGCCTCGTGCAACTGGGAATGGATGGCGAAGGCGGCGCGGTTCAGTCGCGCGGGGGCCTTCGCTGGAGGCTGGACGATGTCGCCGGCGTGGCTGACCAGCATCAGGTCGGAGACCTTGATCCGCGAGAAGTGCACGCCGAACGGGTTGACCCAGAAGTGGTCAGTCAGTTCCGGGTCTCGGGCGGTGATATGGCCGGCGCCGCCCATGTCGAAGCCATGACGACCGAACAGGCGGTACGACGCGGCCAGCCGCTGCTTGCGATAGAGCCGCTCCTGCTCATGGGTCGGCTGGCGCGGCAGCTCGCGCGAGCCGAACTCGGGCAGAACGGTCTCGATCTTGGCGGGGTGGGGGCCCTGGGCCTGGAAAGCCCGCGCCGGGCTGATGGCGGTCATGGCGGTGTCCTTCAATAGCCGCGCGACAGGTCGACGACGTCGGCCAGGGGTGCGCCGGACCGGAAGCGGGCGAGGTTTTCGGCGAAGCGGGTCGCCAGGTTGATGCGGGTGTCGGGCGTATGGACCGAGGTATGCGGCGACAGCCGGACCCTGGGGTGGGTGTAGAACCGGTGTCCTTCTGTCAGCGGCTCGGGGTGGGTGACGTCGAGGCTGGCCAGCGCGACGCGGCCGTCGTCCAGCGCCTCCAGCAGCGCCTCGTCGTCGATCAGGGCGCCGCGGGCGATGTTGATCAGGTGCAGGCCGGGCTTGGCGGCGGCCAGCACCTCGCGGCTGACCAGGCGCTGGGTCTCGGGCGTGGCGGGGGCGGCCAGCACCACGTGGTCGCTACGGGCGAACAGGGTCTTCAGGTCGGCGACCCGTTCGACGCCCGGGGTCGGGATCGGCTTGTCCGATCGGCGCGTGGCGACGACGTGCAGGCCCAGGGCCTGGGCGCGCGGGGCCAGGGCCTCGCCGATCGCCCCGAACCCGACCAGGCCCAGGGTCGTGCCGGCGACCAGCTTCAGCGGCTGCGGCGCCCAGCGCTCGGCCTTGTCGATCCAGATGTCGGGCAGGCGCTTGGCCTGCGCCAGGATCGCCGCCAGGGCGAACTCGGCCAGGGCCACGGCCGACGACCCGCGCGCCGAGGTCACGACCGGTCCGTCGAACAGCCAGTCGGGATAGAAGTCGATGCCGACCGAGACCAGTTGCACCCACTCGACGTCATAGGGCCAGCCCTTGGGCGGCTGCGCCGGCAGCGCCCCGCCGGCCTTGCGGAACGGGGCGGCGACCAGGACCTTGGCCTCGGCGGGCAGCGGCGCGGCAAGGCCCGGCGGCACGGCGATGATCTCGGCGTCGCCGACATGCTGGGCGAAGACGCTGTTGAACAGCTCGGGCAGCTGGCTGGCGACGACCAGGCGGCTCATCTGGCGCCTTCCCGGGCGGCGAACGCCGCCTTGCCGGCGCTGGTCAGCACGACGTCCGACTGCGGGGTGTGAACCCGGCCGCACAGGACGTCGCGATGATGGCGTTCCAGCGGGTTGTGGCGGGTCAGGCCGGGGTTGCCGGTCAGTTTCAGGGCCTTCTCGACCACGCTGATGGCGTTCTCGGTGACCAGGTGCTTGACCAGCCCGGCCTCGACCCCGCCGACCTCGCCACGCGCGGCGGCGTCCAGCAGCAGGTGATTGGACAGCAGCAGGCCGTCGATGTCGCCGACCGCCTCCTGGAAGCGGGGCAGGGTGGACAGGGCCGCGCCCAGGTTGGCCGGCTTGCGGTCGGCCAGGAAGTCCACCAGCCAGTCGCGGGCGGCGCGAGCCTGGGCGTCATAGATCGCCGCCGTCAGCACCGCCGACCAGGCCGCGAAGCTGGCCGGATAGGGCGGCGGGGCGCCGACCGGCCGTGGATCGAGGGCGTGGTCGAGGGGGACGAGAACGTCGTCGAAGACCACGTCGTGGCTGGCGCTGGCCCGCAGGCCCAAATGGTCCCAGGTTTCCTCGATGGTGATCCCGGGCGCGCCGGCCCGCACCAGCCAGCCGCCGACCAGGGGTTCGGCGTCGTCGGAACGGGCCCAGACCACGAACCAGGTCAGGGCGGTCGAGCCCGTGGAGTAGATCTTGCGGCCGCTGATCCGCCAGCCCTCGGGCGTGCGGCGGGCGATCGTGCCGGGCAGGCCGCCTCGGGCCGGCGTGCCCAGGTCGGGCTCGACCCGCAAGGCGTTGATCAGGGCGCCGTCGCTGATCGCCTCGCCGATCACCCGCTGCTTCAGGTGCTCGGGCCAACCCGAGCGGCCCTCGACCGAGGCGTGGAACAGGTACTGCATGACCAGCACCAGGGCCGTGGCCGGTTCACCGCGCGCGACGGCGGAGACCACCTTGAGCGCGGTCGGCAGGTCGGCTTCCAGTCCGCCCAGGCGGCGCGGCGCGGTCAGGGCCAGCAGGCCGGCCTCGCGCAGGGCCTCGAAATTGGCGGTCGGAAAGCGGGCCTCGCGGTCGTGGACGGCGGCGGTGGCGGCGAAGGCGGCGGTCAGGCCCGGCAGGATGGCGTCCAGATCGGGCAGGGCGGGCGGTTCGGCTACCCGCAAGGCCGTGGCGGCGCTCACAGCACGACCTCGCCGGTCGGGAAGGCGACCAGGGCCGGCGCGGGCGCGGGCTGCGGGGCGGGGGCCTCGACGCCCAGATGGGCCAGCAGCCGGCGACGCACGGCGTGGAACCGGGCGTCGGGCGCACGGGGACGCTCCAGGGCGATCCGCTCCTCGACGGCGATCTTGCCCCGGTCCAGGACCAGAACACGGTCGGCCAGGGCGATGGCCTCGTCGACGTCGTGGGTGACCAGCAGCACGGCCGGGCGGTGCTCGCGCCACAGCGACAACACCAGGTCGTGCATCTTCAGCCGGGTCAGGGCGTCCAGGGCCGCGAACGGCTCGTCCAGCAGCAGCAGGGCCGGCTCGCGGACCAGGGCGCGGGCCAGGGCCGTGCGCTGGGCCTCGCCGCCGGACAGGGTGGCGGGCCAGGCGTCCAGGCGGTGGCCCAGACCCACCTCCTTCAGCGCCGCCTCGGCCCGGACCCGAACCTCGCCCTTCCTTCCGGGGCCGTCCTTCAGGCCCAGGGCGACATTGCGCCAGACCTTCTTCCACGGCAGCAGGCGGGCGTCCTGGAACACCACGGCGCGGGCGTCGGGCGTCGTCACGTCCTGGCCGCCGACGGGGTCCAGGCCCGCCAGGGTGCGCAGCAGGGTGGTCTTGCCCGACCCGCTGGCGCCCAGCAGGGCCACGAACTCGCCCGGCGCGATGGTCAGGTCCAGACCGTCGATGACCACGTTGTCGCCGAACCGGCGGGTGAAGCCGCTCAGGCGCACGGTCGGCGCCTCGGGCGCGGCGGCGGCCGGAACGGCGCGGATGCGGGGCTGGGCCATGGTCATTGCTCCACGAGGCTGGGGCGCCACGCCAGCGCCTTGCGCTCCAGCGTGCGGACGAGGGCGTCGGCCGCGAGGCCGAGCAGGGCGTAGACGAGCAGGCAGACGACGATGATGTCGGTGCGCATGAAGTCGCGGGCGTTGTTGACCAGGTGGCCCAGGCCGGCCTGGGCGTTGATCTGTTCGGCGATCACCAGCATCACCACGCTGATGCTCAGCGAATAGCGCAGGCCGACGAAGAACGAGGGCAGGGCGCCGGGCAGGATGACATTGACGATCAGGTCGCGGCCGGAGAGGCCGAAGCTGCGGGCCGCCTCGACCAGCCGCACGTCCACCCCGCGGATGCCGGCGAACAGGTTCAGGTACAGCGGGAAGACGGCGGCGGTGGCGATCAGGGCGATCTTCGGGACCTCGCCAATGCCGAACCAGACGATGAACAGCGGGGTCAGGGCCACCACCGGCAAGGTGCGCTTGATCTGCATCAGCGGGTCGACCAGGGTCTCGCCCCACCGGGACAGGCCCGAGATCAGGCCCAGCGTGACGGCGACGGTCAGGGCCAGACTCAGGCCCGCGCCGGCCCGGCCCAGCGACACCAGGAGATTGGCCGGCAACTCGCCCGAAAGGGTCATCGCCCAGAAGGTTTCGGCCACGGCGGACGGGGCGGCGAGCACGCGGGCCGGCACCAGGCCCGTTCGCGACCCGGCCTCCCACAGCAGCAGGAGGAGCGTCGGCGACAGCCATCGCGCCTTCGCCAGGCGCGGCCAACGCCATGGTCGTGCTTGAGAATTTCTAAGGGTGACCGCCAAAGACATGAGGGTGAGCCGTCCCGTGAACCGTTGCGGCGCGAACGCCTTTGCTCCAGAGAGAAAGGCGTTGAAACCCTACTGGATCAATAGACTTATCCTCAGGGGTCATATCAGAGTTTCTTATAGGCGAACCCCATGGCCACCAATCTGCCGACCGAACTGCTGCGAAGCTTCGTGGCGATCGTCGACTCCGGATCGATGCTGAAGGCCACCGAGCGGGTGTTCGTGACCCAGTCGGCGCTCAGCCTGCAGATGAAGCGGCTGGAGGAGACGGTGCTGACGCCGCTGTTCCATCGCGACGGCCGTCGCCTGACCCTGACGCCGGCCGGCCAGGCCCTGCTGGGCCACGCCCGCGAGATCCTGGCGCTGAACGACCGGGCCGTGGTGGCCTTGACCGGCGACGCCCTGGTGGGGCCGGTGCGGGTGGGGCTGGTCCAGGACTTCGCCGAGACCCTGCTGTCAGGCGTCCTGGCCCGGTTCAGCCAGCTCAATCCGGACGTCCAGCTGGAGGTGCGGGTGGCGGGGTCGCCGGAACTGCTGGACCTGCTGAACGGCGACCGGCTGGATGTGGTGCTGTGCATGGGCGCGGCCGACGATCCGCACGCGGCCCGCGTCGCGCCGATGGTCTGGCATGGTGATCCGGACCTCGTCCAGGCCGCGGTGCTGCCGCTGGCCATCCTGGCGCCGCCGTGCCGGTTCCGCGACGCGGCCCTGGCGGCGCTGGAGCGCGAGGGGCGGCCGTTCCGTGTCGCCCTGGAGACGCCAAGCCTCTCGGCCCTGCGCGCGGCGGTCGAGGCCGGCCTGGCCGTCACCTGCCGGACCGCCCTGTTCCGGCCCCGCGCCGCGCCGATCGAAGCGGGGCTGCCGGCGGTGCCGCAGGTGGCCTATGTCCGTCGCGTCGGCTCGGCGCCGCACCCGTCGATCGCCAAGCTGTCGGAGCTCATCCACCAGGCGGCGCTAGAGCTCTGAGCGCGGCCGCGGCCACCTCGGCGGCCTGGACGCGGATGTCCGGCACCGCGTTGATCTCCCACAGCGCGCCTCGGGTGATCGGTCCGACGGCGAACAGGGTGGCCCGCGCCGTTCCCCCGGCGTCGATCACCCGGTGCTCGGCGTCGATGTCCAGCCCCAGGCGCAGCGGGTCGGCGCGGATCAGGCCGCGGGCGGCCAGGGCGGCGATCAGCGGCTCGGTGGAGCGTTCGACGTCCGCCGACGGTCCGGTGCAGTTGACCACCAGGTCCGCCTCCAGGCGCCAGGTGTCGCTCTCGCCGCGCGGTCGCCAGACCAGTCCGGCCCGTCCGCCTTCCAGCACGTCGGCCCGTTCCAGCTTGCCAGTCAGCACCCGCAGCCGGCCATCGGCCCGCATCCGCGCCAGCCGATCGGCGACCTGCGGCGAGAGCCGATGGCGATGGACGTCCCAGAAGGCGCGGGCATGGCGCAGGAAAGCGGCGCGCCGCGCCAGGCTCCAGCCGCGCCACAGGTCCTGCGTCGCCGGCCGCAAGGCGTCGACCGCGGTGCGCCAGCCGTGACGTTCGGCCGCCTCGCGCAGCCAGGCCAGGGCCTGGACCGGCGACAGCGCCGCCGGCGGAGGGGCGGGCAGGGGCGAGGGCGGGGCGCCCTGGTGCTCGCGCGGCGTCAGGCCGCGCCGTGACAGGGCGACCAGCGGCCGGCCCGGCGCGACGCGATCCAGCGACAGGGCCGCGTCGACCATGGTCAGGCCGCTGCCCAGCAGCAGGATCGGCCCCGCGCCTTCGACCAGGGCGTTCGGATCCCAGCGCCAGGGATCGGCGACATAGGCGTCGGAGGCCTCCAGTTCCGGACTGACCGGCGCCGGCGCGCGCGGCGGCGGATTGCCCAGGGCCAGCACCACGGCGTCGGCGGCGATCGTGCGGCCCATGCCGCAGGTCAGGGTCCAGCCGCGGCTGGTCGGCGCGATGGCGGCGATCTCGTCCGGCGCGATCAGCAGGCGGCCGACGGCGTCCGGACCCTCGGCCAGCGACGACAGCAGGCCTTGCAGGTAGCGGCCGTAGTCGCCGCGTGTCGCGAAGCCGCCGGGCTCGACGTCCAGGCCGCGCGCCTTCAGCCAGGCGACGAAATCCTCGGGCCGATCAGGCCAGGCGCTCATGTTGCCGGCCCGGACATTGAGCCGGTGGGCCGGATCGTCGGTGGCGTAGGCCGCGCCCAGTCCGATCGGACTGCGCCGCTCGATCAGGACCACCTTGACCGGCCGGGGCTGGCGAAGCAGGTGCAGCGCCGTCATCACGCCGCTGAAGCCCGCGCCGACGACGGCCAGGATCGGTGGGGTGGACGCCAAGGTGAAATCCTACGAGGTGAATAGGGTTTATCACCCGGCGTCGGGCGGCGGGCAAGGGGCTGGCGGGGCTGGCGCCCTTACTGGAGCGTGACGGCCTGCAGGACGCCGTCCATTTCGCGGGCGGTGGCCGGCGTGATGTCCATCGCATTGTTCCAGCCATAGGCGTTGTCGCGTTCCATCACCACGCTGCAGGCGCTGCGGGTGATGACGCGGCTGAGCGCGTCGTTGAGCGCACGGTCGACCTGTTGCTGGCCCCGGGTCTGGGCGGCGATGAACCGCGCGTTCTGCTGCTGCTCCAGCGCCTGGGCCTGCTGATTGAAGCTCGCCAGCTGTCGTTGGAACTCGATCGGGGCGATCGCCGCTTGCCGCCCTTCGAGCGCCCTGCGCTGAACGTCGAGGGACGCCCGCCGCTGCGCCAGCTCGCTGCTCAGCGAAGTCTGCAGCTGGCGCAGCTGGGCCTGCATCGACTGGCCGGCGCGCGAGGCGCCGATCGCCCCGACGCGTGACAGCAGGCACATGCCGGTGATGGGCGGTCCGAAGGTCTGGGCGGACGTCGGCGCGGCGAAGGTCGTTACCAGGCCGATGACCAGCACCCCGACTAAACGCATATCGTCCTCGCCCGATCAGCTCGCCGCCGCGACCCGGTCAACGCAGGATTTCTCCTGCCAGACCACCTCGGAGACCGTGACGTTGTAGCGCCCGCGCGGCCGCGTGAAGCGAATCTCCATCCGGCAACGTACCCGCTCCACGCTGCCGGGCGCGACGGGAAAGAACAGGACATAGTTCCACCGACGCCGGACGCTCTCCGCGAAATGCGGCGGGCCGAGCAAGGGATAGATGCTGAACTTGTCGACTCCCGGCGTGATCAGTCGCACGGACGCGGGGCTGACCGTCACCCCCAGCTTGTCGCGTTCGCCCGGGACTTCGTGAAAGGCGCCGGGATCGACCGTCGCCACATAGATCGCGGGGGAGGGGGGCGTGGCGGACGGGGAAGGGGTGTCCCGAGCGACGGCCGCGGCCGGGATCGCGAGGCTGAGTCCCGAAAGGATCGCAAGGGCGAGGCGCCTGGCTTTCATGGTGTCCTCCTTGAATGAGCGAATGATGGCGGGATCAGAACTGGAAGCCGATGCCGAGATTGGCGCCGGTGCGTTCCTGGGTGTCGTAGGTCGCGCCCGCCTTGAGGATGGTGCGGCCGTCGTCCATGATCCGCGAAAGGCCCATGGCGAAGGCCGATTGCCCGCCATAGGTGCCCGCGCCCAGGGAAAGCATGCTGCGGCCCGGTTCGTAGGCCTGGGGCAGGCCGGCCGCCGCCAGCGCGCCCGCGTTCCCCGCGAAGGCCTCGCGTCGCGCCTTGGACATGTCGACCACGAAACCCTGCAGCCGCGCGTCGGTATAGGCGTTGGCGGTCGAGATCGCGTTCGTAAGCCCGTCATTGAGCTGCTGGACATTGACGGCGTCGGTCGGCGCGACGCCGGCGGCGACATTGTGCAGGGTCGCCGCCTGGCCGCCGGGGTTGAAGGTCACCGAGTTGCGGCCCGCGTCATATTGCACCGAATTGCTGGCCACTTGCTGGACCTGATGCAGTTGCGAGCCGTTGACCGCGTCGGTCGAGGTGGCGGTCACCGCGCCGGCCCCGACGTCGCGGACCACGTTGCCGCCCATGTCGACGGTGGTGTTCTGGCCGACGGTGAGGCCGCCATTGGCGCTGATCACGCCACTGAAGGTCGGGTTGTCCGCCATGGCGATCTGCAGCTGGTTGCCGCTGAGCGTGACCACGGTGTTGGAGCCCGCGGTCACGTTGAGCGTGCCGTTCGACGGGACATTGGTGGCCGGGCCGCCGTTGGCCTGGATGTTCCACCCCGCGGCCGCTGTCTGGTTCAGGGCCTGCAGCGCGGCGTTGACGCTGCTGTAGTTGGCGCCGCCGACGTTGAGACTGGTGGTCACCGCGCCGGTCGTGGCGTCATAGCTGGAATTGCCGCCCAGCCCGGCCGCCACGCTGCCGCCAAGGTTCGTGACGTTGGCGCCGAGGTGGGTGACGGTGTTCTCGACGGTGGTCACCCGGCCGTCGAGATTGGTCACCGCCGTCGTCTGAGCGCCAAGCGCGTCGCCGACATTGCTGTAGGTGTTCCCGCCCACCGTATAGGTCGGCGCGGTATAGGTCCCGGTCGCCGGATCGTAGGACGCCCCGCCGCCCAGCGCGCTGGCCGTGTTCTGGGCCACCTGGTTGAGCTGGCTGACGTTCACCGCATCGGTCGGGGCCGAACCGGCCGCGACATTGGTGACCTGCCGCTCGGCGCCGGCGCTGCCCACCGACACCTCGCCGGCCGAGTTCTGCGGCGTGGCCAGGCCGTAGCCGGCATAGCCGGTTCGCGAACCCACCGCCGTCGTCGCGCCCGCGCCCAGGGCCACGCTGCCCGAGAAGCTGGCGTTGGCGCCAGGGCCGATCGCGATCGACTGGATGCCGTTGGCGATCGAATTGGTGCCCAGGGCGATGCCGTCGGCCTGCGAGACCTGGGCGTTCTGGCCGATGGCGGTTCCGCCCGGCGCGGTCATCTGGACCACCGCGCCCTTGCCGATGCCGATGCCGTTGTCGCCGTTGACCACCGTGGTCGGACCCACCGCGACCGAGTCCAGCCCGACCGCCAGCGAGTCCGCGGCCGTCGAGTTGGCGTGGAAATACTGCACCGGGGTCACCGAGACCGAGCCGATGGCGCCCTGCAGCTGGCGCAGGGTCACGGCGTCTTGCGCGCTGGTGCCGTCGGCGATGTTGGTGATCTGGCGGTACTGGCTGGTCGTGGCGTTGCCGACCGAGACCGCCCCCAGCAGCGTCGCATCGGTCGTGTTGTACGGAACGAAGCCGATGCCCGCGACGATCGTGCCCGACGCCGGCGCGATCGCGCGATCGGCGACCGAACCCGAACCCAGCGCCAGCGCGCCGTCGATGCTGGCGACGGCGTTGTTGCCCAGGGCGACGCTGTCGGTGTTGTTGGCCACCGCCTGCGGGCCCACCGCCACGCTGTCGGTTCCGATCGCCTGGCTGTCGGCCAGGATCGAGTTGGCGCGGAAATACTTGATGCCGCCGCCATTGTTGATGGTGGTGAGCTGGTTGGTGAGGTTGGTCAGGCCGCTGTCGACCGCCGTCAGGCTGTCGAAGACCGTCGTGTAGTTGCTCCCGAGGATGGTGTAGGTCGGTCCGGTGACTGTGCCGTCCGGATTGACTGTCGAGCCGCCGCCCAGATTGTTCACCACGCTCTGGCTGACGCCGTAGAGCTGCGAGCCGTTGATCGCGTCGGCGCTGGTCGACGACACCGCGCCGTCGGCCAGATTGGTCAGGGTCTGGGCCGCGCCCGGGGCCGCGCCGGTCCCGCCTGGCGCCACCAGGGCCAACTGGTTGGCCCCGCCGGTCTGCTGCACCGGACCCACCGTCCCGTTGTTGACGCTGTTGGTCAGGTTGGTGATCGCCGTCGTGTTGCCGGCGATGGCGGTGGTGTTGGCCGTCACCTGCTGGTTGGTGCCAAACAGCTGCGAGCCGTTGACCGCGTCGGTCGAACCGCCGTTGAGCTGGCCCGCCGCCACGTTGGTGATCGTGCGCTCGGCGCCGAGCGCGCCGATGCTGACCGTCGAGGTCGGCGTCGTGCCGGCGAAGTTGTAGGTCACCCCGCCGATCACGGTGCTGGTCGTGCCGACCGCGACGCCGGTGATGCTGCCCGAGCCCAGCGCGATGTCGCCGGCGTTGTTGGCCACGGCGTTGGGGCCGATGGCGACGGAGTCGGTTCCCAGGGCCTGGCTGTCGGGCTGGGTCGAGGTGGCGTGGAAATACTTGATGCCCGCGCCGGTGTTGATGTTGGTGAGGGTGTTGTTGAGATTGGCGATGTCGGTGGTGTTGGTCGTCACCTGCTGGTTGGTGGCGTAGAGCTGCGAGCCGTTGATCGCGTCGGTGCTGGTCGCCGACACCGCGCCCGCCGCCAGATTGGTCAGGTTCTGGGCCGCGCCCGGCGCCGCGCCGGTTCCCCCGGGCGCCACCAGGGCCAGCTGATTGGCCGACCCGGTCTGCTGCACCGGACCCACCGTTCCGCCGCTGATGTTGTTGGTCAGGTTGGTGATCGCCGCGGTGTTGCCGGCGATGGCGGTGGTGTTGATCGTCACCTGCTGGTTGGTGGCGAACAGCTGCGAGCCGTTGACCGCGTCGGTCGAGCCGCCGTTGAGCCGTCCCGCCGCCACATTGGTGATGGTCCGCTCGGCCCCGCCGGCGCCGACGCTGACCGTGCTGGCCGGGGTGGTTCCCGCGAAGCCGTAGGTGTTCCCGCCGATCACCGTGCTGGCGGTGCCGACGGCGGCGGCGGTCGTGCTGCCCGAGCCCAGCGCCACGTCGCCGGCGCTGGCGGTCGCCACCGCGCCGTTGCCGAGCGCGACATTGCCCGCGAGCCCGGCCGCGCCGGCGGTCGAGCCGTTGCCCAGCGCCACGCTGCCCTGGCCGATCGCGCGGTTGTTGTTGCCGATCGCCACCGCGCCGCTGGCCTGGTTCGCGACCGTCGCCGTCGCGGTCCCGTCGCTGTTGGCGATGTTGTTGGCGCCGCCGGTGAAGGCGCCGGTCCCGCTGGCGTAGCTGGGGTCGCCGATCGCCACCGCGCCGTCGCCGAAGGCGGTGTTCGAACGCCCGATCGCCACCGCGCCGCCGCCCGCCGTGCTGGCGTTGGCCGTGCTCGCATTGCCGATCGCCACGTTCACGCCGGTAGCGCCGGTGGTGGCCAGGTCGCCCACGGCGACCGAGGAGACGCTGCCCACCGTGGCCCGGTAGCCCAGGGCGACCGTATTGTTGAAGTTGGCCGTCGTATTCTGCCCGATGGCGATGGCGCGTGATGCGGAGGCGGAGGCCGGGGTCCCGGTGGGCACGGTCCCGGCGCCGCCGCCGATGGCGATGGAACCAGCACCGGCGGCGTTGGCCCCCGTCGTCGGTCCGGACCCGATGGCGATGGCATAGTTGGTGCCTGCCGAGGCCGCGGCGCCGAGCGCGATCGCGTGGGTGCCAAGCGCGGCCGCTTGGGCGCCGACCGCCGTCGAGCGGGTCTGGGCGGTGCGCGCCGAAGCGCCGATCGCGACCGCCTGGGTGTCGCTGCCCGAGACCTGATTGAAGGCGCTGGCGCCGATGGCGACGCTGTTCGAGGTCTGCGACGCCGCGTTCACCCCCATGGCGATCGAGTTCGTCCCCGTCGCGCCGGTATTGTTGTAGTTGCCGCCCGTCACCCCGCCGTCGTTGACGCTGACATAGTGGATGGCGGTCGTGCTGACCGTATTGGCCAGGCTGTCGACCGCCTGGTTGGTGGCGAACAGCTGCGAGCCGTTGACCGCGTCGGTCGAGCCGCTGGCGATCCGGCCCGCTGCCAGGTTGGTGATCGTCCGCTCGGCGCCGAGCGCCCCGATGCTCACCGTACGGGTCGGCGTCGTGCCGGCGAAATTGTAGGTCGTGCCATTGATCACCGTGCTGGCCGTGCCGACCGCCGTGGCGGTGACCGATCCCGAGCCCAGCGCCACGTCGCCGGCGTTGTTGGCCACGGCGGCGTCGCCGAACGCGACAGCGCCGGCCGCCAGCGCGCTGCTGGCGTTGCCGATGGCGACGCTGCCCTGGCCGACGACGGTGTTCTGGTAGCCGATGCCGACCGCCCCCTGGGCGGCCGTGCCGGGGGTGCTGACCGCCTGGCCGCCGCCGCCGACCATGTTGGTGTTGCCCAGGGCCACCGCGCCGAAGCCGGTGGCGGTGTTGTCCTTGCCGCTGGCCACCGCGCCGTCGCCGGTGGCGGTGTTGGGATCGCCGATCGCCACCGCGCCGTCGCCGCTGGCGATGTTGCCCGCGCCGACCGCGACCGCCTTGCCGCCGGTGGCGGTGGAGCTGTTGCCGATGGCCACGGCGTCGGCCGTGTCCGCGAAGGCCTGGAGACCCACCGCGATGGCGTTGGTCGCGGTCGCCTGGCTGTCGCGTCCCATCGCGATGGCGCCGTCCTGGGACGCCGTCACGTCCGTGCCGATGCCGATGGCGCTTTCTCCGCTGGCGCTGGTCGCGAAGGTGCTGGAGCCGAGATAGATGGAGTTGATCCCGGACGCGCGCGAACCGGCCCCGACGGCGACGGAATTCAGGGCGGTGGTCCGGGCCCCCTGGCCGACGGCGGTGCTGCCGACGCCGCTGGCGCCCGCTTCACGCCCGATGGCGGTGGAATTGCTGGCGGTCGCCTGGGTTTGGCGTCCCATCGCGACCGAGTCGGAGGCGTTGGCGATCGAGCCCAGGCCGACCGCGATGGCGTTGGTGGAGGAGGCGGCGGCGTTGTTGCCGACCGCTACGGCCCCGACGTCCGTGCTCTGGGCTCCCGAGCCCGCCGCGAGAGAACCCAGTCCGCCTGACACGGCCCCATTGCCCAAGGCGAGCGCGAAGTCGCCGGAAGCATTGGCCGACCTGCCGAACGCCGCCGAGCTTGCCCCCGCCGCCTGGGAACTTGTCCCGATCGCGGTGGCAAAAACGGCGGTCGCCTTGCTGGCGCGTCCCATCGCCAGGGCGTCGTCCGCGGAGGCCGTCACATCCGTGCCGATGGCGATGGCGCTCTGGCCGAGGGCGCCGGCTCCGGCGAGGGTGCGCGAGCCGAGGGAGACGGAGTTTATCCCCGATGCGATTGTCCCAAAGCCGATCGCCACGGCGTTCTGCTGGCTCGCGGTGGCGGTGCTGCCCTGGGCGATCGCATCGATTCCGGACGCGTTCGCCTGGTACCCGAGCGCGAGGGTGCGCAACCCGCCCGCGACGGACTGGTAGCCCCCCGCCCATGCGAAGTTGTTGCTGGCGGTGGCGCCGACGCCGACCGCGGTGGAGTTGCCTCCCGAAGCCAGGGAGGCGGTGCCCAGCGCGCTGGCCCCCGCCCCGGTGGCGTTGGCGTTGACGCCGATCGCGGTCGTATTGATGTTGTTCGAGACCGTGCCGGCGCCCAGGGCCACCGCGCCGCCGGCGCCCGTGGCCTGCGCACCCTGACCGATCGCCACGGTATACTGCGACGACGAGACCGTTGAGGTTCCGATCGCGACGGCGTTGATCTGGGAGGCTGTCGAGCTGGAGCCGATGGCGATGGAGCCGCTGGCTGACGCCGCGCCGCCGCCAGCCTGATATTGCGCCTGGGCCGGCGCCGAGAGGCCGAGCGCCATGATCACGGCCAGGCCGCCGACCGCGCTGGCCTGACCCAGCCCGCCGCCGACGCCCAAGGTTCCAAGCCCCAGGCCCTTGCGCCTGACGCCGAGCACCTGATGGGCCTTGCGCAGGATCGCCATCAGCCGGCGACGCTGCGACCAGCCTCGCCCGGCTTCCCCGCCCGTCCCGCTGCGCACCAAGCCGGCGTCGCGGCGATCCTTCGACACGTAGGTATTCATGGCAACGCTACCCCTCAATGTCGGCCCGCCGGCCCTTGGGGCGTCGGCGAGAGCCGCGATCTGGCCCCAGGTCACTTCTCCCGTGCGGCGGGCGCCGATCCGCACGACCGATCTTGCGAGTTCGCCCGGCGGGCGGGCGCGGGATCACCGACGCTGGGTCATCCCGGACAGGGTCACCACCACGCAGGTCGAACCGCTGGGGATCATCAGCGCCTGCCCCTGGGTTCCGGCGAGCTGGTATCGCCAGGCGCCCGCAAGGGCCGCGCCCGCCGTGCTGCCGGCCGGAAGCAGGTTGACGACCTCGGCGCACGGTTTCTGGAACGGGACCACCCGCACCAGGTAGCCTTCACATCCCTCCGCCGCTGGGGCGGCGAGGAGCACCCCGCCCGCGGACCCCTTGAGGTCGGGCAGGTCGTAGGTCATGCCCACGACGCCCTGGACGAGGTGGGCGTCGGGGGCGGTTTTGTCCGCTTCGGTCTTGACCGAGAAGGCCGTCCCACGGGTCAGGCCCTGGCCGAGCGCCTCATAGAGGTTCGCGCAGTTCCGCGCGCCGACCTTCTCGGCCTGATCGCGAAAGACGGCCGCATTGGCGGGCGCCTTGGCCGCCGCGGCGGTCGTGGCCGCGGCCGCGATCGGCGCGAAGACGCTGA
Organism: Caulobacter sp. GW821-FHT09A05; assembly: GCF_059418465.1. Classification (NCBI taxonomy): domain Bacteria; kingdom Pseudomonadati; phylum Pseudomonadota; class Alphaproteobacteria; order Caulobacterales; family Caulobacteraceae; genus Caulobacter; species Caulobacter sp. GW821-FHT09A05. The sequence continues at coordinate 85,788 of NZ_JBWKPX010000003.1, forward strand.
TGTCGCCGATGAGCGCGAGCCCGAAAATGGCCGCGAAGGCGCGACGCCGAGCACTATTACCCACCAATATTTGAATCATCTTTGCCCTGAACTCCGTCTGGCGCTGGCCGTCGCGACTTCAGGAGCTGTCGCCCTGTGAAATCGCACCGACTTCCCGTTTAGGTGGCAGATGTGGGGCAGCGAGCAGTCTAACTCGTTAATGGATGATTAATTTGGTGGCGCTCGCATAGGGTTGTTGATCGATATCAATTGCTAGTGGTGCGTTTTATAAAGTAGAACTGTACTATTTTTAGAGTTTAGTTTCATAAACTTGGTAATTTACAGTCGTTCAAGGTCCGATTTTTTCCGGATTTGAAATATTATGTGCGTATCCGACCGCGATTTGGCGCTGATTGGAGGTGTTCAATAAGAAAAAGTCCCACCCATCTAAAATGGGCGTTTCTGCGAACCGCGCCTCCAGGGGCATTGGCTGAAGCCGGTCGTTTTCATGGGAATGGGGAGGGGGATATGTAGTATAAATTATATGCGGAAGGAGTGATTAATATAAGTGTTGTTCTTGTTTATGTATATTCTGATTAGAGGCGATGGGTGATCTTGTATCTATATATGTTGTGACGATTTCGTATGAATGTGTTTCAAATGTCGTATGTGATATGGATGTATAGGCGTGGGAATTTGGGGAATTCTCGGGACGTTACGCGGGCTGCGGCGTGGTCGTGGTTAAGGTGTGTGTGGTCGCGGCGAAAAGTTTCGCATAATTGTCAAGAATTGAAGCTTTCGTTGGGATTTTTGTCCGAGCATGAGTGCGTGTTGGTGCGGTTTGTGTGTATTAAGAAAGAAATTGAAAGTGAACAAATGTTACATTTCGAGAAATAGTCTTTGTTTTTCTCTCGCAAAAAGATTTTAAGGAAAGTAGCGCCGGATAATCCAAATCGTCGCCGACAAAATCGACGCCATGGAATTTTTTAGGTTCGGCGACCTTTTTGAGCAGCGGTTCGGCCTGAGATCCTCGCCGCGACGCTGGGGAGCCGGGGAAGGGGCGCCGCCGGGAGGCTGAGATTCTCGATTCCCCTCCCACCGAACCTGCGCTGGCGTGAAAGGGGATGTCCGGTCCCGGGGGGGGGGCTTGGGCTCGCGAAGAGCGGATGCGCTTGGATCTATGGACCGGCAGGCCTTCCGGACGCGCTCACCGTCGGGGCGCCAGGCCGAGCGCCGCGTCGAGTTCCGCCCGGGCCATCTCCATGTCTCCGCGGAAGATCGGCGAGGCGTGCTCGGCCGCATAGATCACCGCGCCGGCCTGAAGGCCGGCTTCCGCCGCGCTGAAGGTGTGCGAGCCGCAGATATAGCGGCTTTCGGCATATTCGCGGCCCCGGGCGTACAGGGCGTCGGCGCGCGAGGGGGCGAGTTCGGCCAGGATCATCGCGACCTGCTCGCCATGGGCGGAATGCCCGGACGGATAGTCGGGATTGCCGGCCAGGTGGTCGTTCCGGGGCTCGCAGACCGGGGCGGCGTCCTTGCCGATATAGGGCCGACGGGTCCCCCAGTGGGTCTTGGCCAGCCCGACCACCGAGCGATCCTCGCCGGCCCGTTCCAGGAGGGCGGTCAGGACCGGCGCGGCCTGGGGCGTCAGCCGCACGCCGAGGGCCTGGGCGAAATGATCATACATCGGGCCGTCGACGTCGGAGGTCGCCAGGGCCCAGCGGGGCGTGTCCTTGAGGGCCCGGGTCTGGTCGAAGACCAAGGCGTCCGCGACGGCCCGGGGCGAGCCCGCGGCGGGCGGCGGGGCCAGGATCTTCGTCAGGTCCGGCCGGGCCTGGGGCGAAAGATAGCCGCGCGCCGGCGCGCCGGGCAGGGATTCCAACGCCAGGCCGTCGCAGCGATCGGCCGCGCGCACGGGGTTGCAGACGGCCACGTCGCCCCCGGTCAGGCGCACGGCGTAGCCGCCGGGCAGGCGCGGATCCGCCCAGAGATAGTCGGTCGAGACATATTGCGCGCCGCTGGTCAGGGCGGCGCTGCGCTGGGCGACATCGTTGGCGCGCGCGGCCCAGGTGTCGGCGTCGGCGCGCGTGCGGACGATGAAGCCGGCCTTCACGGCGGCGGCGATGCGGTCCTTCTGGGCCACCGGGTCGTTGAGGGTCAGATAGGCGGCGGCCGGCGAGGTCTCGTCGGTGTTGACGAACATCGCGCGGCCTTCCAGCGAGCGCCGAGCGCCCCGATAGAGCGCCACCTTGGCCGGGCTTTCGTCCAGGGCGAAGAAGACCTTGCCGCGCGAGGCTGACAGGCTGGGCCAGCCGTCGGCCAGAACCGCCTCGCGCAGGGCGGCGCGCCGGCCGCGGACCTGGTCGGGCGTGATCAACTGGGCGTCGTCGAAGACCGAGCGGATCTCCGCGTCGAGGGCGTCGAACGCCTTCTCGTCGAAGGGCAGGGGGATGACGCCGCCGGGCAGGCTGGCCTGGCCGTCCTTGGCGTTGAGCAGGATCAGGATCGGCACGTGGCCGGGGTGGGCCTTGGACCAGGTCTTCACCTGGGTCAGGCAGGCGACGAAGGTCGGGCAAGAACTGCGGAAATCGACGTCCGGCATGTGCAGGACCTTGAAACCCGGACGGGCCAGGGCGGCGGCGAGGTCGGGCGACAGGACCGTCCCGTGTCGCAAGGCCGTCAGGGGCTTGGCGTAGCGGCCGCCGTCCGGGTCGGCGACGACGTCGATCTCCAGCTGCCGCGCCCCGGCGTCCAACTGCTCGGCCAGGGGACGGTGCGCGTAATCGACGCCCAGGGCGGCCTGTCCGCGCGCGGCGACCATGGCGGCCATCTCGTCGGGCGGGATGGCCAGCTTGTAGCTGTTATGGGTGCCGACCGCGGTCAGGTCGTTCATGCGCGGATCGGCGACGGGACTGGCGCCCATCAAGAGTGCGGCGACAAGACTCAGCATGGGGCTCTCCGAAGGTCGCGGTCCGACTAGCGGCGCCCGATGACGGTTTCGCGTCGGCGCCATCCAGGCCGACGTCACAAACCCTTATTCGAAACGAGAACAGAGAGTCACGGAACACCCCTAACGCCCGGCCTCTCGCCGGACGCCCAGCTCGGGCCTTCTCCTTCCGGCGCCAGTACAGGGGGTTTCCAATGTCACCTACCAAGAAGGCGCTCGTGATGAGCGCCGCGGCCGGCGTCATCGCCACGGTCCTGTTCGTCGGATCGGCCCAGGCCGCCGACGTCGCGACGACAGCCGCTCCGGAGGCCCCGCCGGCTGACAATGCGGTCGACGCGGTCGTGGTCCAGGGCTTTCGCAAGTCGCTGGGCGCGGCGCGCATGGCCAAGAAGGACAGCGCGATCGTCGCCGACGTGATCGTCGCCGAGGACATGGCCAAGTTCCCCGACCTCAACCTGGCCGAATCGCTGCAGCGCCTGCCGGGCGTGGCCATCAACCGCGAAGGCGGCGAGGGCCGTCGTGTCTCGCTGCGCGGCCTGGGTCCCGACTTCACCCGCGTGCAGCTGAACGGCATGGAAGTGCTGGGCAACGTCGACTCGCCGATGGACAGCCGCGGCCAGACCTCGCGTGACCGGGCGTTCGACTTCAACATCTTCGCCTCGGAGCTGTTCTCGAAGGTCGATGTGCGCAAGTCGTTCTCGGCCGAGCAGGACGAAGGGGGCATGGCCGGCACGGTCGGCCTCTACACCGCCAAGCCATTCGACTATTCGGGAACCAAGGGCGCCCTGTCGCTGCAGGGCGGCACCAACAGCGCAACCAAGGACTTCCAGCCGCGCGGCGCGGCGATGTTCAGCAAGAACTGGGACGACAGGTTCGGCGTCCTGGTCTCGGTCGCCTACTCCAAGCGCCAGACCCAGGAGCAGGGCTACAACACCTACGCCGCCCCGACGACCAAGGCCCTGGCGGCCAACGTCGTCAACCTCAGCGCCGCCGACCAGGCCAAGGCGATGAACGGCGAGTTGATCTTCCAGCGCGGCAACCGCCTGACGGTCTGGGGCTCGGACCAGGAACGCCTGGGCGTGACGGGCGCGGTGCAGTGGCGGCCGGTCGAGAACGTCACCCTGACCCTCGACGCGCTGCACGGCAAGTTCACCAACGACCGCAGCGAGAACAGCCTGGCCACCCGCGCCACCCTGAACTCGACGATCCTGGGCGCGGCCACGCCGCATTCGGGGACTCTGGTCAGCCCGCCGCCGGTGCTGAACTCGATCATCTATGATCAGTACAATTCGGTGGTCTATGCGGACGTGTCCAACACCGTGTTCGCCACTGAGACCCGCCGCCAGCAGACCAAGAACACCTTCGACCAACTGGTGCTGACCGGCGAATGGAAGGTCACCGACAAGCTGACCATCGACGGCCATGTCGGCCAGGAGACGTCGGACTACGACATCCCGATCTCGGACAAGTTCTATACCGAGGCGTTTGGCGGCCTGATCACCGACTATCGCGGCGATACGGGCCACAACACCTACAAGTGGAACACCACCGACCCCAATAACTACCGGGCCCACGAGATCGACTTCTCGGCCACCTATCAGAGCACCGAGCTGAAGAACGGCGAACTGAACGGCGCCTGGGAATTCAATGACGCCCTGACGCTGAAGGGCGGCGTTTCGTACCGCGGCTTCAAGAACTCGGGCTTCACCCAGACCAATGACGACGTGAACAAGACGGCCTGGGAGAAGGGGACCCTGGATGACCGGGTGGCCGGCTACTACACGATCTTCGACAAGCACCACGACCAGTCGTGGGTGAATGTCGACTTCGACAAGGCCTTGGCCTTCTACGGCGTCACCCGCACCCTGGGCGCGCCCAAGTCGATCTACCAGGTCGAGGAAGGCACCACGGCCGGCTACCTCCAGCTGGACTGGAAGGCAGCCCTGTTCGGCAAGCCGCTGCGTGGCAATATCGGCCTGCGCAGCTATGACACCGAGTTGACCTCGTCGGGCACCATGGCGGTCAAGGTTGGCACGACCACGGTGAACACGCCCACGTCGGTCAAGAAGAGCTATTCCGGCGTCCTGCCGGCCCTCAACGCCGTGTTGGAAGTGTCCGACCAGTTCCAGATCCGCGTCGCCGCCGCCCAGAACATCAACCGCCCGGCGCTGGCCGCCTATGCCATGAACGGCACGGTCAGCGTCGACAACGGCAGCGTGACGGTATCGACGGGCAACCCGAACCTGGACCCCTACACCTCCGACGAGTTCGACCTGTCAGCCGAGTGGTATTTTGGCAGCATCGGCATGATGACCGCCGGCGTCTTCCACAAGAAGATCGACGGCCTGGTCGCCAGCCAGACGATCACCACCGGGGTGCCCTATTCCAGCACGGGCTTGGCCGAGGGGCTCTATCCGGGCGTGACGGGCTCGACGGTCGTCAACTCCTACACCCGCTCGGTGAACCTCAACGACGCCACGCTGACCGGCCTGGAACTGAGCGTCCAGAGCGACTTCTTCTTCCTGCCGGGTCCGCTGAAGAACATGGGCGTCGTGGCCAATGTCACCTTCATCGACTCCGAGACGACTTATGGCGGCCAGAAGGGTCCGATCCAGGGGATGTCCGACCTGAACCACAACGTCACGCTCTATTATGAGACGGCCAAGTGGGGCGCGCGGGTGTCCTCGAACTACCGCTCGGACTACACGATCGACAGCGGCGGGTTCAAGGCCACGACCTATGTCGACGCGGCGGCCTTCTATCAGCTGACGCCGAGGATCCGCCTTTCGCTCGACGCCGTGAACCTCTCCAACGAGCGCGAGTCCCAATACAACAGCTACAACAACGGGTACGGCGCGACCGGCGCCCGCCGCCTGTGGAACGACACCACCAGCGGCCGGACGGTGTTCATCGGGGCCAACATGCAGTTCTAAGCTCCAGGGAAGGATGCTCGCGAGGCCGCCCGAAGAACGCTTCGGGCGGCCTTCGTGATTCAACGGACCGGCCTGTCTCTGGGAGGCGGCTGTTGGCCGGATGCGCGGGGGAGGGGTGAACAGGAATTCGCTGCTGCGCCGATATTGGCGGCCAAGAATGCCCCCGCGCGTGGATTCGATATTGAGTGAATTGCGGTGTCTCGCTTGAATAGTCAAGCTTGTAAATCTTGTGGGAAATATAGGCGCATCTATTGATGCGCGGCTTTGTATTAACCATCGCTTGATCGGTGGTTTGTCGATTGTTGCGTAGATTTTCGGATACTGAAGGCCTAGTCTGGCTCGACGTCACTTGGCTGGGCTGGTTCTGATGTCAAAAACACTCGTTTTGGTCGCCGACGACGATCCGCTGCTTCGAAGCATCCTCGAGCACAAGCTCACGCGCGCCGGTTACGACGTGGCCCTGGCGGAAGACGGCAGGGCGGCGCTGGAGCAATCGATCGCCCTGCGTCCCGCCGTCCTGGTGCTCGACGCCATGATGCCCATTCTCGACGGCTTCGAGGTTCTGCGGCGCCTGAAGTCGGATGACGAGACCCGCGACCTGACCGTGGTCATGCTGACGGCGCTGAAGCGCCAGGATGACATCGTCAGCGCCCTGCAACTGGGGGCGGCCGACTATCTGGCCAAGCCGTTCAATCCCGACGAACTCGTCGCCCGGCTGGGTCGTCTGGCCCCCGTGGGAACCGACTGATGCCCTGGGCGCTCGTCGCGATCCAGCTGGTCGACCCGACCTTCGCCGCCGCTGTCGAAGCCCGGACGAGCGGGCGAACCGCCGAGGCGGTCGCGGCCTTCGAGCGCCTGTCCCGCGAGAGGCCGAGCGACGCCGATGTCTGGCTCAACCTGGGCTTGGCGTACATCGCCGATCACCGGTTCGCGGAGGCCGATCGGGCGCTCGAGGCGGCGCTGACGCTGGCGCCAGACTACAAGGATGCGCGCCTGGCCTATGCGCGCGCGGCGCTATTTGGCGACCGTCCCGCCGTCGCGGACCGACGGTTGGCTCCCTTGCTCGCGACCCATGGCGGTGATCCCGAGGTTCGCGCGCTTCACCAGCAGGTCACGGCCGCCCGGTCGGACAAGCCCGTGGCATGGCGTCTGGACCTGAGCCACGCGCGCAGCGAGTTGACCGGCGGCCTGGGGCATTGGTCCTCCACGATCGCCAGCCTTGGCCGCCGCGAAGGTCGCGACACCGGCGTCGTCTCCATCGATCGCACCGAGCGGTTCGGGCGCGAGGACGTCTATGTTGAAGCCCTGGGCGCGCGGAGGTTCAGCGCGAACCGCGACGCCTGGATCGCCGTGGGCGGGACGCCTGACGCGGACTACAGGCCCAAGGTGGTCCTGCGCGGCGGCGGCTCGGCGCGAGTGGGCGCCAACGGCGCCTGGACGGTGCGGCTGGGCGTCGATGGCGGCTGGGCGCGCTACGCCGTCGGCGACGTCCGGGGCGCTCAGCCCTATGCCGTCCTAGGATGGAATGAGCGGGCCACGGTGACCGCGCGGACCTTCCTGACCCTGGATGAGCAGGACGCGGTTCGCACCGGGTACGCCGTGCGGGGGGACTGGAGCTTGCGCGACGACCTGCGGATTTCCGCCGGATGGGCCGATGCCCCGGAGAGTTCCTCGGGGCGGACCGTGACGGTCAGGGCGGCCTCCGTGGGCGCGGCTATCGACCTCAGTTCCGCCCTGGGCGTGCAGTTCAGCTTCACGCACGAGATGCGCGACGCCTACGACCGCGACGAGATGGCCGTCGCCCTGACGACGCGCTTTTGATGGCCCCCCTCGCGGCCATATGGCTGACGGCCCTGGTCCTGGTGGCGATGGCGCTGGCGTGGATGAGCGGCCTGATCGTCCTGCGCTTCATCAACGAACGCAGGGCCGGCCGTCTGGCGGTGGGGCGGCGGGCCGTGATCGAGGGGCTGTCGGCCCTGCTTCGTGACGTTCCCGGCGCGATCGAAACGCTACGTCCCTACGTCCGCAGGGCGCGGCTGATGTCCGATGCGCTGCTGGAGTTTCAGGGACTGATCAGGGGCGCGGACCAGGATCGGGTCCTGGGGCAGCTGCGCGCGCTGGGTCTGGTCGAGGTGCTGGCGGCGCGACTGGACCGCGGATCGCGGGCGGGTCGATCGACCGTGCTCGAAGCGCTGGCCGCGCTGGGCGGGGACGAGGCGCGGTCGGCGATCCGTCGCGCCATTGGCACGGCCCGCCCGGATGTCCGGATGGCCGCCATCAAGGCCCTGGCCGACGCGGGCGCGCCGCCCAGCATCGGCCGGTTGCTCGATTACGCGGTGGCCGGGGAGTTGGAAGCCTCTCGGCTCTACGCCGAGCTGCTGCGCCAGGTCGTCGCCAAGGACCCGCAGGCCGGCATGGCCGCGCTCGATCGCGCCGACCTGTCGCCGATGCTACGGGCCCTGACGCTCGACGCCCTTGGCTTCGCGGGCGACTATCAGGCCGTGCCCTCCCTGATCGTGGCCGCCGGCGATGCGCATCTCGAGGCGCGGACCGCCGCCGTGCGGGCCTTGGGACGTCTTCAGCATCCGGCGGGTGAGGGCGCGATCGCCCGGGCCATGGAGGACGAGAGCTGGATCGTCCGTTCGGCGGCCGCCGAAGCGGCCGGCCTGGCTGGCTTTTCGCGCCTGGCGGCGGGATTGGACCGGTTGCTCGGCGACCCCGAATGGTGGGTCCGGTTCCGGGCCGGCGAGGCGCTGTACGCCCTGGGGCGCGAAGGACATGTCGTGCTGCGGCAGGCCGCCGGCAGCGAGCGTCCGCTGGCGCACCGCGCGGCGGAGCTGGCCCTGGCCGAGGGCGGCGCGGCATGACCTGGCTGAATGACTTGGCGCTTTGGCTTGTCGGCGTCGCCAAGACCATCGCCGTGGTCGTCATCGTCACCGGGCTGCTGCAGAATGCGCTGTACCTCTGGCAATTGCTTATGGCCGCGCGCGCGCTGGCGCAGGATCCGTCGATCGGCGCCCCGGCCGTCCTCTGGCGGCGCTTCGCGGACGCCGCGCCGCCGATCACCCTGATGGCGCCGGCCTATAACGAGGCCCTGACCATCGTGGAGAGCATCCGGTCGCTGCTGGCGCTGCAGTATCCGAACTTCGAAGTCGTCGTGGTCAACGACGGTTCCAAGGACGACACGTTGCGGGTTCTGGTGGACGCGTTCGAACTGACCCCGACCCATCGCCATCATCACCTGACCGCGCCGTGCGCGCCGATCCGCGGTCTTTACGCTGGCGCCAAGCAACCCAGGCTGCTGGTCATCGACAAGGAAAATGGCGGCAAGGCCGATGCGCTCAACGCCGCCCTCAACCTGTCGCGCGCGCCGATCGTCTGTTCGATGGACGCCGACTCCCTGCTTGAGCCCGACGCCCTGCTGCGCGCGGTCCGCCCGTTCGTCGACGATCCGGAGCGGACCGTCGCGGTCGGGGGCACCATCCGCATCGCCAACGGCTGCAAGATCGCCTTCGGGCGCGTGGTCGAGGTCGGCGCGCCACGCAACCTGCTCGCGCTGCTGCAGACGGTGGAGTATCTGCGCGCCTTCCTGATGGCCCGCCTCGCCTGGAGCCGGATTTCGGCGTTGACGATCATCTCGGGCGCCTTCGGCCTTTTCCGACGCCAGGCGGTGCTGGACGTCGGCGGCTACAGCCACGGCACGGTCGGCGAGGACATGGAGCTGGTGATCAAGCTCCACAAGCATTTCCGCCGTCTGGGCAAGCCCTACCGGATCGGCTTCACGCCGGAACCCGTCTGCTGGACCGAGGCACCGGAGAGCTGGGCGGTGCTGGCCCGACAGCGGGCGCGCTGGCATCGGGGCGCGCTGGAGACCTTCTTCCGACATTGGGACATGATCCTGAACCCGCGCTACGGCCGGATCGGCCTGATCGGCTTTGGCCATATCCTCCTGGTCGATGTGCTGGGACCGATCATCGAGATCTTCGGCTACGTGCTGATCCCGGCCTTCTGGTTCATCGGCCTGCTGTCGGCCGACTACCTCTGGGCGATGCTGGCGGTGACGTTCGGCTTCGGTGTCGTGATCAGCGTGGGCGCCCTGGCGCTGGAAGAGGTGGAGCTGAGACGCTTTCCCGACTCCAAGAGCCTGCTGATCCTGATGGGCGCGGCCATCCTTGAAAACTTCGGCTACCGCCAGATCAACAATTTCTGGCGCGTCCGCGGGGCCTGGCAGTTCGTGACGGGCGCGCAGGGCTGGGGGACCATGACGCGAAAGGGGTTCACGACGTCATGACGAAATCGGCCGTCGTCCGTTGTCATTCCGCCGCCTGGTCGCATCCCACCAGGCGGGCGCCCGGTTGGATGTTCGTGCTCGTCGGACCGGCCCGAACCCGGATCCAGGGTCGGGCCTGATGCTGGAGATCCAACGCCTCGCCGCGCTGCACGCCTTCCGTATCCTCGATACGGTGCCGGAGCTCGCCTTCGACCGGATCACGGCCCTGGCCGCGCGCCTGTTCGCAACGCCCATCGCCCTGGTCTCGCTGATCGACCAGGATCGCCAATGGTTCAAGTCGCGAATCGGCCTGGACGTCTGCGAAACGCCGCGAGAGCAGGCCTTCTGCGCGCACGCCCTGGCCCTGCCGCCCCAGGGCGTGATGGTCGTCGAGAATGCGCTCGAGGATCCGCGCTTCGCCGCCAATCCGCTGGTCACGGGACCGCCTCACATCCGGTTCTACGCGGGGGCGCTGCTGACGGACCGAGATGGCCACAACCTCGGCACGCTATGCGTGATCGACAGCGTCGCTCGCGGACGCCCCGCGCCGGAAGCGCTGGACGACCTGAAGGCCCTGGCCGCGATGGTGGTCGATCGCCTCGAGCATGCCCGCGACGCGCGGTCGCTCGCCGAGCAGACGCGGCTGCTGTCGCTGACCGAAACGATCTCGGGCGTGGGTCACTGGGGAAGCGATCTCAGGACCGGGCTGGTCACCTGGTCCGACGAGATCTACCGGATCCACGGAGTGGATCGCGAGACGTTCGATCCGAACGCCGTCGATCGCCTGCAATTCTTTCATCCGGACGACCGCGCCACCGTCACCAGCGCCGTCGCCCTGGCCATCGCGACACGCGGCGGTTTCGAGCATGAGCTGCGGCTCGTGCGTCCCGACGGCGCGGTCCGCAGGGTCCTGACCCGGGCCACCACCGAACTGGACGAGACGGGGAAGGTGACGGCGCTGTTCGGCGTCATCCAGGACGTCACCGACCGCCGCGCCGCCCTGGAGAGCGTGCGAAGGAGCCAGAGCCGCTACAAGCTGCTGGCCGACAACATGGCCGACGTCGTCACGCGCATCGCGCTGGACGGCGCCAGCAGCTACATCTCGCCGGCGATCAAGACCCTGCTGGGCTATGAGCCGCGCGAGATGGCGGGCCGGACGGCGGACGCGTTCGTCTATGAACCGGACCGGCGCCTGGTCCTGGACGCCTTCGCCCAGATGTCCGCCGGTCGCGAGGAGGTCGCCGTCCAGCATCGCGCGATGCACCGCGACGGCCATCCGGTCTGGGTCGAGACCCGCTTCCGGCTCGTGCGCGACAAGGCCGGCCAACCCGCCGAGATGGTGGCCGTCATTCGTGACATCTCCGAGCAGAAGTCGCTGGAAGCTCATCTGCAAGCCAGCGAGGCCCGCGCCAGAAGGGTGATCGCCGACGCCCATCAGGCGATCGTCACCATCGACGAGAGCGGCAAGGTCGCCGACTGGAACCGGTTCGCCGAGACCACTTTCGGCTGGAGCGCCGCCGAAGCGCTGGGCAAGCCCCTGACCGAGCTGATCATTCCGGCCGAACATCACGCCGCGCACGAGGCGGGCATGCGCAGGTTCCTCAAGGCGCACCGGGGCGTCGTTCTGGATCAGCGCATCGAGATGCCGGCGCGCCGAAAGTCTGGGGAAATCTTTCCGATAGAGCTGACGATCAGCGCCACCGACGGCCCCGACGGCTGGCAGTTCACGGCGCTGATGCAGGACATCACCGAGCGCAGGGCGCAGATGGAGCTGTTCGAGAACGCCTTCCATCACGCGTCCATCGGCATGGCCCTCGTCACCCTCGAAGGCGGCTTCAGCAAGGTCAACGGCGCCTTCTGTGAGATCGTGGGCTATGCCGAGGCGGAGGTCCTGGCCCTGACGTTCCAGGACATCACCCATCCCGACGACCTCGATCTCGATCTTCTGCACCTTCGCCGACTGCTGGCGGGCGAAATTTCCAGCTACGTCATGGACAAGCGCTATCTGCGCAGCGACGGCAAGCCGGTCTGGGTCAATCTGGCCGTCTCCCTGGTCCGCGAGGCGGATGGCCAGCCGCTCCATTTCATCGCTCAGGTCCAGGACCTCACGGCGCGCGTCGAGGCCCAGGAAGCGCTGGAAAGACAAACCCTGACCCTGGCGGCGATGGCCACGCAGCTGTCGACCGCCAAGGACGCCGCGGAGGCGGCCAACACCGCCAAGGCCGAGTTCCTGGCCAATATGAGCCACGAACTGCGCACGCCGCTGAACGGGGTGATCGGTTTCTCGCGCCTGCTGGCCGAGAGCCCCGATCTCTCGCCGGAGGATCGCCGCCGGGTGCTGCTGGTGCGGGGCGCGGGAGAAGCGCTCAACAGCCTGATCAACGACGTGCTCGACTTCTCCAAGCTCGAGGCCCGGGCCGTGGAGCTCGAATCCAGGCCATTCTCGGTCGGAGACCTGGTTTCGGAAGCCCTGTCGATGGTGGAGCCCCAGGCCGCCGACAGGCGCGTCAGGCTGGCGGTCACGGGAGATGACGGCGGCGTCGTGATGGGTGACAAGTATCGCCTGCGCCAGGTGCTGCTGAACCTGCTGTCGAACGCCGTGAAGTTCACCGAGGACGGATCGGTCACGGTGGACGTGGCCGTGTCGCGACTGGGAGATGCGACGGTCGGACTGAAGGTCCGGGTGATCGATCAGGGCGTCGGCGTCCCCGCCGACAAGATCGCGATGCTGTTCAAGCGCTTCTCGCAGGCGGACGGCGCCATCACGCGAAACTTCGGCGGGACGGGCCTGGGCCTGGCGATCTCCCGCGAACTGATCGAACTCATGGGCGGCGAAATCGGGGTGGAGAGCGCGCCGGGCGAAGGCTCGACCTTCTGGTTCGAGATCGCCCTGCAGCGCGGCGTCCTGCCCACGGGTCACGAGAAGGCCGTCAAGGGGCGGGCGATGTTCCCCGGCAAGCGCGTGCTCGTCTGCGACGACGTGGCCCTGAACCGGGAGCTCTTCCAGATCATGGTCGAACAGCACGGGTGCGTCGTCGACCTCGCCTGCGACGGTTCGGAGGCCGTCGAAGCCCTGTCGAACGCGACCTATGACCTGGTGCTGATGGACGTCCACATGCCGGTGATGGATGGGCTGGCCGCCACCGCCGCCATCCGGGCCGCGGGCTTCGACAGCCTGCCCATCGTGGCGCTGTCGGCGAGCGGAACGCCGCAGCAGGTCGCGGCCTGCCTGGCCGCCGGCATGACCGGGCACCTGCTCAAGCCGCTCTCGCCCGCCGATCTCGAGCGCACGCTGGCCGCGGCGTTCCAGGCTCCGGCGGAGCCCGTCGCGGTCCGCACGCCGCTGGAAGGGGACGAGGGGGCCGGCGCCATCGATGTCGAGGCGCAGTTCGCGTTCGAGGAGTCGATGGGCCCCGAAGCGACGCTGAGATTCGTCAACCTGTTGCGAGACCAGTTGGCGGGGCGCTTCACTGGGGTGTCGCGCGAGGCGCTGGTCGCCGAGGCGCACAAGACGGCCGGTTCGGCGGGCATGCTGGGCCTGCACCGCCTTGGGGCGGCGGCCAGCCGGCTGGAAGAGATCGGCGCGGCGGACGAGGGCTTCGAGGCCGCCTTGATCGCGCTCAAGCACATCGCCCGCCAGGCGGAAAACGACCTCGCGCACTGGGCGGCCCGCCTCGAGAAGCTTTTGCGCTGAACGGCGAAAGGAACTGGACGCTCCAGGCTTTGATCACGGATCGAGGCGGCGTCTGCTCGCCAGGCGCGGGGCGCCGATCCGTTCAGTAGCTCGAACGCCGCCTGGCGATCAGGAACAGGACGGCGCAGACCAGCAGGACTCCAATCGAGAACCAGGCCCGCGAGGCGTCCTGGGCCGCGGAACTGGGGGTTTCGCGAATGAAAGCCGCTCCAGCGAAGGCCAGCAGCGCCAACGACGCCGCCACGGTTCCCGCAATAGCCTTGCCCCTGCTCATCATCGCCTTCCCAACTCGATACACAAGTTTGGCGTAGATGCACGGATGGTGCCATGGCGCGGTCGCCGGCGCGACCACGGTCTCGGGCCGCCCCTGAAGCCGCCGAAATGGGCGCCTTCGCCGATAGGCCTAGAGATTGGTGTTGAGTTCGGCGACGACGTCGTAGGCGTCACCGCGATAGTAGGATTGGGTGAACTCCGCCGCGCGGCCGTCCGGCAGGAAGCCGCGCCGTTCGATCAACAGTCCCGCGTCGCCAGGACGGACGCCAAGCGTCTCGGCCTGTTCCCTGGAAAACGTGACGGCGCGGAGGCGCTGCAAGGCCCGCACGGGCCGATAGCCGGCCCGATGAAGGGCGTCGTACAGGGAGTCCTCCACCGCATCGAGAGACGACAGGCAGTAGGCCGGGATGGTCGAATACTCCAGCGCCATGGGGGCGTCGTCGGCGTAGCGGATACGATGGAAACGATAGACGGGCGCCCCGGGAGACAAGACGAGCGAGAGGGATTCCTCGGGGGTCACCGCGCCGAGCGAGCGGCTGATCCAGGTGCTGTGCGGGCGGCGGCCTCGAGACAGCATGTCCTCCGAGAAGGAAGACAGTTTGGAGAAGCTCTTCTCGACCCGGCCCGTGACAAAGGTGCCGGCGCCCCGACGGCGGCTGAGAAGGCCTTCGTCGACCAGGCCGCCGAGCGCCTTGCGCACGGTGATGCGTGAGACGGCGTACTCCTCGGCCAGGTCACGCTCGGGGGGAATGGCCACGTCCGGCGTCAGGATGCGGCGCTTGATCGCGTTTCGCACGACGCGCTGCAGCTGCAGGTAAAGCGGCGTCGTGTCGTCGGCCTCAAGTCGACCCACGATGTCGGAGAAGGACATGGAATTCCCTAGGTCTTTCATTGGGAGCGAAGTCTCAAGCTGTCGCGGGATCGGAATGAAGCGGCCTGCTTCGTCCCAGGTGGGGCGGGCGGGGAGGGGTCACGCGGGGCGTCCTGGAACGATGAACCAGCGATGCATACCACCTACGAGACCATTTTCAGCCCAATGGATAACTAACATCAATTTGCTTTAATTACTATGCTACCCCGCGCGGCTGGCTCTGCCGGAGGCGGCCACTGCGCTTGACCATTCCTGAGGCAGGTTTTGGCGCCGATTGATAAAGTTCAATAATTCCAGATAATTATAGGATTGTCCAATCGAGGCCCTGATGTGTCGGAGATTCTGGCTGCGGCGGTTGGGGGCGACTTTCAGAATTATATATGAAATTTAATTTACTAATTGACGAACGTGCGAGCCCAAACGTAGGCTCAGGCTCGCATCAGGTATCCCAATGGTCTTGGATTGGTATCTAAAGGCTTTGGGGGCTTGAGCGGCTGTCGTGGCGACGGTCTGGCGAGGGTGGGAGCTGCGGCGCCCAAGGGGAGGGGACTCGAAATGAGCCTCAGATCACATATACTGCTGACGACCGCGCTGGCGGGCGTGTTCGTGGCCGGTACGGCGTCGGCCCAGGCGACGAGTGGCGCGACGACGGTCGACGAAGTGGTCGTCACCGGGATCCGCGAGAGCCTGAAGAAGTCCATTCAGCTCAAGCGTGAAACCAACGCCATCGTCGAAGTGATTACGGCCGAGGCGGTCGGCAAGTTTCCCGACACCAACGTCGCGGAATCGCTTTCGCGTCTTCCCGGCGTCACGGTCGATCACCAGTTCGGCCAGGGCGAGCAGGTTTCCATCGCCGGCACCGAACCGTCACTGAACCGCATCTATGTCGATGGCCACGCCATCGCCTCGGCCGACTGGGGCGGCAACCCCTCGGACCGTTCGAGCCGGACCTTCAACTATTCGCTGCTGTCGCCGGACATCATCGGCCGCGCGGAACTCTACAAGACCCCGGAAGCCCGGCTCGACGAAGGCAGCCTGGGCGCCACCGTCATCATCCGCACGCGCAAGCCGCTGGACCTGGACCCCAACACCCTGAGCCTGTCGGGCGGCTACGCCTACAACGACCGCTCGGAAAAGGGGAACGGCAAGCTCTCCGGCCTCTACAGCTGGCGGAACGAGTCCGGGACCTTCGGCATCCTCGGCGCCGTGACCTACGACCGTGAAAACCTCAGCCGGGCCGGCGTGGCCGTCTACGGCTATGGCTCGGGCGGCGACTTCCTCAACAAGGACGCCAACGGCGCCATCATCGGCATGAAGTCGGCCAACGCCACGATCAACGGCGCGGCTCCCACCACGGCCAGCATGGCGGCGCTCAACGCGGCCCGCTATCCGGCCTTCCTGGCCCACGAGTACTTCCAGCAGGTCCGCAAGCGCGTCGGCCTGTCCGGCGCGATCCAGTGGAAGCCGGTCGACAGCGTCGAGCTGACCCTGACGGGACTTTCGATCCGCGGCCAGTACAACAACCTCAGCCAATCGGAATACAGCTACAACGTCCGGGGCGACCGCCTCCAGAACGCCACCGTGGCCGACGGCCTGGTCACGGCCGCCAGCTATGGCGCCGGAACGGGTGGGTCGTGGAATGGCGAACTCGACACCAACTACCGCAAGACCGAGGTCAAGAACGACAGCATCAACCTAGCCGGCAAGTGGACGGGCGACCTGTGGACCGTGTCCGGCAACACCGGCTACACCAAGGCCAGCGGCGGCAAGAACCCGGAATACCTGCTGAGCTTCCGTACGCTGCAGGGTTTCTCCTACGGATTCGACGGCAAGAACACCGTCCTGAACTGGGCGAACCCGGGGACGGACGCGACCCAGTGGGTGGGCACCTCGCCGGCCGAGAACAGCGTGCGGGATGACCCGCGCGTGCTCGCCGTCAATGGCGGGCAGCCGTTCACCGGCGCCCAGATCGGCGGCGTCACCTACGCCGAAAAGACCATCGACAAGGAGAAGTACGGCCAGGTCGACTTCACCCGCGATCTGGATCTTGGCCCGTTCACCAAGCTGCTGTTCGGCGTCAAGTACAGCGACCACGACAACAGCCAGACCACGATGGGCGGCGCGACCTTCACCAACAAGGCGTTCACCCTAGCCGACCTGGGTTCGTTCTCGACGCCGGACGGCCTGTTCGACGGCCTGAACACCACGGGCAACGGCGTGCCGTTCGCCACCCTGTCCAAGGAAACGGTGATCAAGACCCTGGCCACGGTTCCCGGGCAGACGATCAACGTCAACTGGGGCCTGGACACCGGTTCGTTCTTCCAGGTGAACGAGAAGAACACCGCCGCCTACGTCCAGGGCGACTTCAAGGGCGAGAAGTACCGCGGCAACATCGGCGGCCGTCTCGTCAAGACCGAGGACACCTCAACCTTCTACCTCACCGAAACCACGTCGGGGGCGACGACCACCAACCTGACGACGGTCAAGAACAGCAACACCAAGTTCCTGCCCGCCTTCAACTTCGCCTATGACGCTGGCGATACGGTGGTGCTGCGCGCCGCTGCGGCCAAGGTCATCGCGCGGGCCCGCTATTCGGATCTCGCCGGCGCCTTCAGCCGTGACGACGTCCGTCTGACGGCCGGCGGCGGCAATCCCGACCTGAAGCCCTACGAGGCGACCAACTTCGGCCTGTCGGCCGAATGGTACTTCGCTCCGAACGGCTTGCTGTCGGGCGAGGTCTTCTATCGCGACATCACCAACTATGTCGGCAACGAGACCTCGCGGCAGCAACTGGCCGACTCGACCGGCCAGGTCCGGACCTACGACGTCTCCACGCCGGTCAACGGTGGCAAGGCCAAGGTCACGGGCTTCTCGCTCTCCTACCAGGCGGACCTGGGCTACGGCTTCGGCATCCAGTCGAACTACACCTTCACCTCGTCCGAGACCGGCAACGGCCTGGGCATTCCCTTCCTGTCGCGCGACACGGTCAACATCGTGCCGTACTACGAGCATGGTCCCTGGCAGGCTCGTATCAGCTACAACTACCGTTCGAAGTATTTCAACCGGTTCGGTCGTCTTCAGTCTGCGGACTATAGCGACGCCTATACGCAACTGGACTTCCAGGGCGCTTACAAGTTCAACGATCGCATGACCTTGACCTTGAACGCGTCGAACTTGCTGGATGAGACCTACTTCCAATACAGCTCGGTCAAGAGCGCGCCCACCGCGCTCTACAAGAACGGCCGAGTGGTTTCCCTGAACTTCAGCTACAAGATGTAGCTCCACCGTTCTCCCCGACTGGGCTGCCGCCGCGACTGCAAGGCGGCGGCAGCCCTCTTTTTTGGGGAAAAGTGGAATTCCGGCGTCATTGGCGCCGAGAGGAAGACCTTTTCAGGCGAGTACGGACCGGGGGCATTCCGGTTCTTTGACTATCGGCCCTCCAAGGCCGAAGTGACGGGGAGCGGGAATGAGGAAGATCGGCAATTTTCTGCGTCTCCTGATCCTCGTCCTGACCTTGGGCGGCCACGCCGCCAACGCCGCCACGCGACTCGATCTCGATGGTGCGTGGCGCTTTCGAACCGACCCGAAAGGCGAGGGATTGTCCGCCGGCTGGCCCGCGGAGGCGCCCGAGGGCGCCAGGGCGGTCACCGTGCCCCATACCTGGAACCTGGGCCAGGACCAGGCCTTCGACGGCGTGGGCTGGTATTTCAAGAGCGTCGTCCTGCCCGAAGGCCTGGCGGGCCGGCATGTCGAACTCAATTTCGGCGGCACGTTCTACAAGAGCCGGGTGTTCGTGAACGGCGTCGAGGTCGGCGGCCATGAGGGCGGCTTCACGGCCTATCACCTGGACGTCAGCAAGCTGGTCCGGCCCGGCGAGAACCGGATCGCCGTGGCCATCGACAATCGACCGGGCCTGGCCACCATCCCGGGTTACGCCATGCGGCTGCGGGCCTCTGGCAATGTCTGGTACGACTGGTGGCGCAATGGCGGCATCCTGCGCGACGTCTGGCTGAGCGTCGCCGACAAGGCGTTGATCCGCCAGCAGACGATCACCCAGCAATTGTCCGCGGACCGCGCGACGGCGGTTGCTCGGGTGCGGGTCGAGAACCTCGACCCATCGGCCCGCGCCTATCGCCTGACCGCCGTGATCGAGGATCCCGACGGCCGCGTCGTGTCTCGCGCCGAGCAGGCGGTGCGCGTGGCGGAAGGCGGCGTGGCCGAGCCGTCGCTCGCTCTCCAGGTCGAGCGGCCGCAGTTGTGGAACGTCGGCGCGGCCAGGCTCTACCGGCTGTCCACGCAACTGCGTGACGAAGACGGGCGCCTGCTCGACGAGCGCGCCGACACGATCGGCTTCCGCAAGATCGAGATCAAGGACCGCAAGCTGTATGTGAACGGCCGGGCCGTGCGCCTGACCGGCATGACACGCCACCAGGACTCGCCGTGGGAGGGCCAGGCCGAAAGCATCGGCACGATCCGCCAGGACTGGAACGACCTGGCCGCGCTGCATGTCGCCCTGACCCGGCCCGTGCACTATCCCCAGCCGCAAGCCGTGCTCGACGAGGCCGACCGCCAGGGCATGCTGCTGATCCCGGAAATCCCGATCTGGCAGATGACCGAGGCCCAACTGGCCGACCCGCGCCTGCTGCCCCTGGCCAAGCGCCAGATGGAGGAGATGATCGCCGAGGCCGGCAACCATCCCAGCGTGCTAGCCTGGAGCGTGATGAACGAGAGCGACGCCTCCAAGCCTGGCGGCCTGGCGTTCTTCCGCGCCATGAAGGCGCACATCAATGCGCTCGATCCGGGCCGCTTCGTGACCTTCGCCGATTCCGACGTGTCGATCGCGCCCTGGAAACCGGCCCAGGCCCTGCGCGAGGCCGATTTCATCATGGCCAACGCCTATTTCGGCACCTGGAGCGGCGGCGCCAGCTCCGTGGAGCCGTGGCTGGACTTCTTCGACAAGACCTATCCCGACAAGATGCTGGTGATCTCGGAGTTCGGCTGGCCGGGTCCGTTCTCGGCCGATCCCAAGGCCGCCGACGCGGCGCGGGTCGAGAATCTGCTGAGCCAGATGGCGGCGTTCGAGAAGCGTCCCTTCGTGGGCGGCGCGATCTTCTGGGCCTACCAGGACTATCACTCCAACCGGAACCTCTACGCCGGATCGGTCGACGGCTATGTGGATCACGGGGTGGTCGACGAGTATCGCCAGCGCAAGCCGTCCTACGCGGCCTGGGAGCAGCGCAACCGCGCGCTGGATGTCTCGGTGTCCTGGACCGTGGGCGAGGGCGGCCTCAAGGGTTTCACGGCCAAGGTCGCGCCGCGCGGAGCCGGGGCCTTGCCCTCCTATCCGCTGATCGGCCAGAAGGTTCGCTGGAAGGCGCTTGACCAGAATGGCGCTGTGGTCGGCGAGAGCGCGCCCATGGATCTGGACCTCGCGGCCCCGGCGGCCGTCACCGGCGCCTGGGACACGCCCGTGGACGGCGTCGTTCGCCTGACCCTTGATGTCCTGACCTCGACCGGCGTCCGTTCGGGCGGGGAGACGGCCGAATATCGACCCTTCAAGCTGGGCTCGGCGCCGTTCCCGCCCGATCCCGCGCAGCTTTCCAGCAACCCGGCGGTGCGTTGATGTCCAAGACCGATCCGAACAACCTCGACCGGCGCGCCTTCCTGGCCGTCGCCGCGGCCGGCGCGACAGCCGCCGTCGCCACGCCGGGCTTGGCCGCCGAGCCGACGGCCTCGCCCACCGCGCCGACGGCCAAGACCTTGAGCCCGGAAAAGATCGACCAGGCCTGGCGGCGGGCGGCGGCCAAGTTCGACGCGCCGCGGGTCGCGGTGCTCAAGCGGGCCCGCGCCATGACGGCGAACGGCCCGTTTCGCGCGGACTGGCCGTCGCTGAAGGCCTATGAGCCGCCGCTCTGGTACCAGGACGCCAAGTTCGGGATCTTCATCCACTGGGGCGTCTATTCGGTGGCGGCGTTCGGCGGCGAGTGGTACTCGCGGCTGATGTATCAGGAAGGCTCGAAGGAATTCGAGCATCACCGGGCGACCTACGGACCGCAGGATCGCTTCGGCTACAAGGATTTCATCCCGCAGTTCACCGCCAAGGCCTACGATCCGGCCGGGTGGGCGAAGCTCTTCAAGCAGGCCGGCGCCCGCTACGTCGTGCCCGTGGCCGAGCACCATGACGGCTATGCGATGTACGATACGCGCCTGTCGGACTGGACCGCCGTCAAGACCGGCCCCAGACGCGACCTGATCGGCGCCTTCGCCAAGGCCGCGCGGGCCGAAGGCCTGCACTTCGGGCTGTCCAGCCACCGCGCCGAGCACGACTGGTTCTTCGACGAGGGGCGCAAGATCCCGTCCGACGTCAACGATCCGCGCTATCTGGAGCTCTATGGCCCGGCCCAGCTGCGGCTGATGGGCAAGGACGACGCCGACCTGTTCGGCGACTTCACCGCGGTCTCCCAGGCCTGGGTCGACGACTGGCTGGCGCGCACCGCCGAGCTGGTCGAGCTCTATGATCCCGAGCTGATCTATTTCGACTGGTGGATCGGGAAGGCCGAGTTCCGCGCCGCCCTGCCGGCGATGCTGGCCCAGTACTACAACAGCAAGGCCGCCCAGGGCGGCCAGGGCGTCGTCAACTACAAGCTGGGCTCGATGCCGGCGGGCGCCGGAGTGCTGGACATCGAGCGCGGCCAGGCGCCGGGCATCCAGCCGACCGCGTGGCAGACCTGCACCTCGATCAGCGACAAGGCCTGGGGCTTCATCGAGAACGACACCTACAAGAGCGCGGGCCAGCTGATCCACCTGCTGGTCGACGTAGTCTCCAAGAACGGCAATCTGCTGCTCAATGTCGGTCCACACGCCGACGGAAGCATCCCGCCAGCCGCTCGCGACACCCTGCTGGCCATGGGCCAGTGGCTGGGCGTGAACGGCGAGGCGATCTACGGCTCGCGGCCCTGGCGGGTGTTCGGCGAGGGGCCGACCGAGATCGCTGACGGCTCGTTCCAGGAGACCAAGACCAAGCCCTACACCGCCAAGGACTTCCGGTTCACCACCCGCGAGGGGCGGCTCTACGTGCTGCAGCTGAACGCGCCGGAGGGCGACGAGGCCCTGATCACCTCGATCAAGCCGGGGGACCGCGTCCAGTCCGTGACCGCGCTCAGCAACGGCCGGCCGGTGACCTTCAGCCAGACGGCCGAGGGCCTGAAACTGGCCGTCGGCGGACAGCCCGCCGGCCACGCCGCCTACGTCTACCGTATCGAACTCGCTTAAAGTGAAGGGGCCTTCATGCGCCGCACCCTGACCCGCATACTTCTCGCCGCCGCCCTTGGGGCCGCCCTGACGGGCGGAGCGCAGGCCCAGGGCAAGGCGGCGCAGCCCGTGGCGCTGTTCTATCTGATGGAGACGCCCAAATCGACGCGCTCCTTCGAACAGCACATCGACAAGATCGGCCTGCTGGTCCCCACCTGGTACGGGGTGTCCAAGGACGGCTTGGTCACCGGCGCGCCCAATCCGGGGATCCTGGCCAAGGCCAAGGCCGCGCGCCTGCCGGTGATGCCGATCATCTCGCTGACCGACCGCGCTGGCCTGCATCAGCTGATGGGCAGCGAGCCGGCCAAGAAGAGCATGATCGAGGCGCTGGTCCGCGAGGCCAAGGCCAACGGCTATGTCGGCTTCCACTTCGATTTCGAGAACATCAGCTACCTGGACCGCGACGCCTTCACCCTGATGGCCAAGCAGACCGCCGACGCCCTGCACGCCAACGGTTTCACCATGGGCGTCGCCGTCGTGCCCAACGCGCCTGGTCATCCCGGCAAGGGCGCCTATTCCAAATGGATGTGGGAATACTGGCGCGGCGCCTATGACATCGAGGCTCTGGGCAAGATCGCCGACGAGGTCAGCCTGATGACCTACGACCAGCACACGCGCTGGACCCCGCCGGGCCCGGTCGGCGGCATGCCCTGGGTGATGGAGAACCTCGACTACGCCCTGAAGGTCATTCCGCGCGAGAAGATCTCGCTGGGCATTCCACTCTACGGCTACCGCTGGTTCGCCGACAATCCTGTGCGCGCCGACGGGACCGAGGCGGTCAACATCAACGGCGTCTATTTCGATGGCGACGAGTCCATCCCGATGGCCCGTGAATACGGCGTCAAGGTCCAGTGGGACGACGTCCAGAAAGAGAGCTGGTACGTGCTCTATCGCGACCAGATGAACGAGTGGGTCTCGATGCCCGACGCCCGCAGCTTCAAAGCCCGCTACGATGTCGTCAAGCAACAGGGCCTGGCCGGGTTCAGCGCCTGGGTGCTGGGGTCTGAGGATCCTGCGATCTGGGACGTGCTACCCGTCGTCAAGCGCTAAGGATTGCCGATGCGACCCGCTCACCGTCTCGCGACCGCCAGCCTGGCGGCTCTCTCCCTGGCCCTGGCCGCGGGTTCGGCCCTGGCCGCGACCTCGCCGGCGCCGATCATTCCAGTCCCCGCCGAGCTGACCCCCGGTCGTGGCGCGCTGGTCGTCCGCTCCGGGGCCGTGGTCTCGGTCCCGGCCGGCGACGCCGCCGCCCTGTCGGCCGCCCGGCTGCTGGCCGGCCAGGTCAAGCAGACGCGGGGTCTGGATCTTGTCGCGCGGGAGGGCGGGGCGGGAGCGATCGTCCTGGTTCGCGATCCGTCGGTGAGCGCGGCCGAGGGCTACGTGCTGACCGTGACGCCCAAGGGGGCGCGCGTCGCCGCCAAGGACGACGCGGGCCTGCTGTACGGCGCCATGACCCTGGCCCAGCTGCTCAGCCCCGACGCCGCCTTCGGCCGGCCGGTCAAGGTTCCCGCCCTGACCGTTCGTGACCAGCCGCGCTTCGCCTGGCGCGGGATCATGGTCGACGTGGCCCGCCACTTCCAGCCGGCCGACTCGCTGAAGCCGCTGATCGACGCCATGGCCGCGCACAAGATGAACGTGCTGCACCTGCACCTGTCCGACGACCAGGGCTGGCGGGTCGAGATCAAGCGCTATCCCAAGCTGACGGAAATCGGCGCCTGGCGCACCCCGCCGACGGCCGGCGAGACGCCGTCAAGCCAGCCCTATGGCGGCTTCTACACCCAGGACCAGATCCGCGACCTGGTGGCCTATGCGCGCGAGCGGTCGGTGACCATCGTGCCGGAGATCGACCTGCCGGGCCACGCCCAGGCCGCCGTCGCCGCCTATCCCGAGATCGGCGTCTTCGGCGACCGGCCGCCGGTCGCGGTCGACTGGGGCATCAATCCGTACCTGTTCGACGTCGACCAGCCCAGCCTGACCTTCATCGAAGGCGTGCTGGACGAGCTGATGGACCTGTTCCCCTCGACCTACATCCATGTGGGCGGCGACGAGGCGATCAAGGACCAGTGGCAAAGCTCGCCCGCCGTCCAGGCCCGCATGCGCGAACTGGGCCTGAAGAACGAGCACGAGATGCAGAGCTGGTTCATCGAGCACCTGGGCCAGTACCTCGCCTCGCACGGCCGGCGGCTGATCGGCTGGGACGAGATCCTCGAGGGCGGCCTGCCGGCCTCGGCGTCGGTGATGTCGTGGCGGGGCGAGCAGGGGGCCATCGACGCCGCCAACGCGGGTCACGACGTGGTGCTGTCGCCGGCGCCGACGCTGTACCTGGACAGCCTGCAGAGCAACCGCGCCGACGAGCCGCCGGGCCGTCTGTCGATCGTGACCCTGAAGGACGTCTACGCCTACGAGCCGATGCCCAAGGGCATCGCACCCGACAAGGCTGGTCATGTACTGGGCGCCCAGGCCAACGCCTGGACCGAGTATCTGGTGACGCCGGCTCAGGTGCGCCACGCCATCTTCCCGCGCCTGGACGCCGTCTCCGAAATCACCTGGTCGCCGAAGGACAAGCGCGACTGGACGGGCTTCCTCGATCGCCTGGACATCCAGCGCCTGCGCTACGCCCGCCAGGGGATCAACGCCGCGGATGGCGCCTTCGCCGTCAACTTCGCCTTGGACGGCGGTCGCGGCGCAACGCTGCGGTCGGGACAGGCGACGCTGGCCCTGTCGACCCAGTCCGGCTTCGGCCAGATCCGCTACACGCTAGACGGCAAGACGCCGACGGCGCGTTCGCCGCTGTACGGCAAGCCGCTCAAGGTGCCGGTGGGGACCACGGTCCGCGCGGCCGCGTTCGCCGCCGACGGTCGCGCGACCGCCGAGCCGCGGTCTTTCGACCTTGGCCGGGCCGCGCTGCTGACTCGGAGCAACACCGACCTGACGGCCTGTCCGAAAGGCGCCCTGGGCCTGCGCGTGCCGCTGACCTCAGAGGCGGAAGCCGACGCCCCCGCCTTCAACGTCAACCTGTTCGACACGTGCGCGATGTACCCGGCCGCGCCGCTGGACCTGGCCGGCGGCTTCGAGGTCAAGGTCGCGCGCGTGCCGCGCCACTACGGCCTGGCCGGCGATACCGACAAGGTCCGCTGGCACTACAACGCCACGCGGTTCGGCGAACTGGTCGTGCGCGCCGGCGGCTGCGAGGGGGCTGTGGTCGCGACCTTCCCGCTGCCGGATCCGGCCACCGCCGACAACCGGCTGAAGTTCCAGGGCGTGCTGCCGACGGGTGCAGGGGACTCCGACCTTTGCCTGCTGTTCACCGCGCCGCTTTCCGGGCCCTTCTACACTGTCGAGGCCCTGGCCCTGACGCCCCGTTCTCCCAACTGATCAAGTCCTCAAGGCGAGACCAGACCATGCTTCGATCCGCACTGCTTTCCGCCTTCGCCCTGGCGGCCATGGGATCCACCGCCCTGGCCGGCCCGGTCGAAACCCGCAGCCTTGACCAGGGATGGAGCTTCCGGCTCGACCCGGCCGACGCCGCCGCCAAGACCCACGCCGCCGAGGCGGCGCAATGGCGGCCGGCGACCGTGCCGGGCACGGTGCAGACCGATCTGCTGGCCGCCGGCCGGATTCCAGATCCGTTCGCGGGCGCCAATGAGGCCCAGCTGCAATGGATCGGCCTGGCCGACTGGCAGTACCAGCGCACCCTGGACGCCGATGCGGCCCTGCTGGCCCGCGACCATGTCGACTTGGTGTTCGACGGCCTCGACACCTTCGCCGAGGTCTTCGTCAACGGCGTCAAGCTGCTGTCGGCCGACAACCAGCACCGACGGTGGCGCGTGCCGGTCAAGGCGGTGCTGAAACCGGGCGCCAACCTGATCACCATCGACTTCAAGTCGCCGATCAAGAAGTTGCAACCGGACCTGCTCAAGCAGCCCTACGTGCTGCCCGGCGCCTACGATTCCGCGTTCGGCGACGAGCCGCCGGCCAAGCACACCTCCACCTATGTTCGCAAATCGCCCTATCACTACGGCTGGGACTGGGGTCCGCGCTACGTCACCGAAGGGATCTGGCGCGAGGTGCGGCTGGAAGCCTGGGACGAGGCCCGGATCGACGGCTTCCGCATCCGCCAGGACCAGGTGGCCGCCGACCACGCCCGCCTGTCCGCCGAGTTCGAGATCGAGTCCGACGGGACGCGCACGGTCGAGCTGGCTGTCACGCCCACGGCGCCCGATGGCGCGGTCCTGCCGGTCGTCCGCCAGACCGTGACCCTGGCGCCGGGCCTCAACCGCGTCTCGGTGCCCGTGCCGATCGCCGCGCCCAAGCTGTGGTGGCCGGCGGGCTATGGCCGCCAGGACCTCTACCGCTTCGACGCGTCCGTCGCCCTGGACGGCGCGGTCGTGGCCAAGGCCGAGCGCCGCTCGGGCCTGCGCACGGTCGAGCTGCGCCGCGAGGCCGACGCCTGGGGCAAGAGCATGGGCTTCGTGATCAACGGCGTCCCGATCTTCGCCAAGGGCGCGAACCTGATCCCGTTCGACAGCTTCTCGCCGCGGGTCTCCGACGAAAAGATGCGGGAAATCCTGACCTCGGCCCGCGACGCCAACATGAACATGCTGCGCATGTGGGGCGGCGGCCACTACCAGAGCGACGCCTTCTACGCGATGGCCGACGAGCTGGGCCTGATGATCTGGCAGGACTTCATGTTCGGCGGCGCCATCCCGCCCTACGATGTGGCGTTCCGCGAGAACACCCGGGTCGAGGCCGTCGAGCAGGTCAAGCGCCTGGGCGACCATCCCAGCATCGTCCTGTGGAGCGGCAACAACGAGGTCCAGGCCGGCTGGGAGATCTGGGGGGACCGGATCAAGTTCAAGACCTCGATCCCGACCGAGGAACGCGAGCGCATCGTCATCGGCATGACCACCCTGTTCGGCCAGGTGTTGCGCGGCGCGGTCACCGAGAACGACCCCGACACGCCCTACTGGGCCGGCTCGCCCAGCACGGACTATGACGGCGCCGCCGATCAGCTGACCGACGGCGACCGTCACTACTGGGACGTCTGGGGCGGCTCGAAACCCGTCGAGGAGTATCTGCACGTCACCCCGCGCTTCATGTCGGAATACGGCCTGCAGTCCCAGCCCGAGATGCGGACACTGAAGACGATCGCCAAGCCGCAGGACATGTCGGTCAATTCCACCGTCATGCGCGCCCACCAGAAGTACGCCAAGGGCGAGGGCAACGAGCGGATCCTGTTCTACATCCGCCGCAACTACGGCGAGCCGAAGACCTTCGAGGACTTCGTCTATCTGAGCCAGGTGATGCAGGCCGAGGGCATCGAGCTGGCGGCGCTGCATCACCGGTCCTCGCGGCCCCAGACCATGGGCTCGCTGTACTGGCAGCTCAACGACGTCTGGCCCGGCGCCTCATGGTCCAGCGTCGACTACTACGGCCGCTGGAAGGCGCTGCAGTATCACGCCCGCCGCTTCTACGCCCCGGTCGCCCTGGCGGCCGTGCACGACAACGGCGCGACGACGATCACCCTGCTGTCGGACCGCACGACGCCGGCGCCGGTTCGCTGGCGGGTGCGGGTGATGGATGTCGACGGCAAGGTCCTGTCCGACAGCACGTCCGATGCCGAGCTCAAGCCGCTGGCGGCGACGCAGGTCGCCAACCTGCCGGACGCGACGCTGTTCAAGGGCGCCGATCCGGCGCGCACCTTCGCGGTGGTCGAACTGGTCGAGAAGGGAAATACCATCTCGCGGGCCGTGGTCACCCAGGTCCCGGCCAAGGCCATGGCCTTGCCTGATCCGCGCCTCCAGGCCAGCTGGTCGAAGACGGCGGACGGCTATGCGGTGACCGTCAAGGCCGCCAAGCTGGCCCGCGCCGTCTGGCTGGGCTTCGGCGACGTTGACGCCACCCTGTCGGATAACGCCTTCGACCTGCCGCCGGGCGAGGCGGTCACCATCCAGGTGACATCCAAGGCTTCTCTGAACCAGCTGAAGCGGGCCCTGACCCTGCGCAGCCTCCATGGCGCCACCAAGCCGCCGACGCCCTAGGAGTCCCTGATGGTTCGACCCCATGTCCTGGCGGCGTCGGCATTGCTGTTCGCCACCACCGCCCCTCTCGCCGAGGCCTGGGCCGCCGAAACACCGGCGGCCCTCGTGTCGCGCCTGTCGCTCGAGGAAAAGGCGGCCCAGCTACAGAGCGCGGCGCCGCCGATCCCGCGACTGGGGATCCGTGGCTACGAATGGTGGAACGAGGGCCTGCATGGCCTGGCCCGCAACGGTCCGGCCACCGTGTTTCCACAGGCCATCGGCCTGGCGGCGACCTGGGACGAGGGTCTGATGGGCCGGGTCGGCGAGGCGGTGTCGACCGAGGCGCGGGCCAAGTTCAACGCGGTCGGCGACCGTGACCCGGGTCGTTACGAGGGCCTGACCATCTGGTCGCCGAACATCAACATCTATCGCGATCCGCGCTGGGGCCGGGGCCAGGAGACCTATGGCGAGGACCCGCACCTGACCGGCGCCCTGGGCGCGGCCTTCGTGCGTGGAATCCAGGGCCCCGACCAGGCCCATCCCCGCGCCGTCGCCACGCCCAAGCACTTCGCGGTCCATTCCGGGCCCGAGGCGGGGCGTCACGGCTTCGATGTCGATGTCTCGCCCCAGGATCTGGAGGCCACCTACCTGCCGGCCTTCCGCCAGGCGGTGGTCGAGGGCGGGGCGCGGTCGGTGATGTGCGCCTACAACGCCATCCACGGCTTCCCGGCCTGCGCCTCGCCGCTGCTGCTGGACGAGACCCTGCGCCGCGACTGGGGCTTCAAGGGCTTCGTCGTCTCCGACTGCGACGCGGTCGACGACATGACCCAGTTCCATTACTTCCGCCTCGACAACGCCGCCTCGTCGGCGGCGGCCTTGGTCGCGGGCGACGATCTCAATTGCGGCAACGCCTACGCACAGTTGCCGGCCGCCGTGCGTCGGGGGGATCTCGACGAGGCGGTGCTCGACCGCGCCGTCGTCAGGCTGTTCGAGGCCCGCGCGGCGCTCGGCGCCCTGTTCGCGCCCGACCCGGCCAATCCCTACGCCAAGATCGGCGCCGACGCCGTGAACAGCCCGGCTCACCGGGCCCTGGCGCTGGAGGCGGCGCGCAAGTCGATCGTTCTGCTAAAGAACGACAACAACCGCCTGCCGCTGGCGCTGAAGACCCGGATCGCGGTGATCGGGCCGGACGCCGACGCCCTGGAGGTTCTGGAAGCCAACTATCACGGTACGGCGGTCGACCCGGTGACGCCGCTCCAAGGCCTGCGCGCCCAATGGGGCAAGGCGAACGTCCGGTACGCCCAAGGCTCGGCCGTGGCCGAGGGCGTGCCGGTCGCCGTGCCGGAAACCGCGTTGCGCACCGGCCTCGGCCCGGACGCGGTCCAGGGGCTGACCGGCGCCTATTTCGACGATCCCGCCCTGAGCGGCGCCCCGCGCGTCACCCGCACCGACCGCGTCGTCAATTTCGACTGGGATCGGGCCGCCCCGGCCCCGGGTCTCGATCCGGCCCGTTACGGCGTGCGCTGGACCGGCGTGCTGGTTCCGCCTGGACCCGGCGAATACACCCTGGTCGTCGGCGTCGCCCGCTGCTTCGACTGCAAGGGCCACGACCCCGTCCGGCTCTGGGTCGATGACAAGCTGGTGGTCGACGACGACGGTTCGGGCAAGGCGGTCGAGGCGGTGCTGAACTTCGCCGACACCCGCCCGCGCCGCGTCCGCCTGGAGCTGTCGCACACGGGCGAGGACCAGGGCGTGCGCCTGCAATGGCGCGCTCCCGCCGCCCCGCAACTCGCCGAAGCCGTCAAGGCCGCGAGCCAGGCCGATGTGGTGGTCGCGGTCGTCGGACTGTCGCCAGACGTCGAGGGCGAGGCGCTGCAGGTGACCGTGCCGGGCTTCGACGGCGGCGACCGCACCGACATCGCGCTGCCCGCGCCGCAACGGCGGCTGCTGGAGGCCCTGGCCGCCACCGGCAAACCCCTGGTCGTCGTGCTGACCTCCGGCGGGGCGGTCGAGCTGGACTGGGCCAAGACCCATGCCGACGCCATCCTGGCCGCCTGGTATCCGGGCCAGTCGGGCGGCGTCGCCCTGGCCGAAACCCTGGCCGGCCTGAACAACCCTGCGGGCCGCCTGCCGGTGACCTTCTACAAGTCGGCCCGGGACCTGCCGCCGCTGGTCGAGTACGCGATGAAGGGGCGGACCTATCGCTATTTCGAGGGCGAGCCGACCTATCCGTTCGGTTACGGCCTCAGCTACACGCGCTTCGACTACGGCGCGCCGAGCCTGTCGGCGACGACGCTGAAGGCCGGGGAGGACCTGGTCGTCGAGGCCGAGGTGGCCAATGTCGGCGACCGGGCCGGCGACGAGGTGGTGCAGGCCTATCTGGTCCCGCCCAAGCCCTCGGACTATCGGGGGCGGCAGGCCGATCGGCTGCTGCTGCGCACCCTGGTCGGCTTCGACCGGGTGACTCTGAAGCCCGGCGAGCGACGCAAGGTCCGCTTCACGTTGTCGCCCCGCGACCTATCGCAGGTCGCCCGCAATGGCGAACGGGCGGTGGTTCCCGGCCGCTACACCCTGTTCGTCGGCGGCGGCCAGCCGGGCAAGGCGCCGGGCCAGCAGGTGAACTTCACGATCGAAGGCCAGCAGGAGCTTCCGCGATGAGCCTTGGCCTCTCCCGTCGCCAGGCCCTGCTGGCCGGGGCGGCCGCCGCCCTGGCCGCCACGCCCGCGAAGGCCGCGCCGTTCGCCTCGCATCGCCCACCGCCCGAAACGCGGCGCTTCGTCAGTCCGACCGTCGAGGCCCTGATCAGGCGCGTGAAGGCCAAGGTGGCCGATCCCGAACTGGCCTGGCTGTTCGAGAACTGCTTCCCCAACACCCTGGACACAACGGTCTTCCTCGGCGAGGCCGGCGGCAAGCCGGACGCCTTCGTGATCACCGGCGACATCGACTGCATGTGGCTGCGGGATTCCTCGGCCCAGGTCTGGCCGTACCTGCCGCTGGCGGCCAAGGCGCCGGAGCTGCGGACCCTGTTCCGGGGCGTGATCGGCCGGCAGGCCCGCTGCATCCTGATCGACCCCTACGCCAACGCCTACATGCACGACCCGGCCGCGCGGACGAACCTGAAGTGGTCGCAGCAGGACGTCACCGAGATGCGGCCGGGCGTCGCCGAGCGGAAGTGGGAGATCGACAGCCTCTGCTATCCGATCCGCCTGGCGCACGGCTATTGGCGGGCCACGCGCGACCCGGTCCCGTTCGACGCCGAATGGCGTCAGGCCATGGCCGTGGTGGTGCGCACCTTCCGCGAGCAGCAGCGCAAGACCGGCCCCGGGCCCTACAGCTTCCAGCGGCCCTCCACCCTGGCCACCGAGACCCTGATGCTGGAAGGCAGGGGCGCGCCGACCCGCAAGGTCGGGCTGATCCATTCGATGTTCCGGCCCTCGGACGACGCCTGCGTCTATCCGTTCCTGATCCCGTCGAACCTGTTCGCCGCCGCCAGCCTGAGGCAGCTGTCGGAGCTGGCGACCGAGGTGATGAACGACGCGGCCTTCGCCGCCGACTGCGCGGCCTTCGCCGACGAGGTGTCGGCGGCGTTGCAAGCCCACGGCCTGACCCGCGACGCCGACGGCCAGCCGGTTTGGGCCTTCGAGGTCGACGGGTTCGGCAATGCGGCGTTCATGGACGACGCCAACGCGCCCGGGCTGTTGAGCCTGGCCTATCTGGGCTGCGTCCCGCACGACGATCCGGTGTTCCGCCGCACCGCCCGCCTAGCCTGGAGCGAGCGCAATCCGTACTTCTTCAAGGGGACGGCGGCGGAGGGGATCGGCGGTCCCCATGCCGGCCTCGACCTGATCTGGCCGATGTCGATCATCATGCGGGCGCTGAACGCCCTGGCCGACGGCGACGACGCCACGGTCCTGGCGTCCTTGCGGACCCTGAAGACCACTCACGCCGGCAAGGGCTTCATGCACGAGGCCTTCCACAAGGACGACCCCGCCAAGTTCACCCGAGACTGGTTCGCCTGGGCCAACACCCTGTTCGGCGAACTGATCGTCGAGATCGCCGACCGTCGGCCCGCCTTGCTGGCTCGCCCCCTGGATCCCATCGCATGACCCAAGTTCCCACTCTCGATCGCCGCGGCCTGATGGCCGGCGTGGGTCTCGCCGGACTCGCCGCCGCCGCGCCAGCCTCGTCGAAGCCGCGCAAGGCGCTCTGCGATTTCGTCGACCCGTTCATCGGCACCGGCGGCCACGGCCACACCTATCCCGGCGCGACCCTGCCGTTCGGCATGGTCCAGCTGAGCCCCGACACCAGCAACAACGGCTGGGATTCCTGCTCGGGCTACCACCAGCAGGACGGCTCGATCATGGGCTTCTCGCACACCCACCTCAGCGGCACCGGCTGCGCCGACCTGCTGGACGTGCTGGTGGTCCCGGCCACCGGCCCGGTGCTGCTGACCCCGGGCGAGCCCGGCAAGCCCGACGACGGCTACCGGTCGCGCTACGACAGGGCCAGCGAGCACGCCTCGCCGGGCTACTACAAGGTCCGCCTGACCGACACGCGCATCGACGCCGAACTGACCGTGACCGAGCGGGTCGGCCTGCACCGCTACACCTTTCCCAAGGGCGAGCCCGGCCACCTGCTGATCGACCTGCAGCATGGCCAGAAGGACTGGTGGGAGAAGTCGCCCGAGACCCGGGTCAAGAACGCCAGCCTGCGCCTGGTCGGCGACGACACCCTGGTGGGCGCCCGCCAGGTGTTCCAGTGGGCCCCGGGGCGCTGGATCTATTTCGCCCTGAAGCTGTCGCGCCCGTTCAAGAGCGCCCAGCTCTACGCCGCCGACCAGCCGCTGGGCGCCGACGCCCGCGAGGCCACGGGCGAGAACCTCAAATGCGCCTTGCATTATCCGGACGCCGGCGAGGCTCCCTTGCTGGTCAAGGTCGGCCTGTCGGGCGTCGACATCGAGGGGGCGCTGGCCAATCTGCAGGCCGAGGTTCCCGGCTGGGATTTCGACGGCGTGCGGCGCTCGGCGCGCGCGACTTGGGAAAAGGCGCTGTCCTCGATCCGCATCGACGGCGCTTCCGAGACCGATGCGCGGATCTTCTATACCGGCCTCTATCACAGCCTGCTGGCGCCGACCCTGTTCAGCGACGTCGACGGCCGCTACCGGGGCATGGACCAGAAGGACCACAAGGTTCCCGCCGGTCGCCGCAACTACAGCACCTATTCCCTGTGGGACACCTACCGGACCCTGCATCCGCTGCTGACCCTGGCCCAGCCGGATCGGGCGGCCGACGTGGTCGCCGGCCTCGTGCCGATGGCCGAGGAGAGCCCCAAGGGACCGTCGGTCTGGCCGCTGCAGGGGATCGAGACCGGCACCATGAACGGCTGGCATGCCGCCGTCGTGCTGGCCGAGGCGCAGGGCAAGGGGCTGGGCGGCCTGGACCCGGTCCGCACCTGGAAAGCGTTCCGCAAGCGGGCGTTCGACGACGATGTGCTCGGGCTGGACTGGTACAAACGCCTGGGCTTCATCCCGGTCGACGAAGTCATGGAAGGCGCCAGCCGCACGCTGGAATACGCCTATGACGACTGGGCCATGGCCCATCTGGCCGCGGCCGCGGGCGCCCATGACGACGCCAGGGCCCTGCTGGTCCGCTCGCGCAACTACCGCAACCAGTTCGACGCCTCGACCCAGTTCATGCGGCCGCGCAACGCCGACGGCTCCTGGGTGGCCCCATTCGAGCCGCGCGCCATCGGCCACATGGAGAAGTGGCGCGACTTCACCGAGGCCAACGCCTGGCAAGCCACGTTCCTGACCCAGCACGACCTCTACGCCTACATGGAACTGTTCGGGGGCGAGAAGGGTCTGGAAGCCAAGCTCGACGCGCTGTTCACCGCCAATTCTGAGATGCCGCCGGGTTCTCCGCCCGACATCGCCGGCCTGGTGGGCCAGTACGCCCACGGCAACGAGCCGTGTCACCACGTGGCCTATCTCTACGCCTATTGCGGCGCGCACCATAAGACCCAGGCCCAGGTCCGGATGCTGCTCAAGAGCCAGTACCAGGCCAAGCCCGACGGCCTGTCGGGCAACGAGGACTGCGGCCAGATGAGCGCCTGGTACGTGATGAGCGCCCTGGGTCTGTATCCGGTCGACCCGGTGATGGGCGCCTATGTGTTCGGTTCGCCGCTGTTCCCGCGGGCGGAGATCGCGGTCGGGCAGGGGCGCAAGCTGGTGATCGAGGCCAAGGGCGTCGCGCCGGACCGCTTCTACATCCAGTCTGTGACCTGGAACGGCGCGGCGCACGACCGCTGCTGGATCGGTCATGACGAACTGGCCAGGGGCGGGCGCCTGGTGTTCCAGATGGGCGAGCGGCCGAACCCCGCGTTCGGGGCGGCGCGGTCATCGCGCCCCCCTTCGGCGCCGAAGTTCGCGTGAAGCCGCGCCGCCGCCTCGCCTTGGGCGCGGTCGTCCTGGCCGCCAGCGTGGCCGCGACGGCGCGGGCCGAGGACCTGACTCAGGCGCGGCTGGTCGAGACCGGCGCGGAGTCCGCGCCGGCCGTCCGCTTCCTGGCCGAGGAGATCGCGGCGCGCGTCGGAAGGTCCTGGGGCGCGGGTTCGGACGCGAAGGCGCCATTGGTGGTGGTGGCGCGGCCCGAGGCGATCGAGGACCTGCTGCCCCTGGATCTGCGAGCGGCATGGCGGGCCAATCCCGCCGGGAGCATGGCGCGGACGCCGGAAGGGTTCTCGGTTCGCACCCTGCGCGCGGGGGCGCGGACCGCGCTGGTGGTCGCCGCGCAAACCCCGCGCGGCCGGCTGTTCGGCGTCGGTTGGTTGCTGCGCAAGCTGGAGATCGAGCCGGGCAAGGTGATGGCGTCCAGCGACCTGGCGATCGACACCGCGCCGGTCCAGGCCGTGCGCGGCGTGCAGATCGGCTACCGCTTCAAGAACAACAGCTACGACGCCTGGACGCTGGCGATGTTCGAGCGCCGGGTGCGCGACATCGCCATCTTCGGCGGCAACACCATCCAGGTCATCGCGCCGGTGTCGGACGACGCGGCGACCAGCCCGCTGTTCCCGGCGCCGGCGCTGGAGACGATCGTCGGCCTGTCGGCCCTGGCCGACCGCTACGGCCTGGACTTCGCGCTCTACTATCCGCAACTGGCCAAGGACTATGGCGACCCGGCCGCCGTGGCGGCCGAACTGAAAAGCTTCGAGGCCCTGGTCCGCCGGCTGCCGAAGGTCGACGCCCTGTACGCGCCCGGCGGCGATCCCGGCCACACCCATCCGGACCGGCTGTTCCCGTTGGTGGAGCAGGAGGCGAGGATTCTGGCGCGCGTCCATCCCGGGGCCAAGGTCTGGCTGTCGGCGCAGGGCTTCGACCAGGCGGAAAGCGAGGCCTTCTACGCCCAGCTGGCGCGGGAGCCCGACTGGCTGACGGGCGTGTTCTTCGGGCCGCAGACCCGCGATCCGATGGCGGTGCAGCGTCGACGGATCCCGGCGCGCTATCCGATCCAGTTCTATCCCGACATCGGTCACACGATGCACGCCCAGTTCCCGGTTCCGGAATGGGACCCCGCCTTCGCGATCACCGAAGGGCGCGAGCCGGTCAATCCGCGGCCCCTGGGCCAGGCCACGATCTTCCGCCATTTCGCGGCGTTGAACACCGGGGCGGTTACCTATTCCGAAGGCGTCAACGACGACGTCAACATGACGCTGTGGTTCCAGCTGGGCTGGTCGCCGCAAGCCGAACCGCGAGCGGTGCTGGGCGATTACGCGCGGGTGTTCCTGGGCCCGCGGATCGGCGACCGGTCCAGCGACCGGTTCGCCGACGGGGTGATGGCGCTGGAACGGAACTGGTCGGGCAGGGCGGCCGACAACGCCGGGATCGACGCCACGCTGGCCCTGTTCGACGATCTGGCGCGGCGCGCCTCGCCCGCCCAGCGCGCGAACTGGCGGTTCGAGTCCGCGCTCTACCGGGCGGTCTACGACGCCTGGGTGCGGGCGCGGTCGCGGGCCGAGACCGCGCGCCAGGCGGCGGCGATGGCGGCGCTGGCGCAGGTCTCCACGATCGGGGCGGACGCCGCCATGACCCGGGCCGAGCACGCCCTGGCCGACCCGGACACGGCGGAGGCCCTGGCCCTGCGCGGCCGGCTGTTCGACCTGGCGGGACGGCTCTATGCCCATGCCGGCCTGCAGCTCAGCGTCCGGCGTTACGGCGCCTCGGCGATCGAGCGCGGCGCCAATCTCGACCGGGTCGACGCGTCGCTGAACGACCGGGTCTGGCTGACGCGCCAGTTCGCCGACGTCCGGGCGCTGCCGGACGAGGCCCGGCGTCGGACCCGTCTGGCCGAGATCGCGGATACGCCGATGACCAGGGAAGGGGCTCTGTACGACGACCTGGGCGATCCCGATCGCGAGCCGCACCTGGCGCGCGGCGTCGGCTTCGGTGGCGATCCTCAGCTGCTGGAGAGCGCCATCGACGGGATCGCCGACAAGATCCCCGACGACGGCTGGCGGTTGGCCTGGACGACCTATGCCGAGACCCTCTACGACCGCCCGATCACCCTGGTCTATCGTGACCTCGATCCGAAGCGGACCTGGCGGCTGCGCGCCACCTACGCCGGCGAAGACTATCAGCTGCCCATGCGCCTCACGGCCAACGGCGTCGAACTGCATCCGCCGCTGGCGCGCGCCACCAATCCGATGACCGTGGACCTGGCTCTTCCTCCGGCGGCCACGCGCTCCGGCCAGCTGCGCCTCGACTGGACGCGACCGCCCGGCATGGGCGGCGGAGGCCGCGGCCATCAGGTGGCCGAGGTCTGGCTGATCCCCGATCCCGTTTCTTCCCCCGTTCCTCACTGACCGGAGCCGACCGATGCGCCCCGAACTTCATCTGTCCCGTCGCCGCCTGATGCTGGCCGGCGCCGCCGCCTCGGCACTTCCCGGCATGGCCTTCGCGGCTGGCCTGGCGGCCTACGGGGCGACGCCCTCGGCCCGGCAACTGGCCTGGCATGGGCTGGAGACCTACGGCTTCGTCCACTTCTCGATCAACACCTTCACCGACCGCGAATGGGGTTACGGCGACGAGTCGCCAGCCCTGTTCAATCCCACGGACTTCAGCGCCGACCAGATCGTCGCCGCCGCCAAGGCGGGCGGGCTGAAGGCCCTGATCCTGACGGCCAAGCACCACGACGGCTTCTGCCTGTGGCCCAGCCGGTTCACCGAGCACAGCATCAAGAACAGCCCCTACAAGGGTGGCAAGGGCGACATCGTCCGGGAGATGTCCGAGGCCTGCGCGCGCGGCGGGTTGAAGTTCGGCCTCTACCTGTCGCCCTGGGACCGCAACCACGCCGACTACGGCCGGCCGGAATACGTCACCTACTACCGCAACCAGCTGCGCGAGCTGCTGACCCAGTACGGGCCGCTGTTCGAGGTCTGGTTCGACGGCGCCAACGGCGGAGACGGCTATTATGGCGGGGCCCGCGAGGTGCGGAAGATCGGGCCCAACTACTACAACTGGCCATCGATCATCGCCTTCGTCCACGAGCTGCAGCCCATGGCGGTGACCTTCGACCCCAAGGGCGCGGACCTGCGCTGGGTCGGCAACGAGCGCGGCTTCGCCGGCGATCCCTGCTGGGCGACCATGGACGATGGGCCCTACACCGAGGCCAAGGGCATGAGCGGCGTCCGGGGCGGCTCGGTCTGGTGGCCGGCCGAGGTGGACGTGTCGATCCGTCCGGGCTGGTTCTGGCACGCCTACGAGGACGCCGAGGTGAAGTCCGCCGGACGGCTGCAGAAGATCTATTTCGAGTCCGTGGGACGCGGCGCCAACCTGCTGCTCAACCTGCCGCCGGACCGCCGGGGCCGCATCCCCGACGAGGACGTCGCGGCTTTGAAGGCTTGGGGCGAGGCCAGGCGCGCCCTGTTCGCTCGCAACCTGGCCGATGGCGCCCGGGCCCAGGCGAGCAACGCCCGCGCGGGCCACGCCGCCGCCAAGGTGCTGGATGACGCGCGCGACACCTACTGGGCCTGCGACGACGGCGCGGCGACGCCGGAGTTGACCCTGACCTTGCCGCAGGCGCGGACCTTCGACGTCGTGCGCCTGCGCGAGCATCTGCCGCTGGGCCTGCGGGTGACCGCGTTCGCCCTGGACGTCTGGGACGGCGGCTGGCGCGAGATCGCCCGGCATCAGGGCATCGGCGCCCAGCGCCTGGTGCGGCTGGCCGCGCCGGTCACGACGCGCAAGCTGCGCCTGCGCGTGCTGGACGCGCCGGCCGGTCCGGCGATCAGCGAGATCAGCCTGTTCCGGCAACCGGTGCTGGTCGATCCGCCCGCCATCCAGCGCGACCGCGAGGGCCTGGTGTCGATCATCGGCGACGCACCGGGGCTGGAGCTGCGCTATACGGTGGACGGCGCGCCGCCGACCCGCGAGGCCCTGCGCTTTACCGGACCCTTCCCGCTGCCCGAGGGCGGGCAGGTTCGAGCCGTGGCGATCGAGCCGACAAGCGGCGTCACCAGCGCGCCGGCGCGGCGGGCCTTTGACGTGCGGAAATCCGACTGGCGCATCGCCCAGGCCAGCGTTCCCGGCGCCGAGGCGCTGATCGACGACGAACGAGGCACGGTCTGGCGAGCGCCGGTCCCCGCGGTCGTGGTGCTGGACCTGGGACAGACCCGGTCGCTGGCGGGCTTTACGCTGCAACCGGCCTGGGACCGACCGCAGGGCGCGGGCGCGCCGGCGGGCTATCGGGTGGCGACCAGCGCGGATGGCGTTGCCTGGACGCCGGCGGGCGAGGGCGAGTTCGCCAACATCGCGGCCAGCCTGGCGCCTCAGCGCGTGACGTTCACGCGCCGAGAGGGGCGGTACCTGAAGCTGGAGGTGACCCGGGCGGCGGCGGGCGAGTCGCAGGTCGCGTTCGCGGAACTGGGAGTCATTACCTTGCGCGACGCATAGGGTCCCCTCCGCCAGCGGAACTCAGAGCCAGATCCGGTGGGGGCCGTCCACCGAGGGGTCCAGCGCTTCGCCCTGGTAGAGCCTGGCGAGGGGGAGGCTCACGCGGTCTGTGGGACCCGACTTGAACCTTGGACCTCCGAACGCCGTCATGGTCGCGTGCTGCTTGTCCAGGGCGCGGCGATCCTGCTCGGCGACGGGGCGCACGAAGGCCAGGATCAGCTGGCGCTTGAGCCAGGCGGGCGCACGGCCCTTGGGGGTGGTCCAGCAGCCGAACGCGCGGAAGCGATCCGGCGTTTCGGGCACGAAGAACGCCGTGGCGCACAGCGTCAGCCGGTCCTTCTTCTCCCAGCGGCCCTGAAAGGCGACCGGGGGAAGATAACGTCCGACGCTGCGCTGGCGCTCGCCTTCCAGCAGGCGCGACATCCAACCCCGATCGGGTTGGTCCTGGTCGTAGGCGGCCTCGAAGCCGTCGGGACGCGAGGTCACCGTTTGGCGAACGGGCTGCCGCCGGCCGCTCACCCGGATCAGGCCGTCATGCACGAAGTTGGTGTGGAACGGATCGAGGATGTTCTCGAGCGCGTCCAGGGCGCGGCCGCGCCAGGGCGGTTGGGTCCACCAGAAATGATCGTGGTCGGGATCGCCGATCAACGGCGGCAGGACGAGGTCGGGCGAGGCGTCGCCCGGCTCGAGCCGTACGAACACCGCCCCATGGCGCTCGATCGCCTCGATCCGCCGCGCGCCCAGCTTGTCGGTTGAAGCGGCGTCATCCGCGCCAGGAATCCCGACGCAGGCGCCTGTCCCGTCGAACCGCCAGCCGTGATAGGGGCACTGCAAGTCGCCACGCACCACCTTGCCGTCCGACAGCGGGTAGTTCCGGTGCGGGCAACGATCTTCCAGCACCGTGGCCGCGCCGCCCGCATCCCGGAACAGCACGATGGGAAGCCCGGCGACCTGGCGGGAGACGGGCTTGGCCTTGAGCTGGCCCGAAAGGCAGACGGGGAGCCAGGTCCGGTTCAGGCCGGCGGGGTAGGGCGTCATCCGGCGGCGATCCTTTCCAGGGTCGGGGTCATGGCGTCGAGGGCCTTGGCCAGCAGGGCGTAGCCCGACCGACGCGGCCATGGAAGATGATCGTCGAACACGGCCTGGTATTCCAGCGCGGGCGTCGCGCCCCGGTTGCGCTTGAAGGCGCCGGCCCCGGCCGAATAGTTCACCGCCAAGCCTTCGGCCAGGGCGCGGCGCACCGACGCCGCCATGGCGATCCTGTAGAGGCCCTCGGTTATCGGACGCGTCCGGTCGTGCCCCAGGAGGGGACTGGCCAGTTCGTGTTCGCACACATGGTCGCCGGCGAAGGCCACGATCTCGCCGGACGCCGCGCGCACCCACTCCAGGCGCAGCACTCCGGCGACGACGGCCGCCGCCAGGGCGGCCCTGGTGTAGTCGGGATTGGTGCGGGAATATTTGGCGATATAGATATCGGCGTAGAGGGCCAGGGCGCGATCGAGCTCTTTGGGGGAAGGCGCCCGCGCGGTGTCGACGCGCAGGCCGTGGGCCTCGGCCAGCCTGAGATCCGCCTTGACGTCCGTGCGCGGCGCCCACTGCCGGGCGGGATCGGGCAGGCGCCAGACGACGCGGCTGAGCAAGCGGCGACCTCCGGCCGCCGACACCCTGGCCAGCAGCGCGGGATGATCGCCTTGGTTCAGGGAGCGCCAGACGATCGCCCGGTCCGGATAGGCTTCGCGCAAGGCGGCCAGGGCCTCGGCGAGGTCTTCGCCCGACCAGCGGCCATGCAGGCTGGTCGAGAACAGCAGATGGTTCACATAGACGACCCGGTCGGCCTTGGTCGCCCGCAGCAGCCACTCGGCCAGGTACGAGCCCAGGCGCGCGAAAACGGCCGGACCGCCGGAAAGTTCGCGGTCGATCTCGTCGCGCAGCGACTGGCCGTAGGTGACGACCGGCGAGGTCAGCCAGCACCCCTGCGGGCCCTGAGGCAGCAACAGAGGAACCGCGCGATCGCGCAGTTGCAGGGCCGCGAGGTCGAAGCAGGCGTTGCCCAGGGCTCCGGCGGGACCCAGCGCGTTCAGGGCGCGGACATAGCGTCCCACGGCCAGGTCGCCCCAGACGATGTCGGGGTCGTCGACGGCCATGACGCGGACGGCGGTCAAGCGCCGGCTCCATTCCATTCGATGTCGGCGGTCATGGCGGCGGCGAGGCTTCGTCCGGAGACCAGCGCGCTCATCCCGAAGGCCGCGCTGTCGACCAGGGCGCCGACCAGGGGCAGGCGATCTCCCGGCGCGCCGATCACGTCATGTCCCTCCCGGCGCAGCCTCCCCCATTCGGCCAAGCCGCCCGAACGGAGGGCGACCGGCAGGCCGAACAGCCCGAAGGCCGGCCCCAGATAGAGGAAAGGCGGGTCGGAGGGCTCGACGCGCGGGGCGTTATCGTAGAAGGCGCGGGCGAGGGCCGCCGCCCGCCTGAACAGATGGACGCCGCTCGTCGCGCGTGGATTGCATTCAAGCAGCCAGGGCTGGCCCTCGGCGTCGACGATGACATCGCACGCGAACTGTCCGTCGCGAACGATCCTGGCGGCCAGGGTGACGGCCAGGTCGCGCAAGGCCGCCACGGCCCGCGCCGCCGGGCAGGCGAAGGCGTAGCTGGCGCCGCCGCGCTCGCGCCAGGTCGATTCATAAGCGCAGAAGGCGGTCAGGAGACCGGCCCGGGCGACCGCGTAGAACGACATCTCGGTTCCGGCGACGTGGCGTTGGGCGACCCAGGGCCGCTGGCTGGAGACCGGCAGCCTCGCGAGTTCCTCGCGATCCGGCTGGATGAAGGCGTGGACTCCGAAGCGCGAATATTCCGGCTTGAGCACCAGTTCGCGTGCGGGCGGGAGGGGAGCCAGGTCGCCGAGGCCGGTCAGCGCCCAGGTCTCGGGAACCGGCAGCCCCTCCTCGGCGCAGGCTCGGGCGAACAGTTTCTTGGAGTGCAGGATGCGCAGCGTTTCGAACGGCGGCGCGAAGAGGGAGGCCGCCAGGGCGGGGCGCCGCCTGGCCAGGGCGGACAGATGAAACACCTCCTCGCAGGCGGGAACGACCAGGGCGGGGCGCAGGGTGTCGAGCAACCGGTCGATGTCGGCCGCGAAAGCCTCTGGACGACGCACCGGCGAGGCATAGGCATGGACCGCGCTCGGCGCCTTCGACAGCCGGGCTGTCCAGCAGGGGGAGCAGTCGGCCATGTGCACGGGATGGCCCGCCGCCCGAAAGGCGCGCGCGAGGTCAAGCGCGGCCGGCGCCCGGGCGCCGGTGACCAGGACTGTGGCTTGGGAAGTCAAGCGACCCACCGCACGCGCCGACGCTTGGGTCGGGTCTCGACCTGGCCGGCGACCTGGATCGTGACGGGCCATCGGACGCCGCGCGTCGCCAGCAGGGTTTCGAGGGCGACGCGAGCTGGGGCCTGGTGTTCGCTGTCGATGACAAAGCCCCGGACACCCGTGGGCGAGGCCTCGGCGCGCCAGGGCGCCAGCGGCGGCAAGACCGCCGCCAGCGCCGCGTCGACCTCACGCGGGAAAATCAGAGCTTCATCCCACCGCCACACGTCGCCGATGCGGCCCTCGACAGGCTGGATGGCCAGGCGCGGCGAGCCGCATGGACAGGAGGAACGGGGCTCGACGAGATCGTCCAGCCGAACCCGGATCACCGGCTGGCCCCGGCGGCGGAGATCAGTGACGATGGGGCGAAATCGGTTCGAGCCGGCGATTGGATCCTGCTCGATGACGAGGTTTTCCTCGTTGAGGTGCAGGGTTCCAAGTCGGCAGGGCGCGCCGAGGAAACCCTCCGTCGCCTGGTAGAGCGGCGCCGGCGCGATCCCGAACGTCCGAGCCAGGCTGTCGCCTTCGCCTTGGCCCATGGGTTCGGCCCCGTAGAACAGGCCGTCCAGACGGGGTGTCCAACCGCCGGCCTCGATGAGCCGGGCCAAGGCGGCCAGGACATGCGGCGGGGCCACCAGATGGGTCGGTGCAAATCCCCGCAAGAGCTTCAGCTGGGTCGCGGGATCCTTGTCCAGGCCGATGAAGGCGAAGGTTGCTCCAGCTCCCTGGACGTCCTCGTAGAGCCGGTTGTTGGCGCGCAGGATCAGGGCCGCGCGGATCGGGCGCAGCAGCCGCGCGGGCGGGACCAGGCGGCCCAACAGGGCCCCGAGATAGTGGGCGCGTTCGGCCGGCGTGGTCAGGAATACACCGCGCATGCCTTCGCTTCCGGTCGAAAATCCTGCCTGGGCCCCGTCGGGCAGGGCGGTC
This sequence comes from Caulobacter sp. GW821-FHT09A05, assembly GCF_059418465.1. NCBI lineage: Bacteria > Pseudomonadati > Pseudomonadota > Alphaproteobacteria > Caulobacterales > Caulobacteraceae > Caulobacter > Caulobacter sp. GW821-FHT09A05. The sequence continues at coordinate 129,319 of NZ_JBWKPX010000003.1, forward strand.
TGGCGACCTTCTTCGGCGGCTTGAGCCGCGTCCAGGATCTGGGCGGCGGTCAGCCCCAGGCTGTTCCATGCCCCGAGATCGACGCGGATCTCGGCCGCCTCGCGCACCGGAAACGCGTCCAGGGGGCGTCCGGCCAGCGCCGCCAGGGCGGGTGTCCGGGCCAGGGCCGGAGCCAGCCTGCGCCACAGGCGGCCCTGGTGCGCGCTCAGGGCCGGGCGATCCCGCAGCATGGCGTCGTCGAGGCGGGCGCCCAGATAGGCGGCGGCGATCCGGCCGGTCCGCAGAAGACTCAAGGGATCTCGGCGGAGGCCGCCGCCTCCCGGCAATGGGAGGGCACCAGGACGACGTCGCGCGCCTGCGTTTCCAAGGCGTGCAGGTCGGCCAGGGTGCGACGGTAGTGGTCGGTGCGTCCGAGCAGGGTTGTCGTCAGGGCGGGCGGCGGGCGGTTCTCGCGGATGGCCCGAAGTGACCAGGCCGCGTCGCCGACGAAGAGGCGCAGGCGGTCGTCGGAACCACGCGCCGCCAGGCCCCAGTGCCCGACACAGTGGCCTGGCAGGTCCACGGCCAGCAGGCTGCCGTCACCCAGCAGGTCCGCGCCGGTCTCGAAAGGGCTGAGGTCCGAGGGGAGGGCGCGCCTTGGCCTGTCCTCGAAGAAGACGGCGCGCGCCTCCGTATCGGGCGGCAGCAGGCCGGGCAGCAGCCCTTGCCGTACGCCGGCGAACCGGTCGACGCGGCGGACCTGGTCCAGGCCGGCGCGGGCGCAGTAGATCCGCGCCCTGGGAAAGGCCGGCAGGCCGGCGACGTGGTCGCCATGGAAGTGCGAGACGATCACGCCCCGGATGTCGTCGGGGGCGAGGCCGTAGCGGCCGATTTGCCGGGCCGCCGGCTCGTCCTCGCCCAAGGTCACGGGCGTCGTCAGCGCATAGAGCCGTTCGGGCCAACGACGGGTGGCGCGAAAGAAGGCGGGATCATAGCCCGTGTCCCAGAGCAGGGCCCCCTCGGTCGGATGCAGGATCAGGGCGGTGAGGGCCGGGAAGTCCACGGGGCAGAGGCTGCCGCCCCGCAGGGCCGCGGCCTCGGGGTGCAGGCAGGAACCGGCTTTCAGCAGATGGATCTCGCAGCGCACCGACGTCATGGCCACGATCCTTCCCGCCATCGTCGCGCCAGTTCAAGCGCGGTCGCGCGGGCGTCGTGTCGCGGCGCATAGCCAAGGTCGAGCCGGGCGGCGGCGAGATCGAAGGTCTGGGAGAAGGCCAGGGTCGCGACGCCGTAGCGCGTCAGGCGCGGTTCGGGCCGGCCGGGCAGGAGGCTGGCGACGGTTTCGGCTAAAGCCGCTCCGGCATGGAGCAAGCGCCAGGGCGCGGGCGCGATCCGCAAGGGCAGCCCAGCCGCCGCGGCGAGGTCCAGGGCGAAGGCGCGGATGCTGACCGGCGCGCCGCCGGAGATGTTGAACACGCAGCCGCCCAGCCTCTGGCGCCCCTGGTCGGCCAGGATCAGGGCCTGGGCGGCGTCACGCGTATCGGTCAGTTCGACCAGCGCCCGCCCGCCGCGCGGGAGCGGCGCCCATCCGCGCGCGATCAGCTGCAGCAGGCGGGGAAGCAGGACCTTGTCATCCGGTCCCACCAGGGCGCGGGGGCGGATGGCGACAGTGAAGAAGTCTGGGCCGTTCGCGGCCCGCACCAGCTGCTCAGCGGCTAGCTTGGTCCTGGCGTAGGCGTTCATCGGCCGCGCGGCGGGCGGATCGGCCTCGGTCAGGGCGAGGCGATCGCACGCCTCCGCATGGATCGACGGCGACGAGACGAAGATCAGACCCTGGCAACCCGCCCGACGCGCGGCGTCCAGGAGGGTGCGGGTCATCTGGACATTGGCGGCCTCGAAAGCCCAGGACGCCCCCCAAGGGCTGGACAGCGCCGCCGCATGGAAGACGACGTCGACGCCGTCGCAGAGCGCGGTGGCGCGATCAGGATCCGCGACCAGGTCCGCTTCGAAGGCTTCCGCGCCCATCGCGCGCAGGCGCTTGACGGCGAGCGCGTCTCGCCCTGTCGCCCGCACGGCGTAGCCCTGGGTCAGCAGGGCGGCGCTCAGGGCGAGACCCAGCCCGCCGGTGGCGCCCGTGACGAGGGCAAGGCGCATCAGACCCGCAGGACGAGGGCGCTGACGCTGATCCCCGCGGCGGTCCCGATCAGCAGGACGGTCGTTCCTGGCGTCAGGCGTCCATCCTCCCAGGCCCGGTGCAGGGCCGAGGGGATCGACGCGGCGATCTGGTTGCCGTGATTGGCGAAGATGTCGACCACCCGGGACGGGTCCCCGCCCATCAGCCGCCGCAGGTGCTCCAGGCCGGGATGGCTGGCCTGGTGGGGGACGATGAGGTTGACGCCGGTGCGGTCGAGGCCGGCGTCGGCCAGCACCCGGTCGATCAACGGCGGCAATCGCCGGGCGGCGGCCTTGAACACGCCGAAAGCGTCCATCTGGAACGTCGCGGCGGCCTCGAACGCCTCGATCCCGTCTTCAAGTCGCACGCGCGAGCCGCCCGCCCGAAGCGTCGCCAGGTCCCGGCCATGGCCGTAGGTCTCCAGTCCCCGGGCCAGCAAGGCCGGTCCGCTCGGGTCGTCGCTTGCCTCAAGGCAGGCGGCGGCCGCCCCGTCGCCGAAGATCGCGCTGGCGGCGGGGGCGCCCCAGTCGAGACCCGCCGAGGCGATGTCGCTGGACACCACCAGCGCCCGACGCCAGCGTCCGGTCGAAAAGCCCATGGCCGCGACATCCATCGCCATCAGGAACGACAGGCAGGTCTGGTTGACGTCGAAGGCCAGGATGCCGGAACGGCCAAGGTCCAGGGCGTGCTGGATCAGCACCGAGGTGCCCGGGATCGGCTGCTCCATCACCCCGCAGGCGCCGATCAGCACGTCGAAATCGCCGCCGGCCCAACCCGCGGCCGCCAAGGCGTCGCGCGCGGCCGCCGCGCCCATCATGGAGGTTGTTTCATCGGGTGCGGCGAAGCGGCGGGAGGCCAGGCCGAACTGCGTCCTGGTCCAGCCGGTCTGGCGGCCGTATCGGGCGTCCAGTTCGTCCGAAGCGACCTGTCGTCGCGGTTCATAGACGCCAAGGCCCGAGACCCGGATGGGCGTGACACCATGCATTTCGCGGGCCTCCCACACGCGTTCGATTCAACGCATAGTCATGCTCGAGAACCTCCGCAATGGCCTGAAGACGGTATCGTTGATCGCGCTGGCGGAGCGCGGGCCGCGTCGTCGCGGCCCGCCTGGGTTGGAATTAGAAGTTGTACTGCAGGCTGATGTTCACCGCCCGGCCCAGCGGATCATAGAGACCGGTGTAGGTGTTGGGGTTGTTGCTGGTCCCGTCGACGAAGTTCGAGGGCACGACGGGCGGTGACTTGTCGAACAGGTTGGTGATGGCGATCCGCGCCGTCATGTCCTTGACCACCATCACCGACCCGGCCAAGTCGAAGTAGCTGTAGGCTTTCATCTTGGTCAGGATTTTGTAGCCGGCTGGGCCGCCGCCGCCGTTGATGGCGTTGTCGGTGCTGTTGGCGGTCAGGTCGGTCGAGCCGATATAGCGCCAGTTCAGCGAGACATTGCTGTTGCGCCACGGCGTGCTCCAGGTGGCCCGCAGGTTGTGGGCCCATTTCGGCGCGGGCGCGTAGCAGGTCGGTTGGCCGTAGTAGCCGGCGCAGTCCGAAGCCGGCGTCGTCGGCGAGTCCTGGCCCATGCTGTCGATCAGCAGCGTGCCGACCATGTTCAGGTCCATGCGGCCGTACTTGCCGATTCCGAAGTTGTAGCCGACCTGGATGTCGTTGGCCTTGTAGTTGAGGATGTTGGTGTTCTCGGTGCCGCCGGAGATGAAGCCGGTGGTCGTCGACGTGCCGTCCAGGCGGCCGGTGGTCGGGTCGCGCTTGACGAAGCGGCAGTAGTATTCGAGCCCGGTGGTCAGGCAGTTCGACAGGGCGACATTGGCGTCGATATAGCCGATGAAGTCCTTGATCTTGATGTCGACGTGGTCGATCGAGAACATCAGGCCAGGCACGAAGGACGGCGTATAGACCAGGCCCAGGGTCTGGGTGATCGCCTTTTCGGGCAGGAGGTTGATGTTGCCGCCGCCCGCGTAGCGCCGGCAGCCGTTGGGCCCGCAATCGGCGATGGACTTGTTGGCGTACTGCGCGGCCGTCACGCCGGTGTTGGCGCACTGGGCGGCGGTCGGCGCGCCGGGCTGGCTGAGCGAAGTGGCGGAGCAGGGATCGACGCCGTTGTAGCTGAAGTTCCGCGGCGAATAGAGCTCGGAGATGTTGGGCGCACGGGCGGCGGAGTTATAGCTGAACCGCACCAGAAGGTCGCTGACCGGGCGATAGAGGCCTTCGACCTTGGAGGTGTAGAGTTCCTTCTTCTGGTTGTCGTACTTGGACGCCCGCAGGCCGGTGTTGAACACCAGGCTCTTGACGAAGGGCAGGTCGTTGGCGATCGGCAGCTGGGCCTCGCCATACAGTTCCTTGACGCCGTAGTGGCCACCCGTGGTGCTGAACCAGCCCTCGTAGTCGATGGTGGCCTGGTCGGCCAGGACCTTCAGGCTTTCGCGGCGGTATTCCGCGCCCAGGGCGACGGCGACGCCTTCCTTGGCCCACGGGCTCTTGATCCCGTACTGGCCCAGGTCGCCGGTGATGTTGGCCGTCACGTCCCGTTGCTCGACGACGTTCGTCCAGCGGTAGTTGTCGTAGACGTACGGATAGACCTTGGGGTCGATCTTGTCGGCCTGGAAGATGTTGGCGGCGACGCAGTTGGTGTCGGACTTGTCGACCACCGACTGGCAGGTCGGCGCGCCGCCGACGCTGACGACGTTCACGGCGCGGGCGAAGCGCGTCGGGTTGATCTCGTTGCGGTCGGACAAGGTGTTCTCGACGCGGGAGGCGATGAAGTTGACGTCGTAGTGCCAGCCGTCGAACAGATCGCCCTTCAGGCCGCCGCTGAAGCGGTAGTCGGCGTTCACGATACGGTTCTGGACCGGGATGCTGCCCGGTCCCTGCTGCAGCAGGTAGTAGTGGGCGTCCACCGTGGACGCCGTGCCGGCCAAGGAGCCGCACAGGCTCTGGGCCTGGCTGGCGGACATGAACGGGTTGTTGCAGTTGACGCTGAGGTCTTGGTCGAAGGCGCCCGACTGCTGCTCGATCGACACGTCGCGCATCACCAACAGGTTGGCGTAGGCTTCCAGCGCGTCATTGAAGCGATAGTTGGCGAACAGGCCGCCGGTGAACCGCTTGTCGGAACGGATGAAGTTCCAGTCCTTGCGGGTGTTGCTGGCGTAGTCGGCGGCGTTGGCCGTCGAGACGAAGCTCTGGGTGCCGTCCTTGTTCATGAAGTAGCCGTTGCCGGCGTTGGGACCACTGGCGATGTCGAGGCGGCCGTAGGGCGTGTAGCTGGTGTTGACCGAGCAGGTCAGCGCCGTGGTGCTGGCCACGACACGACAGGACGAGTAGTCCCGCGCGCTCCACTTCACCGGCTTCTGGTCGCGATAGTCCGCGAAGATGCTGATGTTGCCATTGTCGTCGGCGAAGTTCTTGCCCGCCGCGAAATTGATGTCCCAGCGCCCGCCATCGGTCACATGCTGGGGCGGCACGGGGAAGTTCGGATACTGCGAGATCAGCCCCCGCATGGCCATGTCGTCGTTGGTATGCTGGAAGAAGCTGTAGGACGCGTTGACCTGCACGCCGTCGAATTTCTTGTTCAGCACGAAGTTCACGACACCGGCCACGGCGTCGGAGCCGTAGGTCGACGAAGCGCCGCCCGACAGGACGTCGACGCGCGAGATCAGGGCCACGGGCACGATGTTCAGGTCGATGGCCTGGACCGGCAGCAGGCGCTCGCCGTCGAGCAGGACCAGGGTGCGCTGGTTGCCCAGGCGACGCAGGTTCACCTTGGCCTGGCCGCCATTGTCGAAGCCGGCGCCGAACTGGTTGTTGTCGGCGCGGACCTGCGGCAGGCGGTTCAGGGCGTCCTCGATGTTCATCACGCCCTGGAACTGCAGTTCCTGCTTGTCCATCGTCACGACCGGCGCGGCCGACTGGACGTTCGGCCGGCGGATGCGCGTGCCGGTGACGATGACCGCCTCGACGGTGTCGCCCTTGTCCGCGGTGGTTTCCTTCTGCTGGGCGTGAGCGGCCTGGGAGAAGGCCAGGGCCGACACGGCGATCGACGCCATGAGTCCCGCTTTGAACCGATCGGATCTGCCAACCATCTTGATTATCCCCTAGGCGCGGGTGAATTCCCGGCGTCCCCTAGTGGTCAAGACGGACGCCTGGCGCGGTTCCTTGGGCCGGTTGACGAAATTATGTGACTTTCACGACAATCGTGGTTTGTCGCTCCTGGGGGCGGTCCGGCGTCGTCGAAGGCGACGGCGGATGCGTCTTCAGAAGGCAGGGGGAGAAAAAGGGGATGGCGACTGCGTTCTTGACTCGCCGTCGCCGCAGGTCGCCCCTAGTAGGCGCAGCTTGCTCAGAGTGGCCATTCCGATGATCGATCAGATCACGCCGAGGTTTCCGGCGCCCGCACGGTCGCCACTCGACCTTTCAAGGCGAAGCGCGTCGTGACGTCCGATCGGGAACACATCGTAAAATGGGTGGCCAACGAGGTCATGCCGCACGAGGCCGGGGTGCGCGCTTGGCTGCGTCGCGCACGCGTACCGGCCGACGAGATCGACGACCTGATGCAGGAAGCCTACGCCAAGCTGGTCGGCCTGCAGCGGGTCGACCAGATCGAGAGCCCCGACGGCTATTTCTTTCAGGTCGTCCGCAATCTGCTCACGGACAAGCTGCGTCGCGCCAAGGTGGTGCGTATCGAGGCGGCTACGGAAATCGACGCGCTGTCCGTCTGTTCAGATGAGCCTTCACCCGAGCAGGCCACGGCGGCTCGCCGCGAACTGTCCCGGGTGCAGGCCTTGATCCAAGCTTTGCCGGAACGCTGCCGGCGGGTATTCGAGCTGCGAAAGGTCCTGGGCGTGCCGCAACGTGAAATCGCCCGACGGCTGGGCATCAGCGAAAGCGCCGTCGAGAACGAGGCGGTCAAGGGGATGCGCCTGATCATGCGCGCGCTCCAGGAAGAGGGCGCCGAGGTGCGTGGCGACCGGATGAGAAAGACGAATGACCGATCGCGAAAAGGCTGAGGATATCGAGGCGGAAGCCGCCCGATGGGTCTGGCGATTGGATCGTGACGGCCGCGTCCCGGAACTGGAGGCTCAGCTTGAGGCCTGGCTCGCCGGCGACGCGCGCCGTCGCGGGGCCTTCCTGAAGGCCGAGTCGGTCTGGAGCCTGCTGGACCGGGCCCGCGGGACCGCTTCGCCGTCTTTCGCGGGGGCGGCGCGACCGGTGTCGCGCCGCGTCTTGCTGGCTGGAGCCGTCGGAGCGATCGCGGCGGCGATGGTCGGGGCCGGTGTCCTGTTGCTGCGCGAGGAGCGGTTCAATACCGGCGTCGGCGAGGTTCGCCGCGTGCCGCTCGAGGACGGCTCGGCCGTCGCGATCAACACCGCCTCGGCGGTGGAGGTGGCCTTCCAGCGGGGCCAGCGCACCGTTCGCCTGCGGGACGGCGAGGCGTGGTTCCAGGTCGCCCGTGACGTCCGGCGGCCGTTCGTGGTCGAGGCCGGCGCGGTCCGCGTGCGCGCCGTCGGCACGGCCTTCTCCGTCCGGCGGCGGGCCAACGGCGCCGACGTCCTGGTCACCGAGGGGGTGGTCGAGGTCTGGGCCGAGGGCGCGACCCGCGCGCCAGCGCGCCTGAGGGCCGGGCAGGGGGCCTTCGTCGACGCGAGCGCCGTCGTGCGTCCGGCGGTCGCCGCGCCCGAGGCCGTCGATCGAAAGCTGGAATGGCGCTACGGGAAGATCGACCTGGCCGGCGAAACCTTGAGCGAGGCGGTCGCCGACTTCAATCGCTACAACGACCGCAAGCTGGTCATCGCCGATCCGGGGATCGCCGACGAGCGGCTCTACGGCGTCTTCAACACGGGCGGCCCGGACGCGTTCGCCGCGGCGGTCGGCGCCAGCCTGGGGGTCGAGGTCGAGGCCCGTGGCGGCGAAATCGTCCTGGGCCGGAGGCGCGCGTCATAACCTGGCCATCCGGTCCCGAAGACTTCGCTGACGGCGCCGGGCCATCGCCTCGGCCTTGGTCGGGAGCGCGGTCTCCGCGCGGGCCTCGACGGCGTGTCCTGGCCTGCCTGATCGCGATCGGGGCGGGGTTCGCCCAACCGGCCCTGGCGGAGGTGAAGACCTTTCGGATCAAGGCCCAGGACGCGGGACCGGCCGTGACCGAATTCGCTCGTCAGGCGGATGTCCAACTGGTGCTGTCCGCCGCGGCGGCGCGAGGTCGGCGCACCAACGCCCTGAACGGGACCTTCGATGTCGGACAGGGACTGGAACTGCTGTTGAAGGGCACGGGCCTGCGAGCGCGTCGGCTTGCGCCGGGGATCTACGCGCTCGCCCTGGAGTCCAGGCCTCGCTCGCCGCCGCCCGAAACCGTCGCGGTTCCGCGGGCGCCGTCGCTCGAGGTCGCCGCGCCGGCTTCCCTGGACGAACTGGTGGTGACGGGCACGCGCATCCGCCGGGCCAACACCACCGCCGCCGCCCCTGTCACGACCCTGTCCCAGGCGGACCTGCGCCTGGGCGGCGTGCTCAATCTGGAAGAGGCCATCAACCGGCTGCCGGAGGCGCGCGCCGACTCGACGCAGTTCACCAACGGCTCGGACGCCGACGGGCGGGCCCAGATCAACCTGCGCAACCTGGGCCACCAGAGGACCTTGATCCTGCTGGACGGCGAACGCCTGGCGCCGGTGCAGGCGGTCGATCTCAACATCATACCGGCGGCCCTGGTCCGGCGCGTCGACATCCTGACCGGCGGCGCCTCGACCGCCTACGGCTCGGACGCGGTGGCCGGAGTCGTCAACTTCGTGCTGGACCGCGATTTCGAAGGGGTCCGGATCGATGGCGGCTACAGCGTCTATCAGCACGCCAACGACGACATGGCGGTTCGCGGCCTGGCCGCCGGCTTGCCCAATGTGAGGATCCCGGCCTGGCGCGTGACCGACGGCGTCCGCAAGGATCTGGCTCTCGTGGCGGGGACTCGTTTCGCCGCGGGCCGCGGCGAGGTCGCCCTTTTCGGCGCCTACCGCAGCCAGGATCCGGTCCAGTGGAAGGATCGGGACTTCTCCGCTTGCCGGATCGTCGCGGCCGAAGACAGCGGCGCGCCGTCCTGCGCCCTCAGCACGCTCTATACCCACCATGGCCGTTTCCAGCCGATCACCGGTCCCTCGGCGGGGCAGGTCTTTTATACCGGCGCGGACGGCGTGTTCGCGCCGGAAGCCGATGGCGACCTCTACGCGGCCAACACGCGTGAGAGCTTCAATTTCATGCGGTCCGACGAGCGCCGCTCGGCGGGCGCCTTCTTGAATTTCAAAATCTCCGAGGCCGCGCGGGTCCACGCCAGCCTGCTCTATATGAAGGACGCGACCTACAGTCAGTTCTACCCCTACATCAACACGGCGGACGTCCCGGCGGGGGGCTTCCAGATCAACTGCGCGAACCCGTTTCTATCGGCCAGCCAGGTCGGTGTGCTGTGCGGTCCGGCGGCCGGCTCGAGCCAGTTGGTCTCCACCCGATATACCGCGATCATGAGCAGCCTGGGCAGTCGCCCGCTGCGCGCGGAGGCGATCAACCAGGACTACCGGATCAGCCTGGGCCTGGGCGGCGAGGTGTTCGACCACTGGCGCTACGACGTGACGGCGATCCGCTCGGTGGTTTTCGCATCGCTGTCCGACAGCAACGAGATCGATCCGGTTCGGCTCAACAACGCCCTGAATGTCGTGTCGGTCGACGGGGTCCCCACCTGCGCCGCCAGGCTCAGCGGCCTCGATCCCGCCTGCGTCCCGGCCGACATCTTCCGGCAGAACGGTCTCGATCCACGCTTCTTCGCCTACGCCTACCGCGACTATGTCTGGGCCAACCACTATGGCCAGACTGACCTGGTCGCCAACCTGTCGGGGGACCTGACGGGTTATGGCGTCAAGAGCCCGTGGGCCGGCCGCGGCCTGGCCGTGGCGCTCGGCGTCGAATATCGCGCGGACTCCCTCAAGCAGAAGATCGACGCCGCGGCGCTGGCGTTCGAACAGCTGAGCCCGCCGCTGCGTGGCCGGCAGTCCGTCCAGGAGGTCTACGGCGAACTGCAGGGGCCGATCGCCGAGGGGCGCCCGGGGATCGAACGGCTGGAGGTCAATGCGGGCGTTCGATATTCCAAGTACAATACCGGCGATGACTTTCTGGCGACCCGGAAATACGAGCTGCAGTATCAGCCCACGCGGGACTGGCTGGTCCGCGCCAGCCTCAACAAGGCCGCGCGGGCGCCGAACATCTCCGAACTCTACACCGGCTCGACCTATGGCGTGATCGGCCTGTCGGATCCCTGTTCGGGTTCGTCACCCGCGGCGAGTCTCATCGCCTGCCAGCGCACCGGCGTGACCGCCGCCCAATATGGCCGGATCCCCGACTGTCCCGACCAGCTGTGCCAGACCTATGGCGGCAACGGGAACAGGGACCTGCATCCCGAGAACGCCAGGACCCGGACGATTGGCCTGGTCTATACGCCCCGAGCTCTGCCGGGCCTCAGCGTTTCGGCCGACTACTACCGGATCGCGGTGAAGGGGTATATCGGGCCGATCCTGGCCGACAGCGTGTTCCAGAATTGTCTGAGCACGGGCCAGGATTACTATTGCCGGTTCGTTCATCGGGCCGCCGAGACGGGCGCCTTGTTCGGCAGTCCGGCCACGGGCGGATACATCGCCACCGGCGCCCAGAACACCGCCTTGCTGGTCAACGAGGGCGTGGACGTCCAGGCCAGCTACGACCTGTCGCTGGGGGCGTTCGGGCGGCTTGGCCTCGACCTGACGGGGGTGAGGCTGATCACCACCGGCGGCCAGAACGCGCCGGACGATCCGGTGCGCAACTGCGCCGGCTATTTCGGACCGCCCCAATGCTACGCGCCCCAACCGCTCTGGCGCCATAACCTCGGCGCGACCTGGCGGCTGCCCTGGCGCGAGGCGGTCCTGTCCCTCAACTGGCGCCACATCGGCCCGACGCGGCTGGCCGCCAACAGCGCCGATCCCACGATCAGCGCGGGGGCGACGCCCTACACCTATCGGCCGTTCACCCGGCTCGAACCCTACGACTATTTCGATCTTGGGATCTCGATGCGGCTGCGCCCCGGCCTGACCGTCCGCCTGGTGGCCAACAACCTGTTCGACCTGACCCCGCCGGTCGTTCCGTCGACCTTCGTGGATGGCACCACCAACAATCCCAATACCTACACCGGGACCTACGATCCGCTGGGGCGCGACCTGCATCTGGCCTTCAGCCTGGGTTTCTAGCCTCCGGCCCTCTTCCTTCCCTTTTTCGAGTCCTGACATGACGCGTCGTCGATCCTTGATCCCCGCTCTGGCCCTCGCGCTCGCCCTGGCCGCGCCCATGACCGCCGCCAGGGCGCAAGTTCCCGCCGGGTTCGCCGCGCCGCCGTCGCCCGCCCCCGGGACCAATACGGTGGCCGACGTCGAGCCGCGCGTTCCGCGGCCGCCGGGCGAAACCTGCGTCGCGCCGTTGTTCGCCCCAAGGCAGTTCGAGGGCGTGGAGCCGGTCGCCTTCGTCTATACCCCGCCCGCGGCCTGCCGCGGCCCCTGGGCCAAGGTCGTGCTGGAGGCCGATTTCGACGTCACCGCCGGCCGGCAGTTCGACCGAACCGCCATCATCCACCTGGCCGGCGTGAACCTTTACTACGGCACCACCATGGAGCCGCGAAAAGCCATCGCTCCGGCCTGGCATGTGGAGCGTGACGTCACCGACTACGCCGCCCTGCTGGCTCAGCCGGGCGCCGGCGAAGTGCTGATCGCCAATGTCGTCAACGAGACCTACACCGGGCGTCTGACCGCGAGCGCGCGCCTGCTGTTCTATCCCGCCTCGGCCTCGGCGCCGGCGAGGGCCACGCCTCAGGTGGTGCAGCCGATCTCCGTCGGCCTCGCCAAGCTCACCAAGGACCAGGACCGCCTGGCGCAGACCGTGTTGCTCCCGGCCAATGTCGAGCGCCTGGCCCTGGATGTCATCGCCCAGGGGCAGGCGGACGACGAGTTCTGGTACGACTGCGTTCCCGATGCGCTGGCTTCGGACAAGGAGGGTCGTTGCGGGGGCGGCGCCTTCCGGCAGGTTGAGGTCTTCGTCGACGGCCAGCGCGCCGGCCTGGCCTCCCTGTTTCCCTGGATCTTCACGGGCGGGATCAATCCGTACCTGTGGTTCCCGGTCCCGGCGCCGGAGACCTTGAACTTCACGCCGTCGCGGATCGACCTGACGCCCTTCGCCGGCGTGGTGAACGATGGCCGGCCCCATCGCATCGAGGTCGCAGTTCCAGGGGTGCGCAACTACTATCTGGTCACCGCTAGCCTGCTGGCCTGGCGCGACCCCGGATCGAGTTCGACCCGGGGCCGGCTGTTGCGCAACACCCTGGCGGCGCCGCGCGAGACCACCAACACGCGCCGCGTGCGGGCGAGCGAGAAGGGCCTGAACGGCCGGATCGACACCCGCCTGGCGCAGAACGGCGAGGTGGCGGGCGTCCTCCACACCTCCCACGGGGACGTCGAGACCAGCGTGCGCTACGCCATGTCGTTCTCGAACCGCCAGGACTACGTGTCCAACGACAAGGTCCAGATCGGACGCATGCGGCAGTCGACGCGCCTGCGGGTCGACACGCGGCGCACCGACGCGTCGGGGACCACGACGCGCCGGGAAACCTCGTCCTATCCATTGACCACCGTGACCCGGGAGACGGTGACGGCGGACGGGACCGAGCAGACCGCCGCCGTCGACCTGACCCTGGCCCGGACCGAGCGCGAGGTCGCCGCGGACGGTCGGGTCTGGACCCGTGTGCTCCGCAATCGCGTGACCCCTACCGCGCACGGCCAGTTCAACCGCGCCGCCCGGCGGTTCCAGAACGCTTCGGGATCGTCGGTTCAGCACTATCGGCTCGAGGACAGCGCGCTCGGTTGCTACGGCCGCACCGTCGTCGTGAAGGGCAACGCCGTGGTCACGGCGCGGGATGGGTGCTGAACGGGGAATTTCGCGGCGGCGATGAACCTTCCCGCCAACGCCGGCACACAAGGAGACGGGCGCCGTCACCGCCATCGACGACGAGGCCAGGACCAGCGCCAGGGCGGAAACGACCATGTCGAAAGTCCGCTTTAGCACGATGGCGCCTATCGCGCCGCGCGTCGTCGAGACCAGCCCGCGACCGGCGACGGCGGTCCTGCGGCCCCGGTCGGGTCTGGGGTTAGGCGGCGTTCGCCACGGCGCGGTGTCCCCGCATCAACAGCTCGCTGTTCAGCGTCAGATTGGCGGCCGGGCCGATCGCGCCGAGACTGTGCGAACTGGCGCCGACGCCTTCGATCAAAAGCAACAGGCCGTCGGCGAGCGAGGCGGGCTCGCCAAAACCGGCCCGTCTGGCCGTCTCGACCAGATGATCGCGAAGGCGGGTCTTGTAGAGTTTGCCGACCCGGCGGATGGGATGGTCCTGGTCGCTGATCTCGGCCTCGAGGTTGGACAGGAGCCATCCGCGATAGCCGGGATGAGCCACCTTGGCGGCGGCCGCCGTCATGATCGCGCGGATCTGCCCCATCGGGTCGTCGGGAAGTCGCTGGGCGATGATCATAAGCTCGTCCAGGTCCTCGAGGGCCAATCGGGTCAGACACGCGGCGGCCAGGTCGTCCTTGGACTCGAAATATCGGTACAGGGTCGTCTTGGTGACGCCGCTCCGGGCGGCGATGTCGTCGACCCCGATCGCTCGGAAGCCGTGCTGGTAGAAGAGTTCCGTCGCGGCGTCGATCAGGCGGTCGGGCGCCGGGCGCTGCGCCGGGCTGGATGTCTTGGGGTTGGTTTTCACAATCGATGTCCTTGTGGAAACGCTTGGAAGGGGAAGCGGCTGGAGCGCCTTTGGGGGAGGCATGAGCGGCTTTTGCCCACCAGGCGCGCTGTAAGGCTTTGATCTATAGTCCATTTGTCGGGTTCAGACGGTTCCGCCTGAACCCGACGGCCTCTAGTGCGCCGCGGACGTGTCGGCGACGCGCGTGGGACGCGGCGCCAGCCAGATGATGAAGGCGGCGATGATGAACAGGGCGGCCATCGCCAGGAACACCTGATTGGTGGCCAGCATCACGCCCTGGCCCTGCACCAGTTGTTCCAGGTTGCCCCGCGCCTGGTCGGGCGACAGGCCGCTGGCGGTCATCTGGTCCATCGTGTCCTGCGCGCCGTTCAGCAGGCCGGACAGTTCGCTGCGGTTGCGGCTGGCGCTGTCGGCCCACACCGTGGTGACCATCGATGTCGCGATGGCGCCCGACAGCGTGCGACAGAAGTTCATCAGGCCCGCTGCGCTGGCGGTTTCCGGCTCGTTGACACTGGCCAAGGCCAGGCCGGTCAGCGGCACGAAGAAGAACGGCATGCCAAAGCCCATGAGCAGCAACCAGTGGCCGATATCGAAAAAGCCCATGTCCGAATTGGCCAGGCTGCGCATGTAGGCGATCATGCCCATCCAGATCAGGCCGATGAACACCAGCCGTCGTGGGTCGACCTTGGTCGACAGACCCGCCGCCAGTGGCGCGACCATCACCGCCGTCACCCCCAGCAGCGCCGAGACATAGCCGGCCCAGGTGGCCGTGTAGCCCATGTTCTGCTGTAGCCAGAGCGGGGTCAGGACGTTGATGCCGAAGAAGGCTCCGAACGCCGCGCTGAGGGTGATGACGCTGGCGGTGAAGCCGCGGTGGCGGAAGACGCGCAGGTCGACGATCGGATTGGCGTCGGTCAGTTCCCAGATCAGGAACGCCACGAAACCGATCGCCGCCACGATGGCCAGGCCCGTGATCATCGGCGAGGCGAACCAGTCGTGCTCCTTGCCCAGGTCCAGCATGACCTGCAGGGCGCCGACCCAAACGACCAGCAGGCCCAGGCCCACCAGGTCGACGCGGGCCCTGGCCAGGGGGGTCTCGTGGTTGCGCAGCAGCCGCCAGGCGAACCAGCTGCAGATCGCCGCCACCGGCACGTTGATCCAGAAGATGAAGGCCCAGCCGACATTGTCGCAGAGAGTCCCGCCCAGGATCGGCCCGAGGATGGGCGCGACCAGGGTGGTCATGGCCCACAGGCCCGTGGCGGCCGCGGCGTATTTCTTGGGGAAGACGCGCAACAGCAGGGTCTGGGACAGCGGCATCAACGGCCCGCCGCAAGCGCCCTGCAGCACCCGGAACAGCACCAGCAGGCTCAGGGACGGAGCCAGGCCGCAGAGGAAGGAGAAGAGACCAAACCCGATCATGCCGGCCACGAAGACCTTCACCGCGCCGAAGCGCGCGGACAGCCAGCCGGTCAGGGGTACGACCACGGCCTCGGCCACGGCGTACGAGGTGATCACCCAGGTGCCCTGGCTGGGCGAGACGGCGAGGGCGCCGGAGATGTTCGACACCGAAACATTGGCGATGGTGGTGTCTAGCACCACCAGGAAGTTGGCGGCCGCCAGGATCAGGCCGGCGAAGATCATCGCCGGTCCGGTCAGGGGTGCGGGGGGCGTCGCCGAAACGGCGACAGGGGCCTTGGCCATGACGGCGGTCCTTGGCTGTGCGTGGGGCGGAGGAGCGAGATCAGGAGGCGGTGTCGATGGTGGCCTTCATCGATAGGCCCACGCGCAACGGGTGAGCCTTGAGGTCGTCGGGGGCGATGGCGACGCGGACGGGCAGGCGCTGGACGACCTTGATCCAGTTGCCGGTGGCGTTCTGGGCCGGGATCAGGGCGAAGGCCGAGCCGGTGCCGCCCGACAGACCCACGACCGTGCCGTGGTACTTGACCGAACCGCCGTAGAGATCGGCTTCCAGCTCGACCGGCTGGCCGATCCGGACCTTGCGCAGCTGGCCTTCCTTGAAGTTGGCGTCGACATAGGCCTGTTGGACGGGAACGACCTGCATCAGGGCCGCCCCAGCGGCGACTCTCTGGCCGACCTGGACGTTGCGACGGGTCACGACCCCGTCGATCGGGGCGCGGATAACGGTTCTGGCCAGGTCCACCGAGGCCTGGTCGACCCTTGCGCGCGCCGCGGCGACCTCGGGATTGGTGTCGACGCTGGTTCCGTCGGTCAGCACCGTGCTCGCGGCCAGGGAGCCGACGGCCGCGGCGCGGTTGGCTGCGGCCTGGACCTGAGCGGCCTTGGCCGAGTCGTAGGCGGCCTGGGCGTTGGCGAAGGCGTTCTGGGCGCGGGTCAGCTCGTCGCCCGACACCGCGCCGGTGACGGCCAGGGTCTTGCGGCGGTCCAGGTCGACGCGGGCGCGGTCGAGATCGGATCGGGCCGAGGCCAGGGTCGCGGCGGCGCGAGCCTGATCGGCGTCGCGGGCGGCGATCTGGGCCGACAGGCTCTGGTCGGTGGCCAGGTAACCGCGCACCTTGCGCTGGGCGCTGGCCAGGGCGGCCTGGGCCGAGGCCAGGGCGATGCGGGCGTCGGTGTCGTCGAGTACGACCAGCACCTGGCCTTGCCTGACCGCCTGGGTGTCATTCACCGCGATGCTGCGCACGGGCCCCCCGACCAGCGGGGTGACCTGGGCGACATAGGCGCCGACATAGGCGTTGTCGGTCTCGACATGATGCGAGCCGACCAGGGCGTAGTAGGCGCCGTAGCCCGCCGCGGCGAGCAGGACGACGGCGGCGAGGCCGGCGAAAAGGGCCTTTCGCTTGCCCTTGGCGTTGGTGTCGAGCTCGGCGGGGGCCTGGGTCTCGGGCGGGTCTTGAGAGTCAAACATGGGAGGGCTCCGGGGGAAGGGGATGGGATCAGGCGGCGTGGAAGCCGCCGCCGAGGGCGCGCACCAGCGCCACGTCGAGGGTGAAGGCGCGGGCTTCGAGGTCGGCGACCGTCCGCTGGTTGGTGATCATCGCGTCCTCGGCGGTGAGCACCTCGAGATAGGTCGACAGGCCGCCCCGATAGCGCTGCAGGGCGATGTCGTGGGCGTTGCGGGACGCCTCGTAGGCCTTGCGGCTTTCCGACAGGCGGGCGTCCAGGGCGCGGGCGCTGACGGCGGCGTCGGCCACGTCCTGCAGCGCCTGGGTCAGGGTTCCGTTGTAGCTGGCCACCGCGGCGTCGTAGTCGGCCGCCGCCCCCCGATAGTTGGCGCGCAGGGCGCCGCCCTGGAAGATCGGCAGGCTCACGGCGGGGCCGATGGATCCGATGCGCGAGCCGGCCTTGGTCAGCAGGTCCAGGCCCAGCGCCTGCTGGCCAAGATAGGCCGACAGGTCGATGTCCGGATAGAACTGGGCCTTGGCCTGGCGGATACGCTGGACGCCGGCCTGGGCCCGCAGGCGGGCGGCGATTATGTCGGGGCGCCGGCCGATCAGGTCGGCCTTGAGGTTGGCGGGAAGGCCGAAGGCCTTCAGAACCCCGACCTTCGGACGTTCGATCGCCAGGCCGCGGTCGGGTCCCGCGCCGAGCAGCGCCGCCAGGCGGTTGCGGGTCAGGCCCAGCGCCTCGTCGGCCGCCGCCAGGCTGGCGCGGGCCGCGGCCAGATTGGCCTTGGCCTGCTCGGACGCGCCCTGGTTCTCCAGGCCGTTGTCGCGGCGGTCGGCGGTCAGCTGGGCGGTCTGTTCGCGGGTGCGGACCGCGTCCTGGGCCGCGTCGCGGTCGGCGAACTGCTGGGCGAGATCCGCATAGGCGGTCGCGACATTGGTCGACAGGGTCAGGCGCGCCTGCGCCGCATCGGCCTGGGCGGCCTGGGCGTCCGAGGTCGCCGCCGCCAGGGCCGCGCGGTTCTTGCCGAAGAAATCGAACTCGTAGGCGAAGTCAAGGCTGACCCGGCCGCTATCATTGTAGCCCTGCGGCACGAAGGCGGGCGGGACGCCGTTGTTGTAGCTCTGCTTGACCGAGGCGTAGGAGCCGTTGGCCGTCACGCTGGGCAGGGTGGCGGCCCTGGCCTGGCCCGCCAGGGCCTGGGCCTTGGCGACGCGCGCCTGGGCGGCGGCGAGGTCGGGCGAATCGCTCAGCGCCTCGTCGATCAGCGCGTCCAACTGCGGGTCGCCATAGGCGGTCCACCAGCGGTCGGAGGGCCAGTCGGCGGCCGGGGCGGCCAGGCTGGTTTCGACGGCGTAGGCCTGTGGCGTCTTGATCGCCTGGGCGGGCGGAAGTTTCGGAACGGCGGCGCAGGCGCAAAGGCAACTGGCCGACAGGAGGCACGCGATCAGGGCGCGTGGGGAGGCGGAGGAGTGCATGCAAGGGTCTTTCTCAAACCGTACCGTATGGTCCATTTATATTTCCGCATGACGCCGTCAAGCAAAAAGTGTACGGGTTGGTCTAGAAAAGATCGAGGAGGTCGAGAACGCCGCATGCGGGTCAGGACCGAAGAGAAACGACTGGCCATTCTGGAGGCCGCCAAAGGCGTGTTCCTCGAGCGCGGCTATGTGGCCGCCAGCATGTCCGAGGTCGCGGCCCGGGTCGGGGGATCCAAGCAGACGCTCTACAGCTACTTCGCCTCCAAGGAGGACCTGCTCGTCGCGGTGATGCTGGAGAAGGGCGCGACGATGATCGATCCGCTGTTCGACCGCTTCCACGACAATCGCGATCTTCCCACCGGCCTGGGGGAGTTCGCGAGCCAGTATCTGCGCTTCATCAGCGATCCGGAGATCGTCGCTTTCCGCCGGATCATCTATGCCGAAGGAGCCAAGTCCAATCTCGGCAAGCTCTTCTTCGAGAATGGTCCAAAGCGCGGCTGGACGCGCATGGCGGCCGATTTCAGCCGCGCCATGGATGAGGGGCGCATGCGGCCGACCGATCCGTGGCGAGCGGTGGCGCACTTCCTCGCCCTGTGCGAGGCCGGGCCCGTTCAAAGACTCACGGAGGGCGCCGTGGCGTCGGTCGCCGAGGGGGATTTGGTCGATGCAGCCGAGGCGGCGGTCGATGTCTTCCTTCGCGCTTACGAGGTGAAGGGCACGACGTGACCCTCCCACGACCAGGCTCAGGCCGCAGTGCTGCGAACAGGGCCGAAGAGCGCGGGGCGTGCGGCGCTCACTGTTCACGAAACGCCCGGGCCATGGGGCGTCGAGTCTAAGGCGTCGGCCTGGCCCAGACGAGGTAGCGCAGCGGACCGTGGGTCTTGGCGTCCAGGGGCCAGCAGGTGGCCAGGGCCAGGGCGCGGCCGGGGGCGTGAGGATCCACCCCGGAGGCGTCCCAGCGCACGACCCGGGCGGCGACCATCCTGAAGCGGATATGGCGGCCGTCGATGCGGGTCACCTCGAACTCGTCGCCGGGCCTCACCTGGCCCAACAGGGCGAAATGGGTGTCGCGGTGGGCGGCGTAGACCGCCGTGCCCCGGTCGCCGGCGTCCGGCGTGCCCGCCACGTGGCCGGGACCGAAGGCCAGGGCCTGGCCGCTGGCCCCGTCCAGCACGACCACGCTGCGATGCAGGCGGGGGAAGGTGATCCTGGCCACCGGCCAGGTGTCGGCCCAGGGCCAGGGCTTTACCGGCCGGCCGGTGGCGACGGACCGGGCGAAGGCCCGCTCCAGCAGCACCTGGGCCAGGGCGGCCTTGGCCGGGATCCACAGCCCCTGGCCGCAGAGCGCCAGCCCCACGGCCGCGACCAAGGCCGCCGGGGCCAGAAGCGGGAGCCGCCGGCGGGCGGCTCCCTGGATGACGCGAACCGGGATCACGCCGTCTTCCTTCGATCGGACAGGACCCAGCCGCCGGCTCCCAGCAAGCCGCCCAGAACCAGCAGACCCAGGCCGATCATGACCAGCATTGGGCCGTCGGTGGCGGTCTGCGGCAGGTCGAGGCCAGCGATCTGCTGGTCGGCGTCCGCTTCGGCCTGACCGTCCGCGCCCGGGTGGCGAGCGCCGCCGAACAGGACGTCGAAGTCCCAGCCGGCCGGCAGGTTCAGCGGCAGGTCGGCGCGGGTCAGCGGCGCGTCGGCGGGGCGCGACGGCGTCTTGTCGACCGCCACCAGGCTGGTCTGGCTGGTCACCAGTTGGTGGTCCAGGCCCAGTTTCAGCACCCGGGCGTCGGCCTCCTCCTCGCTGATCTGGGCCAGGCTGCGGGCCACCTCGGCGTCGGTGACCTTGCGGCGCGCCCACAGCTTGGAGATCCCCTTGCCGGCCTCGGCGTCCTTCAACGAGATCCGGGTCTCCCACGGCTTGCCGTCGATCATGCCGCTGATCCGCAGGACGCCTTTCATAGCGCTGACCCGGGCGGCCACGGTGATGGACTCGCTGCGGTAGAGGTCGGGCAGGACGGCCGGGGCCAGGTCGGCCTCGGTTCCTTCGAACACCGCGGTCAGGTTGGTCGCCACCGGGCTTTCCAGCTTGTCGAACAGCTGGCGCATGGCCTCCTCGACCGCGTCGGTCGAGCCGATGTGGGTGAAGGTTCCCCGGCCCAGCTCGGCGGCGCGGCTCATCAGATAGGTGTTGGGCGCCGAGCCGATGCCGACCATGAACACCCGCGAGCGGCCGCGATTGGCGCTGATGGTGTCGAACAGGCCCTGCTCGTCGCCGATCGCGCCGTCGGTCAGGAACACCACCTGGCGGACCCGGCCGGTCTCGCCGGCATGATCGTCCTGGAGGGCGGCGGCCATGGCCGGGATCATCTCGGTGCCGCCATCCGCGTCGAGGCCAGCGACATATTTCTGAGCCTTGGCCAGGTGGGCGGCGTCGGCTGGGACGGTTCCAGGGAACAGCACCGTGACGGTGTCGTCGAAACGCACGACGTTGAAGCGATCGCCCGGCTTCAGGTGCGCCAGGCCGTAGTCCAGGCTGGCCTTGGCCTGTTGCATCGATTCCCCGCCCATCGAGCCGGAATTGTCGATCACGAAGACGATGTCGCGAGGCGCGGGCGCGGTCGCGCGGGCGACGATAGGCGGAGTCAGCTGGGCCAGGACATAGTCTTCGCCGGCCACCTTCTCGTGGAAAAGGCCGACGGCCGGGGCGGCCAGCGGCGCGGCGCGCCAGGTCAGGACGAAGTCGCGGTCGGCCGGAACCTTGCCCTTGGCCAGGGTGATCCGCTTGCCGCCGCGCTCGTCGCGCACGTCCAGGACGTGGGTGGCGCTGGAGACGCCGACCAAGGGGAAGCCGGCCCGCAGATGGACGGTGATGGTCACCGGATTGATCTTGCCGTGGACCCGCGGATCGACGATCGGCGCCGCGGCGTCGGGAGCGGTCGGCGCGTCGGGCGAAGTGTAGCGCGGCGCCACGACCAGCGGGACGCGCAGCGAATAGCCGCCGGCCGAGACCGCGACGGGCGCCTGGTATTCGATCTGCACCAGCACCGTCTCGCCGGGGCCGACATTGGCGACCGAGTTGGTGAACATGTTGGGACGGCCCTGCTCGACCAGGGCGGCCCTCCTGCCCTGGGCCTTGGCCGCGTCGTAGATCGCCTGGGCCTCGGCTTTCTTCTTGATCTCGCCGACGATGACCTTGTTGCCGACCACCATCTTCAGGGTGTCGACCCCGCCGTCGTCGGGCAGGGGATAGACATAGACCGCCTCGACCCAATGGCCGGTGTCGTTGCGAAAGGCCTGGGTGACACGGGTGCGCACGGTCAGGCCGCTGACCGTCATGTCGATGTCGGTTCCCAGCCGCACGGCCTCGACCACCTGGTCGCCATCCCCCGTCTTGGCGTCGCGGGCGCGCATCAACAGGGCGCCGGAGGTCACGTCGCCGGGCTCGGCGGCGAAGCTCTCCCGGCAGAACACCAGGGCGGCCAGCACGGCCAGCACCAGCATCAATCCGGCCGCGCCGCGGTGCAGGGCGAGGGCGGCCAGGGCGGTGACGCGGGGCCGGGACGGACCACGGGGCGCGCCGACGTCGGAAGCGGGCATGGGAAGATCTCCTCATCTCGAAAGCGAGAGATCTCTCTTGTCTTCACACCGGGCGCCGGCCGCGAGCCTCATGATCTGCATAGTTCATGCGGAAGCCGTGCAGATCGTCCGGTCGACGTCTTGCAGGGTCCGGCGGCGTGCCGCAGTGTGCGGAAATGTGCGGATTCGTCAGGACCTGACGCGATGACCTTGGCCGCGGCGGAAGCCGACCTCTCGACCGAACTCAGCCAGGCCATCGCCGTGCGGGTGCGCGAGGAACTGGCGCGTCGGCGCCTGTCGCGCCAGGCCTTGGCGGATCTGGCGAGGATCAGTATCTCGACCCTCGAGAAGGCCCTGGCCGGCCGCCGGCCCTTCACCCTGGCCACGACGATCAGGCTGGAGGAGGCGCTGGGCGCGTCCCTGCGCGTCCCGATCCGAGCGACCGCGCCGCCGCCGCCGCCGGGTCTGGCGCCCGAAGCCCTTGGGGCCTATTCGCGAACCGCCGTCGCCTGGCTGGAGGGCGAGTATCTCACTCTCCGCCCGTCGTTCGAAGACCCCAAGGCGGTCTACGCTTACCGCACCATGATCGCCTGGGACGAGACTTCGTCCAGCCTGGCGTTCCGCGAGGCGGCGCGGGAGGACGCCGACTTTACCCAAAAGGGGGCGGTGTCGCTGTCCAACCAGTCGGGCCACACCTACCTCGTCACCAACGAGCAGGGCCAGTTTAGGCTCGTCATCCTCGGTCGTCCCGCGATCGGCGGCGAGATGTACGGCATGCTGACCACCTTGCAGGCCGGGCAGGGCAGTCATCTGACCCCGGCGGCGGCCCCGATCGCCTTCATCCCGCTGCGCCGCGTGACCGACGCCGCGTTCGGACGGATCGTCGCCGGCGGTGCGCACTATGACGACTACCGCGCGACCCTGGCGCGGGTCACGAGCAAGGGCTTCGCGCGATTCTTTGCGGGTTGAGGGAATACGAGCGTCCGTTTGAGGCGGCCGAAGGGGAGTGTTCAACAACTATCGCGACCGTAGGGTGGGAATATATTCCTGGCTGTCGAGCGCCCGACCCCGCCGCGGGCTGGGAATTGGTGTCCTGTCCCACGAACTCTCGTCTGTTCTCGGACTCCGTGGTTTGATCTCCGCGACACGCCCTTGGACGCGGCGTGCGGTGCGGGCGACGGCCACGTTCCCGATGCGGGACAAGAACGACCTGCAGATCGCGAGCCTCATTCCCAACTGGATCAATGCGGGGGTAGGGCGGTCGCGATAGCGGGCCGGGTCGTCGCCGGGAACGGTTCTACGTGTGGCGCGAACATGTCAGTTCGACCCTTGACCGAAAGCCGCTTGACAAGCCGGCCAGCGAGGATCATTCCGCCGCCCAGCTTCCTGCTGCGTCGCAACATGAAGTCCTCAACGGAACCCTGAACCCCATGCCCAGCGACAGTCACAGTCGATCCAACACGCCGCGAGAGGCGTCCCGGTAGGGTCTGGTCGCAGGCTCCCTCCGTGACGGCCGCTCGCGGCCCATCACGAGGTAGAGCCCCATGGTTTTCCTGTCCGGAGACCCCAAGGCCGCGCGTCCGCTCGCGCGCTTTCTTCGCGTCGGAACCGTCCCGTCCTGGGCGGATCTGGTCGCCTTCCTGCTGCTCGCCGCCGCGGCGATCCTGATCGTCCGCGGCGCCGAGGACATGGGCCAGTCCCTGGCCGTCCTGCACACCACGCCGGTCACCCTGGACCCGGCGCGCCTGCCCGAATACGCCCTGCGCACCACGCTGCGGATGTTCCTGGCGCTCGGCGCCTCGTTGGTCTTCACCTTCACGGTGGCCACCCTGGCCGCCAAGAGCCGCAAGGCCGAACTGGTCATCGTGCCGGCGCTGGACATCCTGCAATCGGTCCCCGTGCTGGGTTTCCTGACCTTCACCGTCACCTTCTTCATGGGCCTGTTCCCCGGCCGCCAGCTGGGGGTCGAGTGCGCGGCGATCTTCGCCATCTTCACCAGCCAGGCTTGGAACATGGCCTTCAGCTTCTACCAGTCGCTGCGCTCGATCCCGTCCGACCTGGACGAGGTCAGCCGTCAGTTCGCCTTCTCGCCCTGGCGGCGGTTCGTGCGGCTGGAGCTGCCTTTCGCCACGCCCAGCCTGGTGTGGAACGTGATGATGTCGATGTCGGGCGGCTGGTTCTTCGTCGTGGCGTCGGAGGCGATCACCGTCGGGAACACCACCGTCACCCTGCCGGGGATCGGCTCCTGGCTGTCCCTGGCCATCGCCCGCCAGGACATGAAGGCCGTGGCCATCGGCGTCGGCGCCATGGCCGTGGTCATCGTGCTCTACGACCAGCTGGTGTTCCGGCCGATCGTCGCCTGGGCCGACAAGTTCCGCTTCGAGCAGACAGCCTCGGGCGAGCGTCCAGGCTCGTGGCTGTACGATCTGGTGCGTCGCACCCGCTGGCTGCGCGCCCTGGCGGCCCCGCTGAGCTGGCCCGCCACCGTCATGGCCGCGGTCGACTGGCCGGCGATCCCCCAGGCGCGGTTCTCGCCGCCTCCCGGAGCCGGACGCATCCTCGACGCCGTCTGGATCGCCCTGGTGGTCGCGTCGGGCGTGGCCGGCGCCTGGGTGCTATGGGAGTTCCTCAGCACCCGCCTGGTGTTGGCCGACTTGCTGGCCGCCTTCGGCCTGGGCCTGGCGACCCTGGCTCGCGTCGCGGTGCTGATCGCCCTGGCGACCGTGGTCTGGGTCCCGATCGGCATGTGGATCGGCCTGCGCCCGGCCTGGGCCGAGCGCCTTCAGCCGATCGCCCAGTTCCTGGCGGCCTTCCCGGCCAATGTGATGTTTCCGTTCGCGGTGGCCGGCATCGTGGCCTTCCATCTCAGTCCCAACATCTGGCTGTCGCCGCTGATGGTGCTGGGGACCCAGTGGTACATCCTGTTCAATGTCATCGCCGGGGCTAGCGCCATTCCCAGCGACCTGAAGGAAGCCGCTGGCATCTTCGGAATCCGCGGGTGGCAATGGTGGCGGCAGGTGGGGATCCCGGGGATCTTTCCCTACTACGTCACCGGCGCCCTGACCGCGTCGGGCGGATCCTGGAACGCCAGCATCGTCGCCGAGGCCGTCACCTGGGGCGACAGGCGCCTGGAGGCCGCCGGACTTGGCGCCTTCATCGCCAAGGCCACGGCCGCCGGCGACTACGCCCGCGTCGCCCTGGGCGTGGCCGTGATGTCGATCTTCGTCATCGCCTTCAACCGCATGCTCTGGCGGCCGATGTACCGGTTCGCCGAGCGCCGTCTCCGTCTGGCTTAGGGAGGATATCCCATGACCCACATCACCCACGTCCAGGACACCCGCCTCGTCGAAGTTCGCAACGTCCGCCACCTCTATGGCAAGACCGGCGGCGCCAACCTGCTGGTGCTCGACGACGTCGACCTGACCCTGTGCGACAACGAGATCGTCGGCCTGCTGGGCCGCTCGGGCTCGGGCAAGTCGACCCTGCTGCGGTCGATCGCCGGCCTGATCCAGCCGACCTCGGGCGAAATCGAATTTCCGGCGCGTACCGGCGAAGCGCCGACCACGGTCAGCATGGTGTTTCAGAGCTTCGCGCTGTTTCCCTGGCTGACCGTGCTGGAGAACGTCGAAGTCGGGCTGGAAGCCAGGCGGGTCAAGCCGGACGAGCGCCGTCGCCGGGCCCTGGCGGCCATCGACCTGATCGGCCTGGACGGGTTCGAGAACGCCTATCCCAAGGAGCTGTCGGGCGGCATGCGCCAGCGCGTCGGCCTGGCCCGCGCCCTGGTGGTCGATCCCTCGATCCTCTTGATGGACGAGCCGTTCTCGGCGCTGGACGTGCTGACGGCGGAGACCCTGCGCACCGACCTGCTGGACCTGTGGTGCGAGGGGCGTATGCCGATCAAGGCGATCCTGATGGTGACGCACAACATCGAGGAGGCGGTGCTGATGTGCGACCGCATCCTGGTGTTCTCGTCCAATCCTGGCCGGGTGGTGTCGACGATCAAGGTCGACCTGCCCCAGCCGCGCAACCGCCTGGACCCGGCCTTCCGAGCCTTGGTCGAAAGCATCTATGTGCAGATGACACAGCCCGGCCAGGCCCAGGGCGGCCGTCAGAACGAGGGGCTGTTCCCCGGCACGGGCGTCAGCATGGTGCTGCCTCGCGTCTCGACTAACGCCCTGGCCGGCTTGATCGAGGCGGTCAGCGGCGCGCCGTTCGACGGCAAAGCCCACATGCCGGACTTGGCCAAGGACCTGCAGTACGAGGCGGACGCGCTGTTCCCGATCGCCGAGACCTTGCAGTTGCTTCGGTTCGCGGAACTGGAGGGCGGCGAGCTGCGCCTGACGCCGGTCGCCCGGCGCTATGCCGAGGCCGAGGTCGACGCGCGCAAGTCGCTGTTCGCTCAGCAGTTGCTGGCCCATGTGCCGCTGGCCGGTCATATCCGCCGGGTCCTGGACGAGCGTGCCTCGCACCGGGCCCCGGCCGCGCGCTTCCGCGAGGAGTTGGAGGACTCGATGTCCCCGGACTACGCCGAGCAGACGCTGAAGGCGGTCACCAGCTGGGCCCGCTACGCCGAGGTCTTCGCCTATGACGAGGGCGCCGACCTCTTCACCCTCGACGATCCCGATTGAAGGCGGGGACCTTGGACGACGGACCTCGTCGCGGCGCGGTCCTGGCCGCGTCCGTCCGCCCAATCCCAATGACGAAGACGTAGCGACCCCGGGGGCATCCTGGGGCGCTGCCGCGCGCGCCTCCGGAGGCTTCCTTGCTCCACATTCGCTTCAATCCCAGCCGTTCGCGCCGTGCCTGCCGCTGGGCGGGGCAGGGCCTGATCCTCGGCCTTGTCGTCCTGGCCTGCGCCTCGCCGGCGTTCGCCTCGGGCAACGAACACGTCATCGACGACGCCGCGGTCGAGACCCCCGGCGTCTGCCACCTGGAAGGCTGGGCGACGCGGTTTGCTCCGCGTCACGGCCTGGTCAACCTGTCGCCGGCCTGCACTCGCAAGGCCTGGCCGAGCCTGGAGATCGGCGGCGCCGTGCAGCACGGCTGGGATAACGGTCAGGCTGATACCACGGTCGGTCCGGCGCTGAAGTATACGCTGCGCTCGGAGGCCGCCGGTTTCGGTCTGGGCGTGATCGGAGCCGGCGCTTGGAGCGTGGGGAGCGGCCGGCTGGAGACCGCAAGCCTGATCGTCCCGGTGACCCTGAAGCTCACCGACCGCGTTCGGGTCAACCTAAACGCCGGCTGGAGCTACGGCCGCGCCGACGCCGAGCGGAACGCCGCCTTCTACGGCGCCCAGGCCGAGGTGGGCCTGGCCCATGACGTGACCGTGATGGCCGAGGCGTTCCAGCGTGAGGGCGGCAAGGCCGGTGGCCAGCTGGGCCTGCGGTGGAACCCCGGCGGCGGGCGGGTGGATTTCGATCTGGTGGCCGGCCGGCGGGTCGATGGCGAGGCGCCGCGCGCCATCACGCTGGGGGTGACTTTTAGGCGCTAGCGGATTTCTCGTCGCCGTTCCGCTCCAGCGTGGTCCGTCGCGGTTGCGCGGTCTCCAACCGACCTTGAGCACGCCCGCGGGCTTGGCCAAATCGTCGCGTCTGGAATTGGCATGGCTCTAAGGCTGGCGTTCTCCTTCCACCCGCGTTAGCAGACCGCCCATGATCCGCCTCGACAATATCTCCAAGCAGAACGGCCACCAGATCCTGTTCATCGAAGCCTCGATGGGCATCCAGAAGGGTGAGAAGGTGGGGCTTGTCGGCCCCAACGGCGCCGGCAAGACGACGCTGTTCCGCATGATCACCGGCCAGGAGCAGCCCGACGACGGACTGGTCGCGATCGATCCGGGAATGACCATCGGCTATTTCAGCCAGGATGTCGGCGAAATGTCGGGCCAGAGCGCGGTCGCCGCGGTGATGGACGGCGTCGGTCCCGTCAGCGCCCTGGCCAGCGAAATGGCCAGGCTCGAGGCGGCCATGGTCGATCCGGACCAGGCGGACGAACTGGACGCCATCCTGGAGCGCTATGGCGAGGTGCAGGCGCGCTTCGAGGAACTGGACGGCTATGCGCTGGACGCGCGGGCGCGCGAGGTGCTGGCCGGCCTGAGCTTCAGCCAGGAACGCATGGACGGCGATGTCGGTCTGCTGTCCGGCGGCTGGAAGATGCGCGTGGCGCTGGCCCGCATTCTGCTGATGCGGCCCGACGGCATGCTGCTGGACGAACCCAGCAACCACCTCGACCTGGAAAGCCTGATCTGGCTCGAGGCGTTCCTCAAGAATTACGATGGCGCCCTGCTGATGACGTCGCACGACCGCGCCTTCATGAACCGTATCATCGGCAAGGTGGTGGAGATCGATGGCGGCTCGCTCATCACCTATTCGGGCGATCTCGACTTCTACGAACAGCAGCGCGCGCTCGGCGAAGCGCAACGCCAGGCGCAGTACGAGCGCCAGCAGGCCATGCTGGCCAAGGAAATCAAGTTCATCGAGCGGTTCAAGGCGCGCGCCTCGCACGCCGCTCAGGTCCAGAGCCGGGTGAAGAAACTGGACAAGATCGAACGCGTCGAGGCGCCACGCCGTCGCCAGTCGGTTCAGTTCGAGTTCCAGAGCCCGCCGCGGTCGGGCGACGACGTGATCAGCCTGCGCAATGTCCACAAGGGCTACGGCGCCCAGCCGATCTATGAAGGCCTTGATTTCCTGGTGCGCCGCAAGGAACGCTGGTGCGTCCTGGGCGCTAACGGCGCCGGCAAGTCGACGCTCTTGAAGCTGGTGGCCGGCGACACCAAGCCCGACCAGGGCGCGGTCAACATCGGCGCCAGCGTCAAGATGGGCTATTTCGCCCAGCACTCCATGGACCTGCTGGACGGCGAAGAGACGATCTTCGAGTCTCTGGAGCGCTCTTTCCCGCAGGCGGGCCAGGGCGCATTGCGCACCCTGGCGGGGTGCTTCGGCTTCTCCGGCGACGACGTCGAAAAGCCCTGCCGCGTCCTGTCGGGCGGCGAAAAGGCGCGCCTGGTCATGGCCAAGATGTTGTTCGATCCGCCGAACCTGCTGGTGCTGGACGAGCCGACCAACCACCTCGACATGGCGACCAAGGCGATGCTGGTCACGGCCCTGGCGGACTTCGAGGGCACCATGCTCTTCGTCTCGCACGACCGTCATTTCCTGGCGGCTCTGTCGAACCGCGTGCTGGAACTGACGCCCGAGGGAGTCCATCAGTATGGCGGCGGCTATACGGAATATGTCTCCCGCACGGGCCAGGAAGCGCCGGGGCTGCACCCGGGAGGGTAGGGGCGCTGCTCCCCAACCGCCCAAGCCCGGTTCTTCACGGACGACCATGGCAAGACCGTCCAGATCGGGCGCATAGGCCAAGGTCGGCTCTTGGCGCGAAGCTGCGGCGACCAAAACGTCGCGGTGACGCTGGCTATCGGATCGTCAGGCCCACGACATCGCCGCCGATGGCGATGTCGCCATCCTTCGGCGCTTTGATCGGCTTCTCGCCGATGCGCAGGTTCTCGATGGCGACGTTCTTGACGGCTGTCCGGGGCGAGAGGCCCCTGATGATCGACCGGCTGGGCAGGCCGTCGCCGGTGTAGCTGATGTCGCGCAGGGTGACCCCGTCGATCCCGCGGCCCGGGGCCTTGTTGTAGCGTGGGTTGTCGCCGGCCACGATATTGATCAGCTTGCCTTCCTCGATCCGGTCGACGCGGATGTTGCTGAAGGTCACGTCGCGGATCAGCGTGCTGTCGCCCGAATAGATCGCCATTACGCCCTCCCAGTCCGGGTCGTCCTCGTCGAGGTTGGCGACGTCGATGTTGTCGAAGGTGATGTCGTAGATGGTGCGCGGATCGTCGTTGTCGCCGAAATGGCCGACATAGAGGGCGTGGGCGACATCGACCCAGAGGCGCATGTTTCGAACCTCGATGTCGAAGGTGTCGCCCGGTGGATTGGCGTCCGGAATGCCGGTCCGGGCCGCCTTCTGGCGACAGATCGGGCAATCGGCGACCGCGTAGACGACGACGGCGTCGTCGGACACCCGCAAATAGCTGTCCTCGATCCTCACCTGCCGCGAGGTCGAGATATTGATCCCGTCCGACCACTTGCCCGAGGTGAAGCCGGCGACGCCGTGCACGCTTACGTTTCGCGAGTTGCGGATGTTCATGACCCGCGCCGCGTCCTTCCGATCGCTGTTGACGAGGATCAGGTCGGAGACCTCGACATCGCTGGCGCCCTCGAGGTCGATGGCGCGCCCAGGATCCCAGAGCAGGCCTCGGCCGGAGATCTTCACGTCCGTGACGCCGTTCAGGTCGAAAGAACCCTTCAGGACCGCGCCGCCGTCCAGATAGATGCGCTGGCCGGACGTCACGGGGAAAACATCGCTGCCCGCCGGCGGCGTGTACAGGCCCGGGCCGAAATAGACAACGTTATCGCCGGTCGGGGGCGGAGCGGGCGGCTTGCCGGCGATGATGTGCAGATTGCGCAGGCGATCGTCGTCGAACTGCAGCGAGAAGCGCTCCGGCCTCGTCAATGTCATGCGCACGACGGCGCCGTTGCGTCGGGGCTGGACCTCGCTGGATAGCGGCGCGACCGAGACCTCGCCAAACCTGCCGTTGTTCTTCAACACCTCCAGCTCGACGGTCCCCTCGAAGTCGAAATAGACCATGGACGCGTTCTGCTTGGTGTCTGTGTCGACCTGCACGCGATATTCGTAGACATCGCGCCATTCGCCGCCGGGCGTACGCACGCGGACGGTGAAATCATCGTTGTGGGCCGAGTAGAGAAGGGCCGGTGGGACGGGATAGGTCCGCAGGGTGTCGGCAAGCGCCGAGCCGCCCAGAAGGAGGAAAGCGATCACCAACGTCGTGGCGTGCAGGGGCCGCCTGTTCCTATGCCTCACGTTTCCTCCCCCGATGTCGCTGCGGCTTCTTATGGAGTTTGATATCGATATCATCGCGAAGCGAAAGTGAAAGTGCAAGGCGAGGACGATGGCCAACGGCTGTCCAGAACTGATGTGGCGGCTCGAAGGTCCCGCGCGGCGCGGCTTCCCAGGCTCGGCGCTCAGTCTGCCTGCGCGTCCAGCGCGACGGGCGAGCGAGTCGCTTCTGGAGTCCGACCGCCGCGAGGGGGCGGCCGGCTGCGGGTATCGATGCCCGTGCTGTTCGGCCGTCGCTGCGCGGCGCCCATTCGCCGACGGCTACGACCTAGCCATCCGCGACGGCGCCCTTGATCGCGGCTCGGCGCTGACGACTTGGCGAGGCTTCAAGCCTTTCGCGAAAGTTCTTTCGCTCGAAGATCGTATGGCAAGTGGTTTGTGAAGGGGGGCTGTCCGAGAATTTTGGAGTCAGAAATGAGCGCAACTGCAGACCTGACGGCATCATGTTCATGGGTGTCGCTGGCCGAAAAGTCGGCCGTTCACAAGCATGAGAATATATTCCTATTCCGCGAGCCTTGATGAAAAACAGCCGTTCGGGAAAGCCGCTAGGGCGGTTTGACCGGCGGTGAAATCCGGTCAAGCTTGAGCGTATTGGGCGCCGCCTCTCCTAACGATCGTCTCGCCGCAGCCTGCGCCATCGGTGGCTTCTCTTGGTCGTAGGGGGCGAGAATTCAACTCAGTAGAGACGCCGCGGCGCGCGGGGCGCGTGCATCATTGCCATGGCTGCAATTTACGAGATAGTTTATGGTCGAGCTTGTCGACGGTCGTCGATCCTTTGGGGGGTCCGTTGTCCAGACCATTAGCACTCGTTTGCGTGATCGCGACCGCTTGCTTCGCGCTCAGCGGCTGCACCGCCGCGGTTGGACGATTTGGTCCGACGCCGCCCAGCATTCCGACTGCCGTGGCGCTTAACAGCTACTACACGGACGCAGCGAAGTTCACAGGAACGCCCTCGGAATATGTCGGTTTCGGCTACGCTAAGGTCTACCAGTCCTGCAGTGCCTATTTCGACGTGCTGATCCGCTCGCAGAACTTGGCTGGCTACTCCGGTGATATCGCCCGCAGCGCAGGCGCGACGGGCATCGCGTTAAACACCTTGCGGGCCGACGCCGAGCTGGCCCAGCGCGAAATCGTGCGATGGACCGCGGTAACGGGCTTGGTGACGACGATCATCGACGCTTTCGATGATCGAGCGCTGATGACGCCCTATCCCACCGAGACGAAGACCCTGATCCTGCGGGCGCTGACCGCCTATGAGGAGCGCAACCCGCCAGGCGCTGCGGACTCGCGCGCCGAAGCGCTGAGCTTCGTCGCCGGCTATGCGGAGATGTGCACCTATTCGGGGGCGACCCGCTTCGCCAAGCAGGCCCTTTCCAATGCCGAACCCAGGCCCGGCGGACCGACCGCCATCTCGCCCGCCGAGCAGGCGCTCCTGAAGGCCCTGGCTATCACCCTGGGCGACGCCAGCGCGCCGCTCAGCCTGCGGCAGGTCGCAATTTTGGAGTATCATTTCAACATGCAGCCCACCTGGGACGCCGGCTCCAAGCAGCGAAAGGCTTTGCTTGCCGAGCTGCCCGCGGGCGTGAAGGCTCAACTTGTCGACAACAAAGGCGAGCCCATCGAAATCACCAAGGTCCCGTCGGCCAAGGCGGTGAAGGAAATTCTCAAAAGCATCGTCAGCGACAACGATACCGTTCGGCGGGAGTTAGACGCCGTTACCGTTGCTATGACGACGCAAACGAAGGACGAAGAGGTCGCCTCGATCGATAAGAACGGCAAGGCGCAGAAGGAGCTCCGGCCCAGGCTGGTCTTCCCGACTGGCATTGGTGCGGCCTCGACCGCTCGCCAGGAGATCCGTTTCTAGCCGCAGCTCTCAGGCTCCGCCCCGCGTCCCGACGTCTAAGGCCATCTGACGCTCCCGAGTCGCTGTCCTCCGCATGCTCAAGGGTGTCGGCCGTTGCCTTGGCGCGGGCGTCGCCTTTCCAAAAATCCCAATCAGGACCATCGGTGCGCATCGCGGACGACGCCGGGTCCGTGTCCACAATCGAACGCCCGAGTTCCGGTGAGGCGCCAAGTTCCGCTTCTGGCGCGACTTCGACTGGCCAAGCGCTCGGGCGGGGCGGATTGGGATGCCGTGATACAACCAAGGCGGTATGTCTCTTGCAGGTTTTAGTCGCATAGGTTTTAGCGGCGTTGGAGTGTTTCAGAATGGAACTGCAAGGGACGGATCGCGCGGATGTTCTGATCGGCGGCGTCGGAAACGATGTGCTCTATGGCTATGGCGGGGCCGATACGCTCCAAGGTGGCTTGGGCGACGATGTCCTGGCGGGCGACGCCGGCAACGATATTCTGCGCGGCGGCGGAGGGGACGACTACCTGCTGGGCGGGGCCGGCGATGACACGATCGATGGCGGGAGCGGGAACGACTGGGCCTCCTACGAGGATGCGACCGCCAGCGTCAGGGTGGACCTGAATCTGGCGACGCCTCAGGCCACCGGTGGCGGTGGCGTGGATGTGCTCAACGGCGTCGAAAACCTCCATGGCTCCGTGCACAACGACGTTCTGATCGGCGACGCGGGCGTCAACTACCTGCACGGGGGGCAAGGAGACGACACGCTGATCGGTGGCGCCGGCGACGACCATTTCGAAGGCGGCGCCGGTGTCGATTTCATCGACGGCGGCGAAGGGTACGACACCATCAGCTATGATGACGGCTTCGCGGCGGGCGCGTTTGTCGACCTGCGCGTCCCGGTTCAATACCCCTACGATCCGGCGCGACACGGCTCGGATAAGCTGATTTCCGTGGAGGGAATCTGGGGCTCGAATTACGACGACACCTTCATTGGCAACGCGGCGGAGAACGGGCTTTTCGGGAACGGGGGAAACGACACGCTCACCGCCATGGGCGGCGGAGACCTGTTGGACGGCGGCGGCGGTGACGATCTCCTGACGGCGAGCGCCCAAGGCGGAGACATGCTCCAGGGCGGCGATGGCGATGACGCCCTGGTCGGCGGGGTGGGCCTGGACACTCTGGTCGGCGGGCAGGGACAGGACGTGCTGAGCGGCGGAGCGGAAAAAGACTTTTTCGTCTTCGACGTCGGCGACTCCATGGCCATCGACGCCCAGGGCGGAGGCGTGGACATCATCACCGGGTTCGGGCTCAACGACCAGTTGGTCTTCAACAACGCCTTGACGGCGGCGGGCGAGGGGAGCTGGTCGTTCGCGGCCTCGACGGCGGACAGCTACGCGGACGCTCTGGCCTTCGCCATGGCGCGCCTCGTCTCTGGCGACCCGACCAATGTCTACTCCGCCGTAAAGGTGGGCGCGGACGTTTTCTTGTTCGCCGGAACCGTGGACGGAGCCGGCGGGCATCTCGATGACGTCGTCCAGCTGTGCGACGTCGGGCTCGACGCGATCGCCTACCACAACTTCCTCTTCTAGGACGTTGTGAGGATCTAGCACGTCATCGCAGCAGTAGGACGATGGCGGCGATGGTGACGAAGCGCATGAGTTGGCGAGCAGTTCGTCGTATCGTCTAACGACGCGTCGGAAGGGCTAGAGTTTGTTGAAGAGGCGCTCGACGCGGTTGCGCTCCGGGGCGCGCGGCTGACCGCGCGTCCTACGGCTTTCCCTCCACCTTGGGCTCGGTCTTCTTCGTATTGGCGTTCTTGGTTTCAATCTTGACCTTGAGTTGCGGCAAACTCAGATAGATGAAGATGTCGAGGTCGGCGGCGCGCTGGGGATCGGGCGAGGCCAGGAGCAACTCTCTCCCGGTTAGCGATCCCCGTACGCCCAGATGTTCGGCGTTCAGGTAAATTCGTTCGTTGTTCTTGTGCTCGATCCAGATCAGGGGGGACCGCAACCGGATGCGGCACAGCACCCGGCGGAAGACCGGGTCAGGCTCCCAGCCGTTTTTCTTCAGGCGCGCCGCGATGTCGGGGTCCATGCGCTGGCCCCAGACGTGAATTGGCGTGGTCTCCAGAAAGCGTATGGCGTTCTCCGACGGAAGCCAGACCAAGCCGCCGACGTCGCCGCGTTTACCGATCTTTTTCACCGTGCCGTTGAGCCGCACGCGCTGAAACCCGAACGGTCCGCGCATGCCTGGGTTGGAGGTTCCGGGAACCCCGACGGCGCTTACCCAGTACAGCCTGTCAGGGTCGGTGATGGGATAGGGCAAGTCGAGTTCCACTTCGACGATGGGATCGAAGTCGATAATCTCGCTGTCCGGTGGACCCCCGTCGAAACCGAAAAGGATGCCGCCGACGATGCTGTCGAAGGGGGTCTCCAACCCATTGAGTATCAGCTCGCGCTGGTCCTTCTTGTCCTCCTCTATCAGCTCGATCATATCCTTGGGGCCCCTCAGGCGGATCTGCTTGAGCGTCAGGGTCTTGGGCGGTTCGGCGATCTTGGCGCACAGGGTGTCCAGCGCGGTCTGGACGTCGTGGACCCCGTTCAGATGTGAACAGGCGCCGGGTTCATAGGCCGTCTGCTTGGCGGTCTCGAAGGTGGCGGTGAAAACCAGGGGCGGCGTGATTGCGGTCCCGGGCCCCGTGGCGATGGCCGCCTGCACCCGGCGAATGTCGTGAGGCTTGGTCGTGTCGATCGACCAGGCCACCTCCAGTAGGCCGTCGGGGCCGGTCAGCAGGTCACAAGGGGTTACCGCGTTGCAGACCACGCCGTTGATCAGGCAGGAGCCGCCGGCGGGGTCGAGATAGGACCAGCGCACGGGCGCGCTGGCGACCGGCGTCTCGCCGCGCATGACCGCCACCCGCAGGCGGCCGGGCAATTCGATCATTCCGGCGGCGGCCGGAGGCATGATCGACTGGCCGTCGCCGCCGCGATAGAACAGCGACCGATCCGTCAGGCTCGCGAACGGGATGCGGCAGTCTTCGAAGGTGACGCTGGCTCCGCCCTGGACCACGGCCAACGGCGCATAGCGGATCTCGGGGCCATGGGGCTTCATAGAGTCGCCGACGGCGCCGGTCTTGGGCCAGTCGATCGAGCCGTCGGCGCGGGCCGCGAAGGTCCAATAGTCCCCCCGTCGGAACAGGCCGGCGCCGAGCTTCAGAGTCAGGCCGTCGCCCAGATCGATCTCGGCCGAGGTCGCCGCGTTGGCCGGAGCCGACACGGTGATCAGGCCATCGCCGTTCGGCTGAGCGTCCCACAGGCGCAGAAACCAGGTTCCGTTGGCCGCGGCCCCGGTGTCGGTGATCTGGGCGGGGGTCGCCTCGAGGGTCACCTTCTCGTCGGTGGCCTTGGCGACGCGGAACAGCCGCGGCTTGGCCAGGGCGGCGCGCGGGTCCACGTCGTCGTGCGTCGACACGATCTCGGCATAAAGGCCTGGCGCGAACCAGTTGCGCGGGTCCAGGGCCGGTGGCGAAACGGTCATCTCAACGCCGACGCCCGTAATCACCGCCATCTGGCTCGCGTTGCGACGCGAGACCTTGAGCTTGAGATCGTGCAGATCGAAACGCGGTCCGTCGATGGTGGGCTGGGCCGGGTTGGCGACCCCGTCGTGAACCTCGATCCGGTAGAGCAGGTTTTCCAGTCGGGTATAGCCGCCGCCTGGCGTTAGGGAGCAGGGGTCGGTCGAACTGGCCGTCGCCTGGGCGGTGACCGCCAGCAGCCCGGTCGAGGGGGCGCTCAGCTTGATCCAGTCCGGCTGGGTCAGGCTGTTGGCGCAGGTCACGGGCGTCGGCCCCCCCGTCACCGCCAGCGGAAACACCTGCCAGTCGACCAGGGACCGGCCCGACGCCTGCGCGTCGCCCAACGCCACGTCGGCCAGGACCGGTTCCTCGATCGGATCGATGTGGCGCACCAGGGTCTTGACCGCGATGATCGACCCGGCCGGGACCGTGTCGCCGGTACGCGGATGCGGTTGGGTCGTCAGCTTGCAGACGGCCGTGTTTTCCAGCAGCCAGCCCCGCAGATAACCGTGGCCGACGCCGATGTCGAAATTGGCCGCCGCCCCGGACGGGGTGATCCGAAAGCCCGGATCGCCGGCCGGATAGACGAAGCGCAGGGGCGATCCCAGGCTGTCCACGGTCTCGATCTCCAGGCGCTCGAGATGGTGACGGGACTGCTGGTCAAGATCGGTGTCGAGCAGGGCCTGGCCCTGGCGGGCGACCACGGCGCGCAGCCGTCGCTGGTCTTTGGCGACGATCCGCAGCCGGGTCGCGTCGTTGCGCAAGGTCATGGTCGGTTCCTTCGTGCGGCGATGGCGCTCGAGCGGGTGTCGTCGATCAGACCCGCCTCAAGGCCGAAGGGGAGAAAATCGTCGAACAAACTGGTCAGGTTCGCCATCCGCAGCCCTTCGGCGGCGACGGAGAAGGCTCCCATCTCGCTGTCGCCCTCGCCGCCCAGTCGCAGACCGTCCGAGGCCAGCGGA
Source organism: Caulobacter sp. GW821-FHT09A05 (assembly GCF_059418465.1). Taxonomy (NCBI): domain Bacteria; kingdom Pseudomonadati; phylum Pseudomonadota; class Alphaproteobacteria; order Caulobacterales; family Caulobacteraceae; genus Caulobacter; species Caulobacter sp. GW821-FHT09A05. The sequence goes on from NZ_JBWKPX010000003.1 coordinate 166,500, forward strand.
TGCAGCATCGCCACCGTCGGCTCGTCCAGGTCGGTGTCGAGGAACAGCGGCGTGACGCCCAGCGCGACGGTGGCGTTCTCGGCCAGGGTCAACGGCGCCTGTTTGCGGGCGCTGGCCGCGGCCTGGGCCAGGTCAGGCTGGCAACGGAAGCGGCGCGGCATCGACGATCCGGGGGCGATCACGCTATAGCGGACACAGCCCGCCTGGCGGCGCACCACCTCGGCGGCCTCGACGAAGATGACGTTGGTGGCCTCCAGCGACTTGAAGCGACTGACGCCCAGCACGGTGACGTCGCGCAGCTGACCATCGAGATTGATCGCCGAAATGGCCGGGGTCGCCGCTCCGTCGGGGGAGACGATCGAACCGGTTATGGTCAGGGCGCCGACGGCGGGGCCGCCGCCGAACTCCAGGGCGATGCGGCCGGATATCGTCCGCTCAAGGATGATTTCGGCGCCTTGCAGGGGGGCGGTGACGCCGATCGCCACGCCGCCTGGCTTTCGCACCGTGCAGTGCCGGACCCATAGGCGGGAAACGGCCCGCACACCCAGGCTGAGGCCGGCGATCAGTTCCAGCCCGTCCAGCACCAGCACCCCGGCCTCGCCGCCTGCCGGGGGCGCTGCGGCGGCGACGATCCGAACCGGCGCGTCCAGGGTGAAGCGTCGCTCGCGCCGCACGATATAGCCCCGCCGGTCCGGATTGTCCGGCACGCCGGGCTTGACCTCCTTGGGACGCCACTCGGCGGCGACGATATGAAGTTCCGATCCCGGATGGACGGCGACAGTGATCTCTGTCTGGCCCAGGGGCGCGCCCTCGCGTTCGCAGCGCGTCAGCACGATCAGGCCGCGCTTGCCCAGACCGGCGGCCGTCCATTCGGCCAGGGCGGTGGCCAGGGTTCGCACCTGGCGAACTGACGGGCCGCCGGGGCCGTCGGCAGGCAGTGTCGCGTCGACCAGCCAGATCAGGTTGGTCAGGGAGAGGGTGTCGGTGACGTCGAAGGGCACGTCGGCGCCGTTGCGGTCGTGCGGCCCAGCCCCGATCTCGCGCCCAACGCCCAGCCCGTGCGCGACGCGAACCTCCTCGACATCCGGCTGGCCCGCGGCCGGTTCGGATACGATTAGCCGGCCGGTGACGGGGTCGAAGGCGCAGCGGATCGGATGATCGGCGGCATGGGCGACGGCGGAGGCCCCGCCTGTGAACCAGGCATGGGCCAGGGTCGGCTGCGGGCGAGCTCCCACGGATGGGGGGGGAGCCTCCAGGTTGGCGATCCGCACTTGGGCCGGCGGCGTCCGGTCGAAGGTCGTCGCGCCCACCTTGCGCAGAAAGATGGTGAAGGGCTGGCCCAACTCGTCGAACCAGGGCGTGTCGCCCAGGACAGGCGGGCGGCCTTCCAGCGCCGCGTGGCGCCGCTCCTGGGTCTCCAGATGCAGCGGCAGGCGGTGCAGGCGATCAGGCAGGTCGGTCTCGACGATGCGGCTCCCGTCGCTGGCCGAGCGGCGATCTGGATTGAACAGCCGCAGCGGCCGTCCGGGCTGGGCCGAGAGCTGGAAATAGCCTGGACGCTCGACTCCGCCGACCGGCCATGGACGGGCCTTGGGCGTCTTGGCCAACTTGGCGGCGGCCAGGCCGTCACCCTCCGGCGCCGAATAGTTGGGCACGATCGGGCGCAGCAGATGGACGCCGACATGAGTCTGGTGATGGCGCCCGCCCAGGCGGGCGATGGACCGCACGTCCAACAGCCGGGGCAGGGCGTCGAAGCCGGTCGCGGTCCTGGCGGCGGTGACGCCGGGCACCAGCGCGGGCAACCCCGGCCGCTCTGGCCTGACGTCGATCAGGTTCTGGGTGCGCGCCAGCCGCATGAAATATTCGACCGCCACTCCGCCGAAGCCGCCGACGTCGGCCGCCAGGCCTTCCAGCACACGGGCCGTACCCTTGCCGCGCCGGTAGCGGACCGTGTTGGCGATAAAGGCCCGGGCGTTACGCCCCGCGCCTGGCGGCAGCGGCCGCAGGGGCTCGGATGCCACCAGGGCCGCCAGATCGGCCAGGGCCGCCTCCGGCGCGGTCTCGACGAACATCGAGTCGTAGAGAGCGTCGATCTGTTGGTCGATCTCGACCCCGCCGGCCGCCAGCACCTGGACCAAGGCTTTTAGCGCCCAGCCATTGGCGGCGTCGATGGTGCGGATATGGGCCGGCAGCAGCCCGTACAGCCGCTCGGTGGCGGCTTCCAGCCGAGCCAGGGCGATCATGGCGCCATCTCCACGAACTGCGTCTGGTTCGGATCGATCGACAGCAAGCCGGCCTTGCTGAATACGCCGTCGACCAGGGTCGGTCCCGGACACAGCAGGCGCCCCTCGCTTTCGGCCGGACCGCCGGGCAGCAGGAAGGTGGCCAGCCGCGCGGCCATGACGCCTTCGACGCTCTGGACCACGGCCAGCACGGCGCTGCGATGCAGGGCCTGGCCGAAGTCGCGGACCCGGCGGCCGAACGTTTTGCCCAAGGCCTTGCGAACCTTGGCCTCGATGTCTGCGCGACGATAGCTGGGATCGATCGCCAGTCCGACCGTCACCTGCGCCGACAGCTCCACGAAACCCTCGATCCGTAGGGTCAGGCCCGGTGGCGTAGCCGCCTTCAGCGCCTTCGTCAGGGTGTCGAGTATGTCGGAGCCCGGCGTCGGCGGGGCCAGGTCGGTGGTGGCGATCGTCAGGCAGACAACTGACCGCATGCCGGCGTGCAACTCGGTGGCCAGGGCCTTGCCTATGCCGCGATAGGCGGCCGCGAAGGCCTGAATGTCGGCTAGCGACACCGCCCGGTCCAGGGTGCGGATCGATTGTGGGGCGGCGACCCGCATGTCCTCCAGGGTCTCGGCGTCACTACCGCCTTCGGCGGGGGTGGCGTTGACCACGCCTGACACCCCGACGATCGGGTTCATGATCATGGTCAGCTTGCCGGTCGGCAGGTTGCCCGCCGCTCCGCCGCCCACCCGGTAGTCCGCCGTGACGTTGTGCGCGCCGCTGGGCAGTCGTCCGGCGAACTGCACCTCGAATTGGCCGTCGCGGACGCCTCTGACCGCGAAGGCCCAGTCCTCGCTCTCCAGGCCAAACAGGCTGGCGTGCTCTGCGTAGGCGCGGTCGCCGACCCGCACCTCGATGGCGGGGGCATAGCCGCGCGGATTGGCAGCCGGCACATAGGCCAGCGGCGCGCCCTTCAGCTTGAAGCGTGGCGAAGGGCTGGCCGCCTTGCCCGAGCCGATGATTTCCGGCCCGTTGATCTGGGTCGAACCCTGCGAGGCGCCGACGGCATTGGCCAGCACCGTCAGGGTGGTCGAGCGAAAGCGGCTGACCACCGGGCGCTCGAAGACAAGCTCCGTCTCGCTGGCCGTCGACGTCAGGGCCTTCAGCACCACGACCTCGGAAATCACCGGGCGCACCCCGTTGACCGCTGTCCATGCCTGGCCGGTCAGCACCAGTCGTCGGCCGATCGGCAGGGTGACCTTGCCCTGGACGACAAGGCGGTCGGGCGCGCCGGCCGGGGTCGAGATGTCCAAGGCCGGCGTGAGGAGCCGTTCTTGACCGGTCTCGATCACGATCGCCGTCTGACGGACCTTGGCGTTGAAGCCGGTGGCGTCGGTCAGGTCGATATCGGCGACGCCGATCCGCGTGACCTTGGCGGCCGTGCCGAAATCCTTGCGCCCGCCGTCCGCCGCCGCGGTGATCACGCCAAGGTCGGGACTTGCGCTCGCCCCCGCCGCCGAGAACAGCACCGCTCGGCCGACCATGGCGTCGGGATAGATGGCGTCGAGGTCCAGTGTTCCGCCGGTCGCCGTGCCGGTGGGGTCCATCTTCAGGTTGGTCCAGTCAGGGGGCGTGCCCGTGAGATTCAGCGTGGTCTGGACGGCCGCGCTCATCAGTTGTGGATCGGGCGCGGTGGCCCCGAACGCCGCCGCCCGCTGACCCAGGATCAAGACGCGGTTCTGGAATGTCGCGCCCTTGAGCGCCGCCGGCGCCGTGACAAGGCCCTGCGGCGCCAGGTTCAGGCTGGTGCGCGGCGGGCCGCCGTCCGTCGGGTTTGGCTCGCGGGCCAGGCCGACGATGCGGGCGAGGAGCCATTTTTCGGGACTGGTCTGCGGCTGGACGTAGGCCAGGATCAAATCGCCGGGCTTGGCCGTGGAGGAGACTCCGTCGAGCACCAGGACGGAGGTGGTGGCGCTCACGCCCTGCGGGTTGGGGGAGAGGACGGGCGCTAGCCGGTTCCACTCGGCCTTGGCCTCGAGGGCGGCGTCGGTCTCGAAGGTCTGGGGCAGTTCATCCTGGCCGGGAATGGACGCCACCTTCAGGCCCTTGGGAATGGTCGCGACCTTGGGTGAGCCCTCCAGGGTGTCGAGGGTGAAGGCAAGGGTGGTGGTCGCCGCCAAGGCGGGGCGAGGCGTGTAGCCGAGCAGACCGGTCAGGTCGACCATAGCGTCACGATCCTCGGTTCGGCGCAGGGTTCCGTCGTCGTGCAGCCGAGCGGAGTTCCAGGCCAGCACGTGCAGACCGCCGGCTACCGCGTCGATCAAGGCGATGGCCGGATCGTCGTCGTCGCGTGTGCCCAGGTCGGCCAGGGGCCGTCGGCCGTCGATCTGGACATCGCCGATGCGGGCCAGCAGTCGCTGCTTGATGGCGCCGTGGCGGAACATCACTGGGTCGGCCACCGGCGGACGCGCCTTGGGCGCGGCGCAAGTCGCGCAGGTTCCGCAGGCGCAGGCTTCCGAGCCGCTCATCGGCCGCCTCCCAGGGTCAGGACCAGTCGGCCGCGTTCGGGGAAGCTGGGATCGTCGTCCAACTGCAACACCTCGACGTCACTGGGTCGGATCACGCCACTATCGATCTCGCCCTGCGACAGCCGGCCCAGCCGCTGGAAGGTCTTGGGGCTGACGCTCTGCACGCCGGCCGTGGCCATCACCGCGGCGATCAGTCGGGAAAGGTAGAGGGGGGAGCCGAAGGTGAAATTGTCGGGATGGAAGAAACCCGGCTTGCCCTCCGCCCCGCCGAACGGCCGCAGGGCGTCACGCACTCGGGCCGCCACGGTGCTGCGCAGTTCGCCGGGCTTGGCGCAGACGGTCAGGGCGATGTCGAGCGGGGCCGCCTGGGCGCCGCGCAGGACGACGTCGAAGCCCATCAGTCGATAGAACTCCATGTGCTGGGTCAGTTCACGGCGGAACGGCTTGTCGACCGGCAAGCCGCCCTTGCGGTCGATAAAGACCAGCATGGTCTGCCAGGCCCCTGTCCAGCGGGCGATCGCATAGGCGTTGGCGACCTCGTCGTGGCGCATGGCGACTTCGGCGTAGTCGGCGGCGGTGACCGCGCGCTCCTGCCGGCGAAAGGCCTGGGGCGCGGCGATCCGGATCGCCGTGATGGGCTCGGGCGAGGCCCCGCCGCGCGCCGGCAGCGGGTTGGTGACGTCCAGGCGCGCGCCCTGCTGGGACTGCGGCAGGACGACATGGGCCAGAGCACCGACGCCGATATTGCCCTGGGGACCCGCACCGAACCGGCCGGCGATCGTCAGTCGCGCCCCTGGCGACGGGGCCTGGCCGTTGACGTCGTCGCCAAACCGCAACGTCGGGCGACCATCCATCCCGGTCTCGATCACGAAATCGCGGTCGAAACGGTCGCTCTCCAGCAGATCCCGACGCGCCGACCAGTCGCCGAAGTCGTCGTCCAGGGTGAGGGCCGGGAGGCAGCGGGCGGGATCAACCTGGGCCAGGACGCTGGCGGGCGCTTGGGGCGAGGCGGCGAGGTCGACGCGGGCGGTCCGCGCGAGGTCGGCGCGATCAAGGATCGGCCGCCAGGGCGTGTCGTCCAGGGGCGCGGACGGGGTCAGGACCGGGCGAAGGGCGGCGATGTCGGCCGTCGGCAGGCCCAGCGCCGCGACCGGCGGGGCCGAGGCGCCATGATCGGCGAGCATCAGATTGCCCGCCGCCTGGGCGCAGACCACCTTGGCCGCCGCGCCCAGCGCATCCTTGGCATGGATCTGGATCACCAAGTCGAACGGCAGGGCGTCGGCCGCGGACCACTCCACCGTCACAAGCTTCAGCGTCGGTTGCAGCACGTCCTGCGTCGCGGCGACTCGAGTCAGGCGCACCATGTGCCGATACTGGGCACGCGCATCGGCCGCCTTGCCCGTCTCCGGAGAGCAGGTCTCCGCCAGCAGCAGGAAGTCGCCGGCCGCCAGGGGGCCTATCCCACCGATGTCGTCGACCAAGGTGGCGGCCGTCGCGCCCTTGGGCAGTCGGCACTCGTCGTCGGACCAGGTGTGGAAGGCAATGGCGTTGCGCCAACTCCACAGCTTCAACGGCGCAACGGTCTCGAACACGATCGGTTTCTGAACCAGGACCCGCCGGTAGTCGCCGGCCGGGATCACCGGATTGACGCCGTCGATACGCACCGCCAGCGGCGTGCCCGCCGCCAGGACCAGGCCGTCGGGCAGGGCGCCGGCGGGCGAATAGGAGAACTGGGCGAACACCCGGGCGCTGGCGCCTTCGCCCAACGGATAGTCGACCAGTCGGGCGTGGCGGGCGATCGAAGCGCGGCTTCGGGCGGTGGCCAGGAAGGCCTCGGTGCCCACCCAGTCCAGCCGATAGCTCTGCTGGTCGGCGCGATAGGCCGCGGCCTCGACCAGGGTGGTGGTGAAGTCGACCGGATCGTCTTCGCGGAATCCGGGAAGTAGCTCCGACAACCGGTCCAGCATCTGGCGACGGAAGCCCTGATAGTCGCGCACCCGGTAGTCGAAGTCGGGGCCGGGCGGAGGCGGCTCGGGGACCTCGTCGCAATCGGGCGCGCAGTCGTAGTCGCTGGGGCAGCCGATCTTGAACGAGAAGTCGACCGCCGACAGGCGCGGATCCAGGAACAACGGCGGGACGGTCGCGCCCGGTCCCGCCACAATCGCCAGGCGATAGGTGGAGAAATCGGTCGGCTGGCCGCCCGCGATGGTCAGCCGATAGTGGTCGACGGAGCCGGGACCGGGGAGGGCGTCGATCACGGGCTGGATCTTCGGCGGGGGGAAGCGGACGCCGCCGGTGAGGAGGATCTGGCCGCCGTTCAGCGCCGCGCCGGGCAGGGGCAGCGGCTTGACGAGCCAAACATGGATGAAGGTCGGGTCGGCCGTGGTCGCCCCGGCCTCGACCTCGATATAGTCTATGCCGCTGATCCCGGGCGGCGATCCGGGGGCGGCCAGCAGGGCCCGCCGGTGTTCGTCGCAGCAGACATAGCGATCGACGCTCATGTCAGCTCCTTTCGCACCGTCAGCCGGCCGCCGGTCTTGGTGGCCCGGGTTTCGTAGGTGACCGACACGGCCAAGGCGGCGTCGTTTTCGTCGAAGGTCACCGACAGGTCGTTCAGTTCAAGCACATGACCCAGCCACTGGGCGATGGCCGCCTGCAGCGTCGCCTCCAGGGCCACGGCCACGGGACCGGCGCCGGCGGCGAACACCATCTGCAGCACCGGGCTGCCCAGGTCGGGCCGCATCACTCGCTCGCCGGTGATGGTGAAGATCAGAAGCTCCAGCATCTGACGCACATGGGCGTCGTCGCCATAGACGACGGAGGCGCTGCGGCCCGACGGCGCGGGCCGGAAAGGGAAGGCCAGGCGGGTCATGTGGCCACCACCCGAGGCTGGGAGCTGGAGATGATCGGCGGGCCACCGGGGATCTGCTCGACCGACTGGCACAGGGCGACTGAGGGGTTGATCAGCAGCGGCACGCCGTTGGCCATCACCCGCGTGGCCCCGACGATCCACTTGGTGGTGACGCAGGGCTGGGGCTTGCCGCCGGGCAAGGTGAAGGCGCAGCCGGCCACCAGGCCCTGGTCGGTGATCACGGCCGCCGGCATGCCGCTGACCATCACCCGGGGGCTGGCCACCACGAGGTTCAGCATGCCCCCATGGGGGCAGGTCGCGATCGCGCCGACGTGCAGCACCGGGCCGGGCATGGCTGAAGTCCCCTAGGTTATGGTCAGAGCGCCGTTGTTGATGATCACCGATGGGCCGACCATCGCGATCATCGCGCCCTGGCCGTTGCTTATCGTCACCCCCGCAGCGCCGATCATGATCATCGCCCCGGTCACCGTCTTGATGAACACCTGCTGGGCCGGGTTGTCGGAGAGGGTGACGCTGGTGCCGCTGACCGTCTGAAAGTGGATGTTGGGGGTGACCGGCGTGGCGCCGGCCAGGGCCAGCGGCGGGAAGCCGGCTGGATCGGGCCAGAACGCCCCGGTCCAGATGGGATAGTCTAGGTCGCCGCCCTCGAACTCCACCCAGACGCTGGACCCCAACTGCGGCAGGGCGACCATGGCGTTGCCCTTGCCCGCGAAGGCGAAGGCCGGCATCGCCCAGGTCGAGGGGAACAGGCCGTAGCGGTCGCCCAGCTGCACCTGGATCCGCCCCTGCATCTGGGGGTCGAGGTTGTTGAGCACCGTCGCCCGGTACTTGCCGTAATATTTGGCCCCGGTGGTCATAGCGGCACGCTCGCGAGGGTCGAAACCAGGCCGTCACGGGCGAGCTGGAACGTCTGCCTCCAGCTGCCCCGGCCCAGGGTGTGGGTGACCGAGCGCGCGTAGTAGAGGCCGTCGTGGGCCAGGCCGGCGCCGCGCACGCTGACCAGGCCGCGGGCGTCGAGCGGTCGGCCATAGCGCACCAGATCCATCGTGCCGCTGGCCGTCACCGGATCCACGCTGGCCCGCCCCGCGATCAGGGCGGTCAGCACGTCCGGCAGCTTCATGCGCTCGGTCTCAATCAGCTTGGTTTTGGTCGGGACCAGCGGCCGGGCGTTCAGCGGCGGCTTGAGGATCGAGATGTTGGGCAGGGGCACCGGTATCGAGAATCCCGCCACCTTGACGAAGCCGTACGGCAGTTCGGCGGCGTTGCCGTCGGCGCTGAACGACAGGGTGTCGATGTTGGAGGCGTCGTCCATGTCGACCGTCAGGGCCGGCTGCGGAATGCCGATCCGCACCTGCGGCCCCCAGTAGGCGGTGTTGGTCCCGGGCGCGGGGCCGGGCGTGACATAGAATTCGTAGCCCGCCTCCTTGGCCAGCTTGTCGGCATAGGCCAGGTCGGTGCCCTGCTGGTGGGCGTATTTCTCGGTGGGGGAGTCCGCGCCCTGGAACGGAGCGGGGATCGGCGCCGGGATGACCCCGAACATCGCGTACTTGGCCATCATTAAGGCCACCCGCGCGAAGGGCGGCATGGCGGGAAAGGGAAAGCCCGTCAGGTCGATGATGTCCATGTAAGCCGAGACGTCCTCGCCGGTGATGGTCAGCTTGAACTCGCCGGGATGGACCGAGGCGACGACGTCCTGGCGCTTGATCGGGCCGTCGGCCAGGACCTTGGGCACGCCGTTCAGCGTGGCCACCAGGATCACCCGGATCAGCGGGTCGAAGAAGCCGGCCGGCAGCAGTGTCTTGGCGATCGAGGAGGTCTTCGAATAGTTGAACGTCAGCTGGAAGCCCGACCGCTGGCCGACCGCCGTCGTTACCTGGGCGCTTTCCAGCGCCTCGATCACGGCCACGGGCGCGGGCGCCACGGCGATCGGGCCCATCAGCAGGCTGAGCGTGACTCCCTTAAGCGTCGCCATCGTCCGCGATCTCCAGAGGCAGCGGGATGACGAGCAGGCGGCCCGGCGGCTTGGTGGCGTCCGCCGGCTCGGCCTCGCCGTTGGCGTCGCAGATCCGCCAGTACTGTTCGGGGTCGCCGAAGGCCTCGGCCGCAACGCCGTCGATGCGGTCGTCGCCGATCGTCGGGTGGCGGTCGAGCGCGCGGTAGCGCTCCACGGCCGGTATGATCCGACGGCCAACGAAGGCATCGACCACGCCGTCGGCGTTGGCGCGGGTGCGCAGCGGCACGGTCGCATAGCGGCTGTTGGGAGGGAATCCGTTGTTCATGGCGCGCTCGTCAGGCCAAGGGCCTGGATGTTGGGCGGCTTGCGGCCCGCCAGTTTCTCGCGACGCTTGGCGGCGACCAGGAAGAGCGCAGCGCCCTTGCCGCCGAAGTCGAGATCGGCCGTGGACAGCGCCCGCAGCCCCAGGCTGACGCGGGCGCGGATCGGGTTCAGTTGAACGTCGAACGCTTCCTCGACCACCGAGAACTCGGTGATCCGCACCGGCAGGGTGCGGTTGGCGCCCAGCACCAGCAGCACCAAGGGCGCGGGGATCGGCAGGATCTCGATCGTGCCCGTCTGGGATCGCTGGTGGTTGGCCAGCAGGTCGGCGACGCTGGGCGTGATCATCGTCTCAAGATCAGCCAGCTCCGGGGCGATCCCGTCGCGCACCGTCTCGCCATTGGCTTTCGGGCGCTCAAGCCGATCGGTGGCGTCCAGCTCGATCTCCAGTTTCAGGGTCTCGATCGGTGGGCCGACCAGGCGCAGGGCTTCCAGTCGGTCGCCGGACTCGGCCTTGGCGCCACGCGGGGTAAGGGTGCGGCTGAGGCCGTCGGGATTGTACTGGAAGGCCACGGTGCGCAGCACGGCCTTGCCTTCGGGGTCCATCAGGATGAAGCCGCCCTTGAAGGTCTTGGGCGAGCCCGGAAAACTGGTCATGCCGTCGTCTCCGAGGTGGCGCCGGGGGCCTTCTGCGCCTTGCCATCGTTCAGCAGTTCCTTGACCAGGCTCATCGGGTCGAGATTCTCCGGGTCGGTCTTGATCTGCGAGAGGCTGGGCCAGGTGATCTCGCCGCCTTTGCCATAGGCGATCTTGCCCAGGGTCAGCTTCAGTTCCGGCCCGAGCTGCTTGGTCACCGCCGCGGCGTGGTAGACCCAGGTATGCGAGAGCAGGCCGTAGGCGGCGTAGAGTTCGGCCACCAGGTCGACCTTCAGCGAGGCGGTCAGCTTGCCCTTGGCGTAGGCCTCGGCCGAGAAGGTGAAGGCCTCGGCCTCGTAGGCGGCGTCGAAGTCGATGCCGCCTTGGCCGTCGATCCGCAGGCTGGGCGTCACCTCGACCCCGCCCTTGGCGCCGGCCAGGCCGGCGGCCAGTTCGACCCCGAGATAGGCCCCGAAGGTGCCGTAGATCTCGCCATAGGCCGGCACGGCGAGGCTGCCGACCAACTTGGCCTTGATCTTGGGATCGTCCTCCAGCGGGTAGAGCTCGCCGTTGAACTTCAAGCCCTTCAGCATCACCGGCCCCACGCCGTAGCGCAAACCCGCCGAGACCTTGATCTGGCCAAAGGCGGTCACGGGCGGCAGCGGGGTGGGGACGCTGAACTTCAATCCCGCGCCCTTGATGAAGGTGATCTCCCCGCCTTCGGGCTTGGGCCATTTCTTGGTCAGGGTGATGTCGCCGACGGCGACCTCGCCGCTGACCTTGACCCGCCGGTCCTTGGTCAGTTCGACTCCCAAGGTCGGACGGATGTCCTTGGTCACCTGGTAGCCGATCGAGCCCTTGCCCCAGTAGTTGCCTTCCTCGTCGAAGCTGAGGTTCAGGACGCCGCCAGCCTTGGGGGTGGCGATCGTCACATCGGCCTTGCCCGAGAACTTGCCTTCCTCACCGTCCTTGCGACGGTAGGTGACGGTCATGGTCGAGGCGATCGACCGCCAGGTGATGTCGGCCTTGCCCGTCAGGCTCAGCACCTCGTTGGCGTAGCCGCCCTCCAACTTCACCTGGTCGACCAGGGGCAGGGGCTTCTTGATGGTGACGTCGCCCGAATAGCCGACCGCCCCGCCCGACCACAGCACCTTCAGGTTCAGGTCGCTGTCCTTGACCTTGGTGGTGATGCCGCCGCCGCCATAGGCCTTGAATCCCCCCTTGTCGGATGAGGAGAAGCCCAATTCCGCGTTGATCGTCGAATTGGGGATAGAGCTGCTCTTGGCTGTCAGCTTGCCGGCCCAGCCCTTGTCGGAGTTGTATTCGACCTCGCCGGCCGCATCGCTGATCCCCGGGATCTTGACGCCTGGCGTCAGCTTGCCGAAGGCGATGAACGCCCCGCCCTCGTACTTGGCGCCCAGCGCGCCCAGGATCACCGGCTTGCCGGCCGGTCCCATCTCGAACTTCAGGTCGGCCTTGGGAACGAAGTTGGGGAACAGCGCCAGACCGACCGAGCCCTCGGTGAACCGAAAGCCCGGGATCGGTACTTTCAGCTTGTCGGCGGTCAGCGGCGCGGTGACCTCCAGCAGGTCGGGCCCATATTTGATTTTCAGCTCGCCGAGGAACGGCACGGTGGGCTTGATGGTGCCTGTCCCGGTCAGGGCGCCGGTGGCGTCCAGTTCCATCGCGGTCAGTTCGCCGGGGCTCAGATAGGGGTAGTAGAACTTCACGTTCTTCTTGGCGGCGGACAGTTTCAACACTCGGATTTCGCCAGCCGCGACGTTCTCTTCGGCGGCCGCGCCGCCGGCTCCCGCTCCGATCGGCTTGGCGGTCGGATCCAGGGTCGCTGTCAGGTTGATGTCACCCTTGCCTGCGTCCTTGCCGAGCTTCGAGACGGCGCGGCTGTCGAGTTCGGCCTCGACGGTGTCGGTCTTGCCCTTGGCCCCGCCCGGCCCGCGGACATAGGCCGTCAGCCGCATGCCCGGAACCACGCGCTTGGCCATGCTCTCGATGGGGGTCCGGCCAGCGGCCCGCACCCGGATGGTCTCGCCCACGCCTCCGGCCGACAACGAGACCGGCGCGCCCTCGGCCTTTTCCTTGACCGCGTCCGTGCCCTTGACCGCGCCTTTGCGCAGCAGGTCTTCGACCACATAGCTGGCGTCGCTGGTTCCGGCCGGCACGGTGGCGGCCTTCAGGCGCAACTGCAGCCGGCGCACGCCCTTGCCCCGCATCTCTGGGGTCCGGATCGCATCGACCAGCTTGACGAGTTCCTGGTAGGTCTCGCGGCCCGAGGCCTGGTTCTTGCCGCTGTCCAGCAGTTGCAGGTTGCTGGGAATGCTGGTGCCGCCCATCTGCTTTTCGACGATGTGGTCGATGTCGCAGCCGGAGGCCTTGAGGTTGGTGGCCATGCCGGTGATCAGCTTGGACACGGCCTTGTCGGCCAGGGCGGTCTTGACGTCGGCGTTGGTCTTGGCGCTGGAACGGAAGGCGTTCGCCAGTTCCTGGGTGGTGTTGAAACCGAAATTGCCCAGCCAGATCGACTTGTAGTCCTCGCCGCCCTCCTTGTAGGCGGCGACGTTCGCCCCCTCGATCAGGGGCGAGAACACCAGGCGCTGGCCAGCGCCCGCCTCGTCATAGGCCTTCTTGACCCAAGGCCCCATGCCCTTCTCGAGCGGCAGGGCGAAGTTGGCGACCTCGACGACCAGTTCGTTGGTGCCCAGGCCCGCAGGGTCATCGACCACCGCGGCCATGCCCGGCGGCAGCTTCTGGGAGACGACAGCGGTTGGCGACGCGGGGGCGCCGCCGGCCGGCGGGTCGGTGGCGCGAAACACTGCGGGCTGCCCGATCCGCGACAGGGCCCCGACCGATCGACCCGACGTGACGTCCCGCGCCGCGCGGTCGGCCTGGGCCTCCATCTCGGCGTCGGCTGCGGCCGGCAGGGGGCCTTCCGCCTTCATCTGCACGCCACCCTGTTGGATGGTATGCGCCAGTTCGTGGGCGATCAGCGCCTGGCCGGACGGCGTCTGCGGACGATAGGCGCCCTCGCCGAACACGATGTGGTCGCCCGCCGCATAGGCCAGGGCGTTGAGGTCGCGGGCGCCGTCATGGGCCCGAGCGTCGTCGTGGACGCGGATGTGGGAAAAGTCGCGGCCAAAGCCGCTTTCCATGACCCCCCGCGCGCCCTCGTCCAGAGGTCGGCCCGCGTCGAGGATCGGCGGGGCGGTCACGCTGGGGCCGGGGCCCAGAGTCGAGCGCCGCTGGGCCAGCACCGCCGGCGCCGGCGCCGACCGCGCGGAAGGCGTGTCGCGCTGAGCGCGTTGGGTGGCCAGGGCGCTCATCGGCCGGTCTCGCGGACATGCTCGGCCATCGCCTCGACGATCTGGGCGGCGACCCGGTCGGCGGGGCTGGGGCGAAGCCAGGTGTGGTTCCGTCCGGAAAGGGCGCGTTCGAGGGCGGCGGGCAGGGCGTCCGCCAGCCGCCGGGCCTCGATCGCCGAGGCGCCGCGGACGGCGATCTCGCCAATCGAGACACGCGTCGGACGATCGGCGGGCAAGACGGGCCGCGCGGGCGACCGGGACGGCGGGGCGGGGTTCATTGCCGGGTCCCCCAGTCTATGGTCGGGGTCGGCTGGTTGTGCTTGCGCAGTTCTTCGGCCACCTCGGCGCTGATCCGGCCCCGGTCGATCGCCACGCCATCCTCGGCGGCCAGGAAGGCCGAGCCGAGGGCGACATTGCGTATGCTGCCGCCGCTCAGCGGCAGGGCGGCCAGCGGTCCCCAGTCGATGGCCTCGACCGGCGCGCCCGTTGGGAAGGCCTGCCGCCACAGTCGCAGGCGCTCGGGTTCCGAGGGCATCGGGAAATCGACGATGAAGCGAAAGCGACGCAGGAAGGCCGGGTCGATCGCGTGGCGCAGGTTGGTGGTGACCACGGTGAAGCCGCGGAACGCCTCGATTCGCTGCAGCAGGTCGCCGACCTCGGCGTTGACATGGCGGTCGGTGGCGTTGCTCACCGCGCCGCGGGCGCCCCAGATCGCGTCGCCCTCGTTCCACACCATTACCGCGCCGCAGCGTTCGGCCTGGTCGAAGGCGGCGGCGATGTTCTTGGAGGTTTCGCCGACATATTTGCTGATGATCTGGCTCAGATCGATCAGCATCATTCGCAGGTCAAGGGACGAGGCCAGCACTTCGGCGGCCATGGTCTTGCCGGTGCCGCTGGGACCTGCGAACAGGGCCGCTACGCCGCGTCCGCGTCCGCCCATGCGCTCGGCGAAGCCCCAGTCGTCCATGACCGTGGTCGCCTGGCGGACATGGGTTTCGACCCGGCGCAGGGTGGTCTCGATATGCGGCGCCAGGACAATATCGCTCCAGCCCGAGACCGGTTCGACGATCGTCACCCCGGCCACGGGCGGACCCAGCGAGGTGCGGCCGGCGGCTCGCCACAGCAGGCGGTCGGCGGCCGCCCGATCGGGGGCCAGGTCGATGGCGTCGGCGACGCGGGCGCAGACAACTTCGATCTCGGGCGGATCCAGGCGGAAATGAGCGGCGACGCGGTTCAGACCCGCGCCCAGGCGCGCGACGCGGGCCGGGCCTAGGGCGGTCCGCCAGCGAAGCGCGGGATCGGCGACGACCGCGTCGGCCTGGCCCAGCAGACGCACGCCGCGGACGAAGCCGGCTCCGCCCGCCGGGCCGATCACGACTACGTGGCCGAACACCCGGTCGCAGAACGCGGCCAGGCCCGGCGCGGGGCGTTGGTCAACCACCACGACCAGGGCCGAGCCGTCGATCGCCGCCTCGCGGCTCCACAGGCGCGCCAGGCGATCACGCGCGACGGGATCCTCGGGGATCTCGGCGGCCGGCATCCGCCGCGAGGTCAATCCCACCGCGGCCAGGGCCGCGGCGATCTCGGCCGCCTCGGTCGGACCGGCCAGGACCACCGGCGAAAGGCCGTCGGCGCCGCGGCTGGCCAAGGCGGTCTTCAGCCGTCGGGCCAGGTTCGGGTCGGCTTCGACAATGGGAGGTGCGAACGGAGCGATCCGGGCGGCGACCTCGGGCTCGCGAGCCTCGACGCCGCATAGGCGATCCAGCACCGCCTCGGTCAGGGCCAGGCGCGCTTCGATGCGCAGGACCGTCTCCTCCACATGAACGAAACCGAAGCGGCGCAGGGTTCCGCTGGCCGCCAGCATCTCCGCGCCCAGGCCCGGGACCAGGCGCTGGGCCAGCCAGACCGGCACGCCCCGACCGTCAGCCTCCGCGCTGGCCGAGGCGACCCGCCGCGCCACCGGCTCGGACAGGGCCGCGGCGAACAGCAGGACCAGGAGGGCGGTCTCCGCCGCGTCCAGCACGAAGCCGTCGGCGA
This sequence comes from Caulobacter sp. GW821-FHT09A05, assembly GCF_059418465.1. Lineage (NCBI taxonomy): Bacteria > Pseudomonadati > Pseudomonadota > Alphaproteobacteria > Caulobacterales > Caulobacteraceae > Caulobacter > Caulobacter sp. GW821-FHT09A05. The sequence continues at coordinate 182,393 of NZ_JBWKPX010000003.1, forward strand.
TGCGGCGCAGCGGCGCGTCGGGCGGCAGGCGGGCCAGCCACGACCCGAAAGCCTCGAAGCCGGCCGGCGCGGGGTCGTCGCCATCCTGCCGCGCCACGGCGTCGAAGGCCGCCAGGGCCAGAGTCTCGGCGACACGCAACAGTTCGGCATGGGGCGAGGCGGGGCGGGTCATGTCAGCCGCCCGGGTCCGTGATGGTCAGGACGTCGTCGTCGATCGGCTCGGCGTCGGGGTCGGCGGTGGGACGGCCCGCCAGCGCGACCTTCTCGACCGGGAGCGGGGCGGGGAAGGTTTCGCCGGTATCGAGGAACACGGTGGTGACCAGGTAGTAGGCGCAGGGCCGTATCGGCGAGTGCAGGGCCGACCACAGCTTGGTCGACATGTCGATATCGACCGGCTGCTGGCTGATGGTGATCGATTCCGGCTGGTTGGCCGGATCAAACAGCGGCTCGGTGGTCAGGCTGTCCATCAGCTTGGTCGGCGCGCCGGGAACGGCGATGGCCTGCAGAATGGCCTGGATCATCGGCCGGGGTATGATGCCGTTGCGATGGAAGGCGCTCATGCCGACGCCCAGGATCGCCTCGCGCTCCAGGTCCTGCCCCTGGGCGGCCAGCACGTAGTAGAGGTCCAGCACCAACGGTGCGCGCGCGATCCGTTTACCCATGCCGTCGACGTGCGGGTCGTACATATTGCGCCAGGCCGGATTGGCGCCGGCGTGGTGCAGGTAGAGCGTCAGGCCGGTCGGCTCGGGGGCCGGGAGGCCAGGACCCGGGGGCGGCGGACGCGGCGGCGGTTGGATCGAGACAGGCGGCGGCGTGAAGGCCCCATAGGCGGCCTTGAGCCGGGCCTCAATCAGCGCCCTAAGCACGAAGGTGGTGGCAGGGATGGCGAAATGGGCGCTCATCCGCCGGCTCCGCCACGCCGGGTCAGATAGTCGTTCAGCGACAGCGCCGCCTCGGGTTCGCGCCGATGGATCGGCGCGGGCGCGGCGGCGCTTTCCGAGACGATCCGCACGTCGATGCGGCCAATCTCGACGACCAGTGGCGAGGGTTCGGGGAGGGGCTGGGGTATCGGCGTCGGAGTGGACGCGGTCGGAGCGGCGATCGGCTCGGCCCGAACCAGCATGTGCGATGAATCGATGTCCACCGGCGCGGGGACGGCGACCGCCTCGCTCGGCGTCTGGGTCATGGTTGACCCGGCCATGGCCGGCTGGGCGACGGGAGCGGCCTGGGCCGGTTCGGCGGCGAGGCGCAAGACGGTTTCCAGGACGGTCCGGGTGGTCTCGACGCGGGCGATCTCCACGCTCCGCGCGGGGTCTGGCGCGGAGGGCGGCGAAGGGACAGGGGCGAGCGCGACGGTTTGGTTCGAGGCGACCGGCGGTGGAGCCGGTTCGGAGGGGCGGAGGGCCGTGTCGGGCGGCGCCGGAGCCGTCCGGCTGACCGTCGCGGCGGGCGGTATCGGCGCGTCCGGGGGGGGCTCGGCGGCCGGAAGTAGAGCGGATGCCGTCGAACTCGGGCCGGCGGTGAACGAAGCGATCTCTGGGGCGCCGCCCTGGAGGTCGAACCCATCCTCGAACGCCAGCTCGGCGCCGGGATCGGTGAAGCCGGCGACGGGCTCGAACAGCCCCCGGGGGCGGGGCGTGGCCGAACCCGGCGCGCCGGCGGCGGCGCGGTCAAGGGCGTCCCAATAGCCGCTCACGCCCGTCGTCCCATCAGGGCTGGGCGGGCGCCGACGGCGTCGGCCATCGCCACGTAGCGGCGGCGGCGGCCCGGCGGCAGGGCCAGGATCGTCGCCTCGCTCCAGCCATAGGCGCGGGCCAGGCGGTCGACCTCGTGGAACAGGGCCTCGACCGTGCGGTCCAGGTCGCGCGCCACGAAGTCGGCCAGATCCACGGAGGCGGCGATCGGCCGGTCGCAGCCGGAGCAGGCGATGGCGACCACGATGTTGGCGGCGGGGTCCAGGGCGTCGAAGAGCGCTTCCAGCCGGTGAGTCGCATCGTCGGGGATGGGTCCGGCCTGGCAGGCGCAGCGGGCGACGACCGCGCGCCGCGGGTCGCCTTTCGCCGTCTCGCCTCTCGTCGCGGTTAGATCGCTCATTCGGGGCAGGCGGAAGGTCAGGACCGTGTCGCCGTCCTCCAGGCGCGCCCGCGCGTCGGGATTGGGGGCAGGGGTGGCGAGGATGCCGTCAGCCGGCACCATGAACTCGCTGTTGGCCGCGCAGTCGGCGCAGGTCACCCGCGCTTCCAGGGCTCCGCCGACCAGATCGCGATGCAGGGCCAGCAGACGTCGGTTGCGTGCGCCCAGGGTGTCGTCGGCGACGGCCGCGCCGTCTTCGCCAGCCGCCAGCAGCGCGCCCAACCGGTCGTGGGCGGTCGCGGGCGACGACAAATCCCAGGCCTCCATCAGGACGGCGGCGGTGAACTCGGCCATGACGGTCTCACGGCTCTACGAAGCTGGGCTCTTTCGGTTCGACGACGGCGTAGTCGCGTTCCCAGCCCTCGTTCTCGATCTTCAACTTCATGATCGCCACGGCGTTGGCGTTGGCGTCGAGATCGGGCAGGGCCTGGAATTCCGAAACCCAGCAGCGGTAGATGTTGTAGGACACCACCGTCTGACCGGCCTCGTTGAGCAACTCGATGATGATGTCCTTGCGGAAATCGGCCAGCGAGGTTTCCGCCCCAGCCATCGAGCCGAAGTTCCAGACCTTGTTGGCCCAGCCTTCGAAGTCGGTGTCGTGCGTCACGCCGCGTTCCAGGGTGATCGCATCGTACTCGGTGCGGCCCGGCGACTTGAAGCTGGTCGACGGATCGCCGCCGGAGCGGTGCTTGATCAGTTCCGTGGTGCGCTTCAGCGTCGAGATCTTGGAGACTCCGGCGACATAGCGTCCGTCCCACTTCACGCGGAACTTGAAGTTCTTGTAGGGGTCGAGCCGTTGGGCGTTGACCGAAAACTGTCCCATCTGCCTGGCCCCTCTAGACTGACGGCTGCACGATCTGGCGCAGGCTGATCACCACGAATTCCGCGGGTTTCAGCGGCGCGAAGCCGATCACGATGTTGACCACGCCCTGGTTGATGTCGTCGGGCGAGGTGGTGCCTGCGTCGCACTGGACGAAATAGGCCTCGCGCGGCGAGGCCCCCTTGAAGGCCCCCAGCCGGAACAGGCCTTGCATGAAGGCGGTCACGTTCAGCCGCAATTGCGACCACAGCGCCTCGCCGTTCGGCTTGTGCACGGCCCAGCGCAGGGCTTCGGATAGGCTGCGCAGGATGTAGCTGGCGGTGCGGCGAACCGGTATGTACTTCCACTCGCTGGCCAGGGCGTTGGAGCCGTCGATCGTGCGCGAGCCGAAATTGACCGTGCCATAGATCGGGAACTGCCGGATGCAGTTGAGGCCCAGCGGGTTGAGCACGCCGTGGTCGTCGTCCGACAGCACGACCGACGGGCCATAGACCCCCGATAGCGAAGCTTCGACCCCGGCCGGCGCTTGCCAGACCCCGAACTGCCCGTCGGTGCGCGCGATCACGCCGGCTATGGCGCCGGACGGGGGGTGCGAGCGGATCGCCCCCGGGACCAGCGGATCATCGACCCTGATGTTGGGGAAGAAGGCAGCAGCGTGGTTGGACTGGAAGGTGACGCCCAGGCTCTTGAAGCTTTCGGCCGAGCCAACGTCGACGACATTGGGCAGGGGGTCGACCAGCAGGAAGGCGTGCTTGTTGCGACAGACCAGGGCCGCCTCGGAATAGACCGACATAGCGTTGGCGTGCTGCACATCGTTCGGGTCGCTGGGCTTGGGCTTCACGATGTCGGGCAGGCACAGGATGTTGAAGAAGGCGTCGGGCTTGTCGAGGGCCATCACGGCCTTCTTGAAGACGTCGCTGTTGGGCTGGCCGTTGACGTCGCCGTCGATGCCGACCGTCGCCGCGCCGGAGAGCTGGCTGGAGTCGTAGGGCGCGCCCAGTTGATAGCGCGACGGGTTGGACACCTTCTGGGGCGTGGCGGCGAAGAAGGTCGCCATCACCGAGGTTCCGGCCGTGGGATCGCCAATGGTGACCGTGGCGTCGCTCAGGCGCTTGGTCAGCGTCGCCGAGGTCGGTGGGGTGGTGCGCAGACGCAGGAAGGCTCCGCCCTCAAGCAACGCGCCCTCGACGCCGGTCCCCTGCATCGCCGGAGCCACCGCCGGGTCGCGCAAGGCTTCGTTGATCGCCGCCACCAGACGGGTGGTCATTTCCAGGGGGCTGGTCGGCTTGGCCGAGCCGTTCCGGAAGAGGACGAGGTTGTCCAGGGTCACTGAGGCGCCGGCGTCGACCGTGCCGGTCGCGCCGCTGCGCACCGAAATCACGACCTTGGCCTTGATGTCGTTGGCGAAGGGGCCCGGCGCGGGCAGGGCCTTGAGCGCATAGACCGAGCCGTTGGCCTGCGGCGCCTCGGCATCGACGCCGTTGACGTCCAGCTTGACCAGCTTGGAGCCGGTCGCTGGATCGTTCAGCACCTGGGAGGCAAAGCGCGCGCTGCTCGACGAGGTCGACAGGTTGGTGAAGCGCTCGACCCGTCCGGTCACCCGGTCGGTGATCGTCAGGTTGAACCGCTTCTTGTCTTGGGCCGGGCTGGAGCCGAAGGGGTTCGAGCCTATGCCGAACGGATCGAATTCGACGAAGATCTCGTTGCTGGCCGAGCCCGAGCTGAGGGCGGTCAGGGTGACGGAGGCCGCCGCAGCGCCCGCGTCCCGCAACAGCGCGGATTGTGCCTGCTTGGCGCCGTTGGCCGGCACCCGGATCACGAACGCCTCGCCGCCGCCGTTGGCGAAGAAGTGCAGCACCGAATAGGAGAGGTTGCTGGTCTGGCTGAGCCCGCCGAACAACCGCTCGAAGTCGCCGAACGATTGAATCCGCGTCGCCAGACCATCGATGCCGGATCGAGTTGGTCCGACGAACAGCGCCACGGAGGTGGGCGCACCGCTGACGGTGCGAGCGCCGCTGGGTATTTCTTGAGTATAGACACCAGGACTCTTGAACTGAAGCATGTCTCAACGCTCCAAGCTTTGGATAAGCAAGTGTTATGCTTGTCCAAAAGTGATAAAGTTATGATTTTTAAAGCTTTTAGCGAAATAAATGTCGGCCACCAACCTTGATGGCAGTCTAAGAGCGGCGACGAATACGCTAAATTTGGTGCTCTACACGGATCTTTACCGGCCGTTTCTGGAAAAAAATCACACAGCCGGCGCAACGAGTCAATGAGCCGGTGAAAGAAAATTCTCTTATTTGGCGACGGATGAAAAATTGACATCCTAGGTGGATCTCGACGCCGAGATGATGGGCTGTCGCCATGCGAAACGCGTTCTGACTAGGCCTGAAGCGGCGGCCGGTTGTGGACTGGCGCGATGTTGGCTTATCCGCTGACAGCGCCTCGAACAGGAGCCACTCCATCCTTAGCGGGGCGCCTGTAGCGTTTTCGCAGATCGGTTGGCGCCTTGCCGAGCGATCGGTAGAGCGTCGATCGCGCGAGGCCCAATGTGTTCGCGACCTCCGCTCCCGTCGTTTCAGGATCCGCCAGCCGCCGCCTGGCATGGCGCTGAGAGACACCAAGGGATCCTGCGGGCTTCGACGCCAGCCGCCCGTAGATCTCGCCGTCGAAATCTCGGATCAGGCTTGCCAAACTTCATCGGCGGCTTGGCCAGGACGAAGAGCCGGAAGCTGTTGTGGAAGGGGTTGGGACCGCGAGCCCTTCTGGGCTACCTCACAACCCGAACAACCCCGTCGCCAGCACCAGCGCCGCATTCTCGCTGGTCTGGCCCTCGTTCGAGGCCCAAGAGCCGTCGTTCTCGCAGGCGTCGACGAAGCACTTGGCCGGAGGGGTCTTGGTGTCGATCAGGGCTTTCAGGCGCGGATCGGCGCCGAGTGCTCCATCGTTCGGGCCGCCGCTGGCCCAGCCCCGCATGACGATGCCCCAGACCCGGCACGTCCAGTGATAGGGACGCCGCGTGGCGCGCTCGCCATGGCCGGTGACGAAGCCGTGGTCCAGGGCGTTGCAGCCCAGCACGTAGTCCAGCAGGCGCTGGGCGCTGTCGCGGGCCGAGACCTCGCCCAGTTCGGCGGCGAACAGGCAAATGACGGCAGTGTTGAGCACCACCTCCACCGAACCCCAGCTGTAGGCTTCCGGTTGCACCGTGAAGCCGTAGGGATCGGCCTGGACATAAGGCGCGGCGGCTTTGGCCGTTTCGATGATCGCCGCGCGGGCCACGGCGGCGGCCCCGCCGGAACCTCGCGCCAGGCTCATCACTCCCAGCACCTGCGGCGAGGGCCAGAAGAACGGGAAGACGCCGATTTCCTTCAAGGCCGCCGCCGCCATGCTGAGCGTCGCCTTTCCGGAGGCAAGCCAATGGCGGCTCTTGGCGCAGCCCCCTGGCCGGCTCTGGACGCGACAACTTATTGGACGTGCCTGGGCAAGAAGCCGGTGACCGCTGCTCCTAGCGTGGATCAGATCATCGGGAGCGCGGTGGAAGATGGCATCCGTCCAACGGCCCAAGCGGCTCAAGGCCCGGCCTGCTGACCAGGACCCGGGAGAGGTCTCGAACCGTGGCGCGGCGCCCATGACGGCGTGGTCGTTCAGCGTCGATGGCCAGAAGACCGCGCGCCAATGGCGTGACACGATGGAACGGCTGGGCTTCTCGGTGAGCGGCCCCCCCGGCGTCGAACCCCTGGGCGCGTCCGTGCTGTGCCTGACCTCGCCGCTCGGTGTCGAATTTGTCGTTATCGACGCGGCGAACCAATTCGTCTCCGATGGGGGCGGCCGGGAGCCGCACGCCGCGTGGATGGCCACCTTGCTGAGCGGCGGGGCAAGTCTGGTCGCGGAGCAGGGGATCGACGTCATGTCGCCGGGCGACATTGCCTATGGAACGGGCGATCAAGCCGTCGCGATCAAGCTGGAAGCGGGCTGCCGATTGTTGTTCGTTCGAGCGCCGCAGGTCGTCACTGATTTCCAAGAGGACGGAACATCCGGTGCGCGCGTCAGCCACCTCGCCGCGGCGGGGGCCAGTGTCCGCATCCTGTCGGGCCTGTTGCGGGCGACCGGCAATGTCCTGCGCGATCTGACCGTCCCGCAATTGCGCCCCGTTGAACGGGCGTTGATCGAGTTTTTCACCCTTTGGACCCTCGAGCGCGAAGGTGGCGGCCAGGAGAGCCGCGCTCATCTGCGACGGCTGCGTCAGGCGATTGAAAGTCAGATGCCCGATCATGGTCTTTCGCTGCGCCAACTGGCCGACAGCGAAGGGGTTACGCCGCGCTATGTTCAAAAGCTGTTCGGGGCGAACGGCGAGACCTTCAGCGGCTATTTGCGCACGCGACGGCTTGAGCGCTGCCGTCAGGACCTTGCGAGCCCCCAGCACGCCGAATGCTCAGTCTCCGACATCTACAGCCGCTGGGGCTTCAAGGGGGCGACCCAGTTCAGCCGGGCCTTCAGCAAGCGCTTCGGCGCTTCTCCGCGCCAGGTGCGTCGTCAGGCCAAGGTGAGCCTCTAGATCAGGGGCGGAGCCGCGCCGGGCGCCGTCATTCGGCGGCGCTCAGCGACGGCGCGCCGACCGGCCGGCGCTCGGCGTTGTTCGTCGGCAGAGCAGCCGCGCGGGGCGTCGGCGGCCGCAGGAAGAAGGCGGTGACCACGACCGTCAGAGCCAGCAGGCCCGCGAAGATCAGGAACACCGGAACGAAACTGCCGGCGTTGTCGGCGCTCCAGCCGGCCACCAGCGGACCGACGACGGCGAAGGTCGTGGCCATCGTGGCCATCGCGACCATGTCGCCGGCGATGGCCCCGCCGAAATAGCGCAGCAGCAGCACGTGGGCGCTGAGCCAGGACAGGCCCCAGCCGACGCCGAACAGCAGGGCCGAGACATAGGCCCAGCCCGGAACGCCGCCAACCGAGAGCAGGACCATGGCCGCACCCTGCAAGGCCAGGCCCCAGACCAGGAGCAGCTTCGGGTTGACCTTCTCGCTCAGGGCGCCGGTCACGCCCTTGGTCAAGGCGCCCATCAGGGCCAGCAGGCTCATGGCCAGGGCGCCGGGAGTCGGGCCGTGGCCGAGGCTGGCGACATGGGCGACGAGCGAGGAGTGCATGGTGGTGACGACGGTCTGGACGATCATCATCGCCAGGGCTAGCAGGAGGAAGGATCGGCTCATCAGGGCCTGGCGCACGGTCCAGAGGGCCACCTCGGCGGCGTCGGTCTTCTCGGCCATGCCCGCGTTCTTCACATCCGAAACGGCGGTGACGGGGACGGCGTCCTTGATCGTCGCCAGGCTGATGAGGCCGACCACGAAGGCGGCGACCGACATCGCCATCCAGTGCGCCCGCCAGCTGCCGGTGGTCGAGACGATGGCGCCGACCACCAGCGGGCCGACAACGCCGCCAAAGGCGCCAGCCATGAAATAGAAGCCGATCATCCGCGACGAGGTCTTCGGAAACCAGGTGGCCAGCAGATAGACCGCCGGGGAGGGGGCGATGAGCGAGAAGCCGACGCCCATGAAGGTGGTGGCGACGAAGAACACCAGAATGCCATGCACCGTAGCCGCCAGCAGGAAGCCCACGCCCAGCACGACGCCGCCCAAGAACATCGTCAGGCGCGTGCCGATCCATTTCATCATCATCGGAGCCAGGGGACTGCTCAGTCCGCAAGCCAGGCCTAGGAACGAGAAGCTCATGCCGGCGGCGGCCTGCGACCAGCCCAGGTCGGCCACCATCGTGTAGAGCACGTAGCCCAACGAGGTGAAGGTGGTCGCCGTGACGAAGAAGAACCCCAATGACACCACGATCATGATCAAGATGCTGCGCGACATGCCTAGACTCCCTACCATCGCCGCAAGCGCGTCCGGTCCGACGCCTCCGCTTGGCCGCCTGACGGCATGGGAGGGTGTCGGACGCGACAAGGCGCGGCTTTTCCGGCGTTTCCAGGGTGCGCTCGTCCCGCTGCGCAGGCTTGACGCGTCGCGCCTCAAGACTTGACGATCGGTGAGGCAGTTCGCGGCTTCGAACGGTCGTCAGAGCACCGGCCAGACTTGTCGGTCCGGGAGACCGGTGCGGGCGATCAGGGCCCTGGAGGCGGCCTGTGCCTCGGCATAGAGGCGGCGCTCGTCCACGGTGGTGACGCGATAGTCCTCGACCACCCTGCGCCCGTCGACCCAGACGCTGTGCACGCCGCGCCCGTCGGCCGACCACACCAGTTGGGCGACGACGTTGAGCAGCGGCCGCCATTCGGGCCGGTCGGTGTCGTGCATGACCAGGTCGGCCTTCTTGCCCACCTCCAGCGAACCGATCCGGTCGCTCATTTGCAGGGTGCGGGCGGCGTTGACGGTGGCCATCTCCAGGATCGAGACGGGCGGAAACAGCCGATTGTCCTGGCGGGCGTCGCGAAACAGGCCGGCCGCCAGGGTCATGCAGCGCATCAGGTCTCCGCTGACCCCGGCGTCTGTGCCCAGGGTCAGGTTGACGCCGCTGGCCGCCATCTCGGGAAACAGGCCGATGGCCGTCACGCCATAGCCGCCCTTGAGCGCCGCCATCGGACAGTGCGCGACATTGGCGTGGTTCGCCGCCAGCAGCGCGACTTCTCGCGCATCGAGGTGCGCAGCGTGGGTCAGGCTGACATTGGGCCCCAGCACGCCCAGTTCGGCCAGATGCTCGACCGGCCGGCGTCCGGTGTTGGCCAGGAACCACACGGCGTCCAGGGCCGAGGGGCTCATATGCGCCGAAACCCCCAGGCCATGCCGGTCGGCCAGTTGCTTGGCGAAGCGCCAGACGGTGTCGGTGTTGGTCTGGTGTCCGACCAGGCTTGGCCAGGCGGCGATCAGGGTGTCGTCGCGCAGCGGGTGGCGCGCGATCTCGTCCTCCAGGGTGCGAAGGGCCCGGTCGGTCAGGACAGTCTGGTCGTCGGCCGGATCGAAGGCGCGGTCCATCACCCATTCCGAGATCAGGCCGCGAATGCCGGTCTGGCTCAGGCTGTCGGCGACCTCGTCGAGAGCCAGGATGGTGCCCGCCTCCAGGAAACAGGTTGTCCCGCTGCGCAACATCTCCACCGCCGCCAGCTGGGCGGCCAGGCGTTGGTCGTCCGGCGTCTGGGCCTGGTGCAGCCGGGTCGCCCAGCCGAACACCACCTCCATGAAGTCGAGGTTCTCGGGGATGAAGCCGCGGATGAGCGGGTCGCCGGTCACGTGGACGTGGGTGTTGACCAGGCCGGGCGTGACGACGAAGCCGCGCCCGTCCACCGTCTGGCGGGCCTCCACCTGGGACGCGACCGTCTCGCGCTTGCCGATGGCGACGATGCGGTCGCCGCGGATGGCGACGGCCCCGTCGCCGATCACTCGGCGTTCGGCGTCCAGGGTGACCAGCAGGGCGCCCGAGATCAGCGTATCGACGGCTTGGCGCGGCGGAGGCGCGGTTTCGGTCATGGCGGCGACCCCAGCGCGACCGAGCGGGGGCGACCGGTGAGAGCCGCCCCCGCTCGGTCAGCTCATCAGAACTTGTAGCCGACCGAGGCGATCCACTGCCGTGGCGGGATGTAGGTGTCGGTCACCTGGGCGCTGCCGTAGGGGTCGCTGAACCGGGAGTTCAGGCCGTCGGAGTCGAACAGGTTGGTCACCGACAGCGACAGGCTGAACTTGCTGTCGTCCGGCTCGTATTTGAAGAACAGATTGACGACGTCGTAGGAGGGCACGGTGTCGATCGCGCCTTCGTTGAACAGTCGGTACTGGTACTGGCCGCGATAGGTGTACTCGGCCTTGGCCGTGAGGAACCCCGGCCCCACCTGGTTGGTGTAGGTCGCGCTCAGCGAGCCCTGCACGTCGGGCAGCTTGGGCACGTCGTTGCCGTTGATGTTCTGGCGGGCGGCGTCGCGCGCCAGGACGGCGGGGAAGAAGTTGGTCCAGAACAGATAGCCCGGATAGCCGGCGGCGTCCTGCGCCGCCTGGGCCTTCGCCTGGTCCAGCGCGTAGTAGTCCTTGTCGAACTCGCCCTTCAGCAACGAGACCGAGCCCTCGATGCGCCAATGCCTGGACGCCAGCCACGAGGTCTCGGCCTCGAGACCGTAGATCCGGGCGCTCGGGGCGTTGCTGGCCCCTTCGCCATAGAGGATCGGGTCCTCCTCCAGGAACTGCATGTTCTTGTAGTCGTAGACGAAGGCCGAGAGGTTCAGCTGCAGCGTATTGCCCATGAAGCGGTTCTTCGAACCGATCTCCAAGGAGTCGACGATTTCGGGCTTGAAGGTCGGCTTGATCGAATAGGCGTTGCCGGAGGCGGCCGAACTGTTGATCCCGCCTGGCTTATAGCCGCGCGTATAGCTGGCATAGAGCATGTTGACCGGCGTGTACTGGTAGTTCAGCGCCAGTTTGCCGGTGGTTTCCTGCGTCGTCAGGCCTTCGGTCGGCTTGGGCTGGAGATAGGCCCCGGAGGTGGCCGAGCCGTTGCTGGCGGCTTCGCCGCTGTACTTGTCGTCGTTGTAGCGCAGGCCCGCGGTGAGGCTGAGCTTGTCGGTGATCTGGTAGATTCCCTGGAAATAGGCCGCCCAGGACTTGCGCGTGATCGCCGACAGTTCGGCATAGGACAGGGCCGCCACGCGGGGATCGTCCCAGGCGGTGTCCTCGGGCAGGGGCGGGGTGACCAGGTTGTCGTCGTCGGCGTTGTACTCGACGATGTACTGCGAGTTGGTGGACTTCAGATAGACCGCGCCGGCGATCCACTGGAACGGCCCCTCGGTCTTGGAGGTGAGGTTGAATTCCTGGGTGTAGGACTTGCCCCGACTGCGCCACAGGGGAACGTGGTCATAGCGATAGCCGCCGAAGGTCAGTGGGCTGTAGGTCTGCGCGTAGAACAGGTCGGCCGTCAGGGCGTCGGCGTCCCAGGCCTGTTCGCTGAGCAGCTTCTGGTAGCTGCTGATCGAGGTCAGGGTCGCCCAGGGCAGGTTGTACTTGACGACCGCCGAGTACAGCTTGGTGTCCACGAGCGAACGGCCTGGATAGTCCTGGGTCAGTTCGCGGGGATTGGGGTTGGGGTCCAGGATGTTCTTCTGAGCCGGGCCGTTGGTGTCGCCCTTGTACTGGATCGTGCTGAGGGTCACCGAGAGATCGTCGGTGGGCGCCCAGAGGCCCGACAGCTTCCAGCCTGTCTCGTCGGCCTCGTCCAGCGGATAGTTCGGCTGCCCGGCAACCCCGGTCGCCTTGGCGTAGCCGTCATGCTCGTAGCGCTGGACCGCGCCGCGGATCGCGAACTTGTCGCCCAGCGGAACGCTGACCGCCGCGTCGCCCTTGAACAGCCCGTGGTTGCCGCCGCCCAGATTGACGGTCCCGGCGTACTCGCCCAGCACGGGCTTGTTGCTGACCACGTTGATGGTGCCGCCGGTCGAGCCCTGTCCGAACATGGTGCCCTGCGGACCGCGCAGCACCTCGACCTGGGCTACGTCGATGAAGGCGGCGTTGGCGGCGATCGAGTTGAAGATGTAGACGCCGTCGACGTGGTACGAGACGCCGGGCTGGGTGTTGGTGTTCTCGGGGGTTTCCGAGCCGATGCCGCGGATCGAGATCACGCGTTCGCCGCCGCCGCTGCGGGCGACGACCAGACCGGGCACCAGGCCGTTCAGTCCGGTGATGTCGGTGATATTGCCCTGGGTCAGGGTCTCGGCCGTCACCGCCGACACCGACAGGGCGCTCTTCTGCAGGTCGACGGGCCGCCGTTCGGCCGTCACCACCACCTCTTCCAACTGGCTGGCCTGTTGGTCGTCGACGACCGGATCCGCCGCGAAGGCGGGTGTCGCCAGGGCCGCGAGCGTGGCCATCGAGGCCGACAGCAGCAACGCGACCCTGGTGGTCGCCATTCCGAAATATTGGAAACGCATCAGCATGCCCCCTGTGGACTAGGCTGAACCCGTTTGGCCCCGCGCCGACGGACGAGCTCCAGCCCGGCCAGACTGGAGGTCGGATGGCGATCCATCTTGACCTCCGGCGTCCCATTTCTTGCCCGTGCGCCGCCTGGCGGGCTCTTGCCGCCGTCGCGGACCTGCGGATCGGACGGCGGGTCCATCTTGGATCCCATGGCGGACGCTCGGCCCCCGTAGCGATGCGCGATCGTGCAAGACCCGAGGGCGTCGAGGCTCAAGCCAGGCGGAACATCTGCCTCGAAAGGGGCCCCTCGCAGACCCGCGCGCATCAATCGTCGGCAAATGCGCCGCCATCCGACTTTGCGATTGTCCTGTCGTCGCGCCGCCCGGATTTGAGAGGGACAATTCGATCCAAGTCCTGCCGGCGGTCAGTCCCGTCACAGGCGGGAAATCTGCTTCGAGATCATGCGCCGTGCGGTTGACGACCAACGCCTATCCGAAAGAACAGCGCCAGGAAGCCTGGCGCTTCGCGCTACAGCGGCTGTCGATCGAGCTGCTGGACAATCAGGCCGAGATCTACGGTGAGTTGGTCACCTTCCGCACGGCGCTGGACATGCAATTCATCCGCATCGCCGGCACGCGACAGTCGCTGGCCGTTGACTTCAGTCAGAGCACGCCGTGTATCTGGCTCGTCCTGCTGCTCGACGGCGAGTTGACCGTGACCAGCGGGCGGACCGTGCAGACGATCGCCGAGGGCGGCATGGTGTGCGGGAGCGATCTGGTCGGGGCGCGTCTGGACCTGCACGGCGACAGCCGGCTCTTGATCACCCGTGTTCCGCACGCCTTGCCGGCGCTGAAATCCCGGACGCCGGCTCCGGCCGCGATCACCTGCCTGGACGGCGCGGCGGGCCTGGGGAGCATGCTTTCGGGTTTGCTGCTCTCGGTGGCGGAGACCCTTGATGACATCGGCGCTGACCAGATGCGGCCCGTCGAAGCGGCCTTGCCGGAATTCATCGCCGCTCTGCTGCTTGACGCCGCGCCTGACAAGGACAGGGGCGGCTCCGCCGGTGGACGGGCCTCGCTGCTGGATCGCGTGTTCCAGACCATCGAGATGCGCCTCAGTGATCCTGACCTGAATCTGCAGCAGGTCGCCAAGGAGCACGGCATATCGTCGCGCTATCTGCAGAAGCTGTTCGCCTCCATCGACGAGAGCTTTGGCCACTTCCTGAAAGCGCGGCGACTGGAGCGTTGTCGCCTTGACCTGGGAAGCCCGCTGCACGCGCAGAAATCGATCTCCGAGATCCTCTTTCAGTGGGGATTCAACGACTCCGCGTCCTTCAGTCGGGCTTTCCGCGAGCAGTACGGCGTCAGTCCGCGCCAGTATCGCAAGGCGCCGCCGGCCAATGACGAAAACGGGCGCGTGTTGCTTCGCGGCTTGCCGGCCTCGATCAGGAAGCCCAAGCGCGACTTGCCGAGTCTGACACCGATCGAGGACGAGGACGCCGAGGCCCCGGACGCCATTCCGGTCGAAGAAGCCATCCCGCCACGGCCCATCGGAAGCGGCGTTCGCCACCATCTGCTGCGGGCGTCGCCCGAAACCATCCATTGGGGCTATTTCAGTCGCGCGCTCAAACCCGTGATCGAGATCGAGTCCGGCGATTACGTCACGGTCGAGACGCTGACGCATCACGCCTATGACGATTACGAGCGAATGATCGAAGGCGATCCCGGCGCCGAAAGCGTCTTTCGCTGGACGACGGAAGGCAAGGCGGTCGACCGGCGCGGGGCGGGGCCCGTGGACGGCTCGGCGCTCGGACGCGGGGCGGGGGAGGGGTTCGGCGTGCACATCTGCACCGGACCGATCGCGATCGCCGGCGCCAAGCCCGGCGACGTGGTCGAGGTCAAGATCCTCGAGATCACGCCGCGCCCCAGCCAGAACAGTCGCTTTCTGGGCCGCACGTTCGGCAGCAACGCCGCCGCCTATTGGGGATTCCACTACAACGACCTGCTCACCGAGCCCAAGCCGCGCGAGGTGGTGACCATCTACGAGGTGGAGCACCAGCACGGCCGGGCCTGCGCGCACGCCGTCTACAACTATCGCTGGACGCCGCAGACCGATCCTTTCGGCGTGACGCACGATCGGATCGACTATCCCGGCGTGCCGGTGGACTTCGACACCGTCGTGCGGAATTTCGACGTGTTGCGCGATATCGAGGTGCCCGTCCGGCCGCATTTCGGCGTGGTCGCCATGGCGCCCAACCACGCCGATCCCGTCGACTCCGTCCCGCCGTCCAACTTCGGCGGCAATATCGACAACTGGCGGCTGGGGGCCGGCGCCAGCCTCTTCCTGCCCGTCGGCGTGCCGGGCGGCCTGCTTTCGCTGGGCGACCCGCATGCCTCGCAAGGCGACTCCGAACTGTGCGGCACGGCCATCGAATGCTCGATGACCGCGGTGATCCAGGTCATCCTCCACCCGGCCAAGACCGCGCGCGAGCCGCTCCGGGACCTGGATTATCCACTGCTCGAGACCAAGGACGAGTGGGTGATCTTCGGCTTCAGCCACCCTGAATATCTGAAGGAAATGGGACCGTCGGCGCAGAGCGAAGTCTATAAGAAATCCTCGCTCGACCTGGCCATGCGCGACGCGTTCAGGAAGGCGCGGCGGTTTCTGATGACTACGCGCAATCTCAGTGAGGACGAGGCGATCTCGCTGCTGTCGGTGGGTGTCGATTTCGGGGTCACCCAGGTGGCGAACGGCAACTGGGGCGTCCATGCGGTCATCCGGAAAGGGATGTTCGCCAGCTAGAGGCCGCGGCGTTACGGCGCCGGAGTCCAGGATTTGCGGGCGGCGTAGGCGGCCTCCAGCAGATCGAGGCGGCTCTTGCCGAAGCCCTCGGTGGCGACCGCGCCGGCCCTGGAAAATGTCATCAGGGTGTCGACCTCAGGCGTGTAGGCCGGCCAGGTCGGCAGGCCCGGACCATTGGGATTTCCGGTTCGCGCGAAGTTGATCCAATAGGCCTGGAGCGTGCGGGCCATTGTCGCGTCGTGGGTCGACCAAGGCTTGGGCCATTTCTGGTCCGGATTGTTGAAGACCATCTCGATTTCAGCCTCGTGGCCGGCGCCGGTCGCGATCCCGGCCGCCGCGTCCGGCACATAGCCATAGTGGTAGAGCCAGGTCGCGAGGCCTCGCCGCGCCGTCTGGCGGGCGCGGAACCGCGCCGGTTCGACCATCGCCGCTTCGCCCCACAGCTTGGCCACGGCGGTCCTTCGATCCAGGCCCTCGGCTGTGTAGAGCAGGAGGGCCGCATCGCCGCGTTCGCCCAAGGTCTTGAGGAACGCCTCGTCGAGTCCCGGCAGCCAGCGCAGCAGACTTTCCTCCTGGCTGTTGGCGCCGACCAGATACGGAACTCGGGTGAAGGCGCCGGCGTGGAAGGCGTCGTCGGTGGATTGGAGGATGACCGTTCCGTCGATCACGGGGGAGGCCACGGTCGTGACGGGGCCGCCCCAGACCGTGGCGGCCGGCAGGGCGCGCAAGGCGCGGAGGTCGTCGTCGGCGACACCCGCCGTCCTCGCCCAGGCCGCGCCCTCGGCTTCGGCGGCGGCGAAGGTCTTGAGGTTGCCGCTCGAGCCTCCCGATTGCGAGATGGCCTTGGCGAAAAGGCCCTTGGCCAGGGGCGAGGCCAGCAGGAAATTCACCGAGGAGGCGCCGGCCGATTCCCCGAAGACGGTGACGTTCGAAGCGTCGCCGCCGAAGCTGGCGATATTGTCCCGCACCCATTCCAGGGCGGCGATCTGGTCGAGCAGGCCGAAGTCCGCGATCGGCCTGGCGGCTTGTTCGCGACGCAAGGCTGGATGGGCGAACGTGCCGAAGCGGCCCAGCCGGTAGTTCAGGGTCACGAGGATGACGCCATTGCGGGCGAAGGCCGCGCCGTCGTAACTGGGAAAGGACCCCGCGCCCATGATGAACGCGCCGCCGTGAATCCACACCATCACCGGCAATCGGCGGCCTGACGCTCGCGGCCGCCAGATATTGAGATAGAGGCAGTCCTCGTTCGTCGGATTGACGAAGCCAGGCCCCGGCGGCGATGACATCGGCTCCTGGATGCAGTCAGCCCCGAAGCTCCTGGCCGGCCGGGCGCCGGTCCATTTGGCGACGGGCGCGGGCGGGCGCCATCGCAGGTCCTGAACAGGTGGCGCGGCGAACGGCACGCCGAGGAAGGCCGAAACCCCGCCCTTGTTCACGCCCTCGATGGCGCCGCTCTTGGTCGTCACGACGGGACCGGCAAGGGCGCTCGCGTGCCAGGTCATGGCCGCAAGGAAAACGGGCCAGAATCGGATGGTCCTGTTCAATCCATGGCTCCGGTTGGAACGGTCTAGCGGCCGCGCCTTTTTCGCATGGGAGGCGGCGCCTGACTTGTTGGGGTGCGCACAAAGTCTTGCTGTCGCTGGGGGCTGCCTCCGTTTTGTTGGCTAAAGGTCCGGCGCGGTTGCGGGCCTGAATGTCCGGCTTTTTGGGGGCGAGCCAAGGTCCGCACCTGGCGCAGGGCGACCCTTGCTGCTGATCTAGCCCCAATGGGCTAGACGGGTCCCCGCCTCGAAGAGGCGAGCGCTTTCGTTCGAGCAGACCATGCGGTCGAAAATTCGTTCAGAGCCAGCGGGTCTTTGGCCCGCTCGGTTGAAAGGTTTGGAAGAAAGCAGCTGGACGCGCCATGCGGCAACGACGGCCGGTCCGCTGCGCGATGTGAAAGGCGGAGAGCCTGTTCGACGCGCCAGACCGCCTCCTAACTGTCCAGGCCGGCCTCGATGCGGCAGACCACCCCTTCCGGCGCGAAATCGATCCGCGCCTTGCCCGACAGTTCAGAGGCCACGCACCGCTCGATCAGCCGCGAGCCGAAGCCGCGGCGGGTCGGGATGGTGACCGGCGGGCCGCCGCATTCGGTCCAGGTCAGGGCCAGGCGCGCGCCGTCGGGTCCGGGCGTCACCGTCCATTTGATCCGCACCTTGCCGCTCGGCGCCGATAGGGCCCCATACTTGACCGCATTGGTGGCCAGTTCATGCAGGGCCATGGACAGCGACAGGGCCATGCGCGGCGACAGCCACACCGGCGGGCCCGAGAACACGAAGCAGCCGGGCCCGCCGTGCAGGTTTCGCAGCCGGTCGAGCACGTCCTCCATCTCGGCGCCCTCCCAGTTCTCGCGGGTCAGGATGTCGTGCGCCTCGGCCAAGGCCATGATCCGGGCCGTGAAGGCCTCCTGGGCCTGGGGCAGGGAGCGGGCGGCGTTGAAGGTCTGGGCGGAGATCGCCTGTATGGTGGCCAGGGTGTTCTTCACCCGGTGGTTCAACTCGTTGACCATCAGCCGCAGGTGCAACTCGGCCCGCTTGCGCTCGGTGATGTCGACCGTGGCCCCGACCACCCGCAGCGGCTGACTTGACTCGTCGAAGAAGGCCCGCCCCTTGGCGGCGATCCAGCGCTCGATCCTGTCGTCGCGGCCGATCGTCCGATACTCGACGTCGTAGTCGCCGCCGTTCGCCGGGTCCATGGCCCGCATCAGGGACCTCCATGTGGCCTCACGGTCTTCGTCGTGCATGACGGCGAAGAAGTCCTCGAGGACGACGGGGGCGCCAGGCTGTATGCCGAACATCGCATAGCAGCGCTCGCTACAGACCAGTGCGCCGTTGTTGGGATTGTAGTCCCAGGTGCCGACATTGCCCGCGTCGACCGCCAGGGCCAGGGTCGCCTCCTGCAGAGCCATGCGGGCGGCGGCCTCCTTGCGCTCGGTGACGTCCCTGACGACGCCGACGAAGCGCACGCACTGCCCGTCCTCGAAGAAGGCGCGGCCGAAGGTCTCGACCCAGCGCGGGGTGTTGGCTCCGTTGCGCTGGATACGGTATTCGCAGTTGATGCAGCCGTCGCCGGCCGGGTCCATCGCGGCCCGCACCGCCTCCCGAACCGATGGCAGATCGTCGGGGTGCACCTGGCGCTCGAACACTTCGACAGTGTTCTCGACCGCCTCGGGCACCCCGAAGATCTCGCGGCAGCGCTTGTCCCAAAAACGTTGACCGGTGGGGGGGGAGTGGTCCCAGCGGCCCAGGCCGGCGGCGTCGACAGCGATGCGCAGGTTGGCCTCGGCGACCTCCAGGGCCGCCTCGATCCGTTTGCGTTCGGTGACGTCGACCATCACGCCGCGATGGCGAACCGCCTGGCCCTTATCGTCGTGATACACCCGGCCGCGGACCTGCACCCATTTCACGGTGCCGTCGGCCTGGACCAGCCGGTAGTCCTCAAGGAAGCTGCTGGTGGTTTTCAGGGACTTGCGGCTCGCGGCCAGCATGCGGGCGAGGTCGTCGGGATGCACCGCCGCCAGGGCCTCGGCGATCGGCACGCCCCGGGCGGCGCGTTCCGGCGATAGGTTGTGGAGCGTGGCGTAGCGGCCATCGCCATAGAGCTTGTCGGCGAGGATATCCCAGTCCCAGGTGCCCACGCCGCTGGCCGCCTGCAGGGCCAGCTGATAGCGCTCCTCGCTGGCGCGCAGGGCCTGTTCGGTGCGCACCCGCTGGGTGGTCTCGATCAGGATGAGCAGCACGCCGCCGACCCCGCTGGCCGTTGTGCTGTCGGGAATGGGACTGAGCGTGAGGTTGAAATAGCCCTGCTCGACGATGTCGCCGGCCCGGCGCACCAACATCGGCAGATCTTCGCTGTAGAGGCCCTGGACTTCGCCGCTCAACACCAACCGTTGCGAGCCCTCCAGATCGACCTGCGTGCCCCAGGCGAATTGCGCGAAGCTTTTTCCCAGCCCGTCGGGGTGATGTTCCCGCAGGATCGGGGCGTAGGCGTCGTTATAGATCAGCACCAGCTCCGGACCCCACCGCAGGGCCATGGGGAAATTGGTGGCGGTGATCATCTCGACCGCCAACTTCAGGCTAGGGGACCAGGCGTCACGAGGACCCAGGGGCGTGGCGGCCCAGTCGAAGGCCCGAATCCGCGCGACCATGTCGCCGTACGGAATCTGATCGATGGTCCGATCCTGATCGCGGATGTCCATTTCCGCGTTCCTTTCAGCCGCGCGTCTGCGACGGCCAAGGCGCACCATGACCCCATGAAAGCGGGGTTTCAAGCCGCGCGGCGCCGATCAGGAGAGCTGAGCCAAAGAAAAAGGCCGCTCCCACTCTTGGGGCGAAAAATATCTTTTATATCAATTAGATGGTATCTATTAGCTGGGCGCCAGGAGCTGGGGCGCGCGGCGGATATAGGGGGCGGCCAGATAGTTTGCGGTTGGTTGTCTCGAAGCGAGCAGCGATAGGCTGGAGGCTGCGTCTACTAGCTTAGAGGTCGCTGTCTGGCTCGGCCTAAAATGGGATCAGCCTGTCGCTGACCGCAATCGCAGCTCAACCATGCGCGGGAATATATTCCTATTATCGTGCCGTGATCGCAAACAGCCGGTGAGCTCTTGCTAACGGGCTGGCGCCTTGGGCCAGGAATTTGCCGTCGCCTCATGCGTTCTGTTCTTGGGCCAGCAAAGAGGCGACGGAGGGTTCGAACGCCGCCGGCGGTCGCACCGTTCAAAGGAAAGCGCTAACGACAATCGTTCTGTCTGCATGGGTGCTCAGCTCGGCCCCGCCATTCCTTGACGAGTTGGCGGCGCCTGGGCGTGTAGCGCTCTTCCAGGAAATCGACCTTCACGATCCTATCGGTGCGAAAGAGCCTGAAGTCCGAGGCCCGTTCGCACCAACCAGCGATGAAACGCTGGTTCTCGATGAAACCCAGCATGATCGGCCAGATGATCTGCTCCATGGGCGCGTCGTCCTCATCGGCGTACACGACACGCATTTTTCGCTGCTCGCGCAGGGACTGCCTGACCCGCGCCAGATCGATGACCGACGCGGCCCCTTGGCTCCGGCTAACGAAGAACGCGTCATCGTCCAAGGCGCGCCGCATGTCTGGAGAAAGCACGCCGTCAATCTTCGCCAATGCGTTCTGGACGGCGCGCGCCAAGCCATCGTCGGTCTGCCGGCTAACCCGCCACCTCGCACGATGTCAGAAGCTGTAGGCGATCGTCGCCTGGAAGCTCCTTGGCTTTTCCGGCAACACGATCGTGCTCCCGAACAACTCCGTGAAGTTGGCCCGGAAATAGGTCGCATCGGTCGCGTTTTTCACAACCGCGCGGAACAGCCAATTATCCTTCTTATAGGACGCGCTCAGATCAACCAGCGTATAGGCCGGCAGACGCACAACCTGTGACTGACCCGACCATACCGCATCGACATGCGAGGCGCTGGCGGCCAAGGCCAACCCGTTGTCGAAGGCATAGGTGGCCGTTCCAGAAATAACATTTTCAGGAATGCCCGCCCGCCGCGAGGCTTCTCGCGTGAAAACCGGCACCAAGCCTAGCGGCTGACCACCCAGATAAAGCGCGGGATTGGTGACATTCTTCAGATCCTCGATGCCGAAGAAGCTGAAGGCTGTGCCGGCGTCGATATAGGAGAGGTTATAGACCTTGGTTTTCGTATATGCGCCCGTGAGCAGCAGGTGCTCGTTAACAGACCAGCGGAATTCCGCCTCCAGGCCTTTCGTTTCTACTGACTGATTGGTCACGGATGACTGGACATTATGGTCAGTTCGATCCTGCTTATAGACCGACACCGCGCCATAGAGCTTGCCGTCAAGCCAGGTTCCCTTGACACCGCCCTCATAAAGATGTGACGCGGCAATAAACGCATCGCCAGCCACGTCAGCCACCAAAACTTCGGCGCCTTGTCCCACGACCATCGTGGATTGCTTTGAAGCGGTTAGGTAAGGGATCAGGCCCAGCGGCATTTTATAGCTTGCACTGGCGGTCCATGACCAGGCGCCTTTGCTGTTCGATGCTGAAAGAGGGGCGCCTATAGCGAGGACCTGCTTAGTTGCGTCGATTTTTGAAACGACGTCCGTCTTGTCGTATCGCGCGCCCAGAGTTACGTCGAGGCCGAAGTTGAACGCCATATCGGCAAGTCCGGCAAGGCCATAATCAGTATGGTGACCGGTCAAATAGTCCGAATATGAGCAATCGCATTGTGTTGACAAGAGACGGGTAGAGAGAGGAGTGTAGCCTTGCGTCAGATCAACGCGATGGAAATATTCGTAGGTGAAATCATCTCCGAAATGGAAATTTGTATATCGTATTGATGGAGACACTTGGTATGCGAATTTTCCTACCGCATTGGTAAATGTTTGAGAAACAACAATTTTATCTTCAATTACATACGAATCAACAAATTGGGAAAATCCATAGGCGTTTTCATTAAGGTTTTCCGTTCTATCATAGAATAGCTGATTCTTAATCTCGAAATCATTCTCTCCCGTATAAATAACATCAAAGTATCCGGTCGTTTGCTTGTTCTGTAGAAGATCGTTAAGGCCGGTCAGCGTATTCTTGCGGCTGAGCTTTGCCGTTCCTGTATTCGTCAGGGCCATGGCTCCGTCGGCGGGGAAGCAGGCATCCGTGATCGAAGAGGCGAAGACGTTTCCGCCGCACGCGAAGCCGCCAAAGGGTCCAAGGCCCCCGATCGCGGCGAGTTCAGCATGGGAAATCTTACCATCGGGCGTGCCGATGTCCGGCACGGCCTTGGCCGAGCCGGTGATATAGGTTCCGCTGTCCACCAGGGTCTGTGTCAGGCGGTTCCAGCCGCCATTCTGCTGGCCATTGAATTTGTGGTACATACCCCCAAATTCAATCCGCAGATTGTCAGTGATATTGCTGTCGAATGACGCCTGCAGGATCGTCTGCCTTGTGGACATGTTGCGGTAGTAGCTGCCTGAGTCCTCGACCTCGGCATAAAGGCTGTAGCCAAATTCCTTTTCCCCGATCTTGCCGGGACCCTGAACCTGGGCCGCCAGAACACCCTTGTCCCAGCTGCCCGTGGTGTAGCTGATCTGCCCCTGCGGCGACGACATGAGCCTACCGTTGACCCGGGCGGACTTCGGAACAAAATTCATGTAGCCGCCGGTTTTCGACGGGCCGTAGATCGGCGAGGCCGGACCACGGACAATATCGATCCGATCGGAGGCTCCGATGGGAGTCGGGTAATTGCCCGAATTATCCAGGCGGCGGATCCCGCGGAAATAGACTTCGCCAGGCGTGCCGCGAATATCAAGCGCACCGCCTACGCCGAAGAAGGAATTGGTAAACGTACCGGGAGCCTGTGCGACGAGGTCGTAAATCTCGGTCACGCCAAAGCGTTCAATCTGCTCACTACTGATAGTCGACGCAGAACGCGGGGTTTCCACAAGTGTCTTGTCAAAACCGAAAATTGACCCGACGTTTTTGAGAGGCAGGGCGTCAAGCGAACCCGTGACGACAACCTCGTCAACGGCGGTAGCGGTTTCGCTTTCCGGCGCAGGCGAAGGCTTAACTTGCGCCCAGACCGCAGATGTCATTGCCGTGCTTGCAAGCAAACCCGCGGCGACTGTCATCAAAGGTCTGCAAATTCGGTGAGATCTCCGCGCAACATTCATGATATCGCCTGCAGATTGCATATTCTTCATCTAGCCTCGCCCCTTACATTTCAAGCTCGCGGATTTCGTCGCTCTTCACGCCGATGGCGACTGAGAAACAACCGCTTAAGTCGTGGACTTGGCGCATGCTGCGCCGCCCCTCAGGAATAGGCGCGTCCTGAAGCGACCAAAATGCTATAACCTTGGCCGCCTATTGCGAAAATTAGAGCGGATATGCTGGCCTTCTCACGCTTCCAGCGCGACTTCTTTAAGTTGGCGCCGGAAATTCGAACAGTTGGCCAAGCGGAGTTTGTCCCCTTTGCAGGGCAGACTTTACGGTTGGGAAGCGGTGCTGGGCTGATTTGAAGGCCAAGGAGGCGCTGGAGGCGTCCGCCGGCTGCACTGGTCGGCGCAAGGTCTCCTAGCGCGGCCGAACGTCGAAGGTGAACATGCCGCATCCATGCTCGTCTTGGCCGACCGCGCGCCGCGCAAAGCGTCCTGGCGAGGAAACATCTGACACTGTCACAGATTCCAATGATCCCAGTTAGACTTGCGTGGGAATATTTTCCTAATTATTGGATTTCATTCGCGGGCCGATTGCTCAAGGCTCGGCGCCGAGGACTTGGCGAAGGCTTCGCGCCTTTCGCAAAGCTCTTTCGCTCGCGGATCGTATGGCAATGGGTTTTTGAAAGGGACTGATCGGCCTGGGGCAGGGCGGCTCAGTACTCGTTTGGGCGTTCAGCCGACGCTGAACATGTGGGCGCTCTGGTCGCGCCGCTTGGGTCCCTTGCGGCTGCGCTCGGGCTGCGGCTGGGCGTCCTGATAGAGCTTGATCATTTCCAGAAGGGGACCCAGGCGCTTGTTCTCGACGACGGCGGCCTGGTTGACCTTCCGGATCTTGTCGAAGGTCCGGTAGGAGAGGGGACATCCCTGGTAGCTGATCACCAGGCGCCCGTCGGGATAGTCGGCGACCGTGACCCGCTTGCCGATCGCCGCCTGGGCCGCCTCGGTCGGGTCCAGGATGAACAGCACCTTGTCGTATTGCAGGGTCAGCGACTGCGACAGCGTCCGCTCGACTTGCCAGCTGAAGGCGTCTTCCAGCCGGTCGCGCGGGCCCATCGGCCGGTGAAGATCCTTGGCGTTGGCCGGGGGCTTGGCGAAGCGGGCGTTGTAGTCGGTCAGGAACCCCGGGAGGAAGGCGTTGCCGGCCTCCAGGGTGCTGACGCCGGCCAGACGCATCTCCTTGACCAACCGGTCCTGCAGCGTCTTGTTGGCGCGCTCGACGCGGCCCTTGGCCTGGCTGGTGTTGGCGCAGATGATCTCGATGTTCAGCGCGTGCAGGGCGCGGCCGAACTGGGTCATCCCGTCGCCGGTGACGCCGGCCTTGGCGACCCGGAACACCGAGTGCTTGTCGCTGTAGAACGCCACCGGCTTGCCATGGGCCTCCAGGTAGCCCTGGGTCGCGGCGAAGTAGGCGAAGGTCGACTCCGTCTCGACGAACCGCAGGTGCATCAGCCGGCTGGTGGCGTCGTCGATATAGACCAGCAGCGTGCACATCGGGCCGCGATCCTCGAACCAGCGGTGCTCGCTGCCGTCGATCTGGATCAGCTCGCCGACGCAGTCGCGCCGGTAGCGCGGCTGGTGGATCCTGCGTCGTCGCTTCTTGCGTTGGGGCCGACGTCAGTGTGACCGAATCCTCCTGAAGCCTGGATCCGAACCAAAGTCTTGGAGCCCGTGATCAGCCGCGCGCTGTTCGATCGCGCATCGCAACGGATGCGTATTTCCCGCCGCTTCCTACCAAAGGCTGAAGCTATTGCCGCAGTCGCCCGGCTGCTGAAGGCCAAGGGGTATCTGACCGGCGATTTGATCGATCGGTGTCCCTACACGCCCAGCTCAAGCACCCTGTGCCGGCTCTTTGGATCGATACAGGCGGCCTACGACGCCCTCGGCTACCAGAATGAGCGCTGGCGCCGCCGTCCAAGGGCGGAGCCGCCGGTCGTCAAAGAAGAAATGCTGGGCGTTCTTCGTGCGGTGTACGAGCGAGAGGGGCACATAAGTGAAGCCATGCTCAATGCCGATCCTTCTCTACCGTCTGCATTCCTCTACCGTTATCACTTCGGGAGCCTCTCAAACGCCTATCGGCTGGCGGGCGTGCCGTACGACTACACCGAGTTCAAGCGACGCGGCATGGCCCGCACATCGGCGCGAAGGGCAAGTTTGCCGCCTCGGAAGGTGACAGTTCCCAGGTGGCCGACCGTCGACGGCCAATACTCCGACGAGGAACTTCTCGACCACCTGCGCCGGCTGCATGACCGACACGGCTATGTCACCGCGCGTCTTATCCGCGCCACCGAATCGCCGCCGCCCGCGCTCTTCATTCATCGGTTCGGCTCATTGACAGAGGCCTACCGGCGGGCAGGCCTCACAAAGAGCTGTCCCAAGGCCTGGAGCCGAGAGGCGCGAGTACGGCAGGCGGGAATCGAAGCGCTTTACAGGTTGCCCGCAAATGGGGGGCTCGCGCGCCCTTGACCGTCAGCAGGTTCCTTATTCGGACTGGCCGAGGAGGGCGGTTAGCAGGCTTGCCAGTTAGAAATCGTCCTCCGGCTCCGCGTAGAACGGGATCAGCCAGTAGCCCAACAAAAATAGCCCGATGCCAATGACGGCGGCGAGCGTCAGATTCCAGCTGTAGGTCAGCGTCATCAACATCGAGCCGCCGCAGAGCCCGAACATGACGACGCCGACGTTTCGGATCGCCTGAGCGAACATTCGGATCCGCAGCCGTGTGAGGTACGCTGGCGATTTTCCAAACGGGCTACGCATGTGAAAACGGATGGCCATCATGAGAGCATCTCACAAACGGCTCGACGGTCCAGGCTCGATTTCGGCGCTTTGATACTCACGCGGGAGCCGGCGTACGGCTCGCAGAGCGTGGGACGGCGACGGCTGTCCAGCCAATTGGGGTCAAAAAGGTCGGTGTTTTCGCCAAAGAGGACCAAACCCGACATGTTCGCAAAGAATCCAGCCATCTGCGAAAACCGACACCGGTCGCTACACGCTATGATCGTCTAAGATATATTATCAGAAGCAGATTTTTGAACGAACTGGTCCGCTTCTGAGGTTTCCGAGATCCTTGCAAACCGCCGGCCGCGCCACAGCCGCTGTCTGAGATCGTTGCAACGGGCGAAGATGTTTGCACAGGCCGGCGGGCAAAGCCGGCCACTCGGCGCCGCTATTCCGGCGGCTCGGCGTAGTATGGCACGAGCAAGAAGCTCAACATTACCAGCCCGAGGCCCGCCATCGTTGCAAGCGCGAGATCCCAGCGAAAGGAAAGCGTCAGGATCATCCAGCCACCAGCCAAGCCGACCGTGATGGCGCCGACGTTGCGCAGCGCGGCCGCGACCAATCGAAAGCGAATCCGCGTGATATATGCCGAATGTTTTTTGGACGACATTGGCGACCGTGGCGCTGTTTATCGACAAACCATGCCACAGATCGAGGCCGCGTCCAGGATCGGCTGTTAGGCCTGCTTAGCCAGCGCGGCCCAGGCCGCTGCCGCCATTCGCTCGCGCATAGCCCTCGGCCACAGATGCGAGTCTTTCGCGAGCATGTTTCCCTCGTGGGCGCTCGTGACACACATCAACATCATGAGCGGATCATCTGACGCGCATAAAGCGAGGTAATTCAGCCTCTTGGTCGATTGAGCTTTCAGATCTGCAAGACCAAGGAAGTGACCCTTGCCAAATCCATGAAGCGCCAGGCTCTTATATTTATCCGGCCGAATAACGATCTGAGCCACTGCCGACAGCACCCGGATCCGCCACGGGGCGGTCAATCGGCCAAGCACGCCCCTTCCTGGCCTAGCTCCCTGAAAACCTGGCAACGGTTGATCGTCGGGATGGTCGAACCACGAGGCAAGAGTGCCTCCGGCCCCAGCAGGGGCGCCGTGAAGCAGGAAGTCCGAGAGATCGAGTAGGACCTGGCGCCCCCTGCCCCAGTCGTCGGCCAGTGACCAAATCGAACGATCCACCGCCTCGCCCGCTCGCAACCCCAGCACCAGATCTTCAAACGTCCTAAGGTGAGCCGGAAATTGAATTGCCGGCAGGCGAATTGGACGGAGGCGCCGGATGCCCTTTTCTAGATACTGCATCTCGGCAAGGTTTCGAACTCGTGCTCGTGGCAAACCCCTTGATTGAGTTTCGACCGTGATCGCCTCAAAATTCTGCAACGGTACGCCATGGCGGCGGCAGCGGAGCGCCCACATATCCAGCCAAGCGGCCCGAATGTAGTGATGGCGCCCGGCCGCTTCATCCTCATCGAGGCACAGCTTGCAGACCATGCCCCTGGCCTCCGTCATTAGATCGGGTGACAGGAGATCCGACGCGCCAGTGGACCCAGCACCTCGACTGGGAAGGCCCGCAGTTCCTTGATCAAGTTCTGCTCTTCGGTCCAGTTGGCGTCCAGCGGCGCAAGCTAGGCCGTGAGCCCCTTGCGTAGCCGCCATCCCACATCGAAAACCATTACAACGAACGCGGCCAACAAGAGCACCATACCGCCATTGATCGTGATCGGACGCCCTGCTCTATGACCGGCCAGGCGGGCATTCTTGTGCACGTTCGAGGCGCCGGCGAGACGTCGTCGATCAGCCGAAGCGCTCGGTCTAGAACGAGATTTGGGCCCGCGCCGTGACTGTCGCGCCGTCGTCCTTGGCCGTGTTCACGCCGGCGGCGTTGTCGACTTGCCAGAAGATGCCGTTCAGCATCAGCCGCGTGAAGTCGTTCAGGTACCAGTTGACCCCCAGGGTCGTCGCCGAACCTTGCCCGCCGAGAGGTGCGTCGGTGTAGTCCAGGGTCTCCCAACGGGCCAGAAGCTCCACCGCGCCCGGGCCTCCAGTGGTCGCTGGACGGCGGACCTTGGGCTGGTCCCAGGCGCCGATCCGGGACTTGTAGCCGGGCTTGTCGCCGGTGATGAACCAGCCCGCCGACAAGCTGAAGGCCTCGAAGCGGGTCGACGGCGCCCCGTCGCGATAGTCGAGGCCGCGAACCCCGCCTTCGGCGAAGGCCCACAGGCCGCGCCACACCCCGCCCAGCTCCAGCCCGTAGCCCGAGCCGGTATCCGGCGCGCCGAGCGGGCCGGACGTCAGGCGCAACGCGCCGTTGAAGCGGCCGCCGATGTCGGTGTTGCGGGTGATCGAACCCTGTGTTGCCGGGAACTGTTCCTGGAAGCTCCAGGCTCCAATGTGCACGATCAGGTCGTCCGTCTTGATCGGGTTCCAGTGGCCCCGCTGCATGAAAGTCAGGGTGTCGCGGCTGGCGGCGGAGTCGTCCAGATCATCGCCTGCGATCTGGGCCGTCAGGTGCCAGTTGTCGCCGAAGACCTTGGCCATGGCGCCCAGCCCAAAAAAGCCCTTCTGGGGGACCAGCGCCGTGCCGATCACGTTGCGCTCCAGGAACGGCGTGGCGTCCGAGCCTGTCGAACCCTCCAGGCCGCGTTCAGACAGGCGCTGGCCGAGGCTAAGTTCCACCGGCCGGCCGAAGAGACGGTCGCGCCAGCCCACATAGGCGCTGGTCACGCCGACCGTGCTCTCGGCGAAATCGGCTTCGACCTGGTAGAACAGGTTGTTGCGGACGCTTCCCTCCACGCCCAGGCGGATGGCGCGGGCTCCCGTGGCGGTCAGGTTGCGCGCCTCGTCGTTCGATCCGGTCGTCGTGGAGACGTCCACCAGCGCGCGGCCGCGCGGCTTGAAGCGAAAGCCCTCCCCCGAAAACTCGGGCGCGCCCCCGCTCCAATCGACCTTCAGGGACGGCTCGGGCGGCGGCGGCGATCCGGCGACGACCTGAATCGGCGGCGCGGCGGCGGTCCTGGGCGCAGGCGGGCGGCTTTCGGCCGCCGCCGCGGCGTACAGGGCGTCGGCCTTGGCCTGGCTCACGACGCCCTCCTGCACGAGAAGACGCAGCAGGGCCTGGACGCTCGGCGTTGGCTGGTCTGGCGCGGGCTGGACAGGTGCGGTCTGGACAGGCCCGGTCTGGGCGAACGCGGGGGCGGCGGCCAGCAAGCTGATCATGCTGGCGCCCGCAAAAGTCAGGCGGTTCATGTGGAAACCTTCCGTCGCGCGGGTTCAGAAAACCCAGAGCGCCTTCTCGGGGAGGGTCAGGGGATAGGCGCATCCGCTCTCAAGACGACCGTGGGTGACGGCGCGGATCGGCTGCCCGTCCAGGTCAAAGACATGCTCCCAGCGGCCGCCCAGATAGGCGGAGGCGTCGAGTCTCGCCTTGACGCCCTCCCCTAGCACGCCGACGTCCTCGATCCGGATCACGGCCGTCGCCGTTTCGCCGATCGCGCGCCCGGCCTTGTTCAGGCCCCAGACCGCGCCGCCACCGACATCAAGGCGGACACGCCCGTCCTGGACCTCGGCCACCGTGGCCTTGAAGCAGTTGTTGATCCCCATGAAGTCGGCGGCGAACAGGCTGTTGGGATCCGTGTACAGCTGCTCCGGCGTGCCCTCCTGAACCAGCAGGCCCTCGTTCAGCAGCATGACCCGATCGGCGATCGCCATCGCCTCGACCTGGTCGTGGGTGACGAAGATGGCGGTCAGGCCCGCCTTCTTGATCAGTTGGCGGATCCAGACCCGCGCCTCCTCGCGGAGCTTGGCGTCGAGGTTGGACAGCGGCTCGTCCAGCAGGATCAGCGGCGGGCGATAGGCCAGGGCCCGCGCCAGCGCGACCCGCTGCTGCTGGCCGCCGGACAGCTCCGACGGATAGCGGTGGCCGTAGTCGCCCAGGCCCACCCCCGCCAGCACCTCCGACGCCAGGGCCTGGATCTCGCCCTTGGGACGACCGCGCACCTGAAGCCCGTAGCTGACGTTCTCCAGCACCGTCTTGTGCGGCCACAGCGCATAGGATTGGAACACCAGGCCAAGGTCGCGCTTCTCGGGCGGCAGGTTGGTCTTGCCGGCCGCGTCGAAGACGGTCCTGGCGCCGATGGTGATGGAGCCTTCGGTCGGGGTTTCCAGCCCCGCGATCGAGCGCAGCAGGGTGGACTTGCCGCAGCCGGATCGGCCCAGCAGGGCGACGATCTCGCCATCGGCGACCTCGATACTGACGCCCTTCAGGACTTGGGTCTTGCCGTAGCGGACGTGAAGGTTGTCGACGCGAAGCTTAGACATTTTTCTTCTTCCCAAGGAATGCGAGGAGCAGCAGGCCGCCGCACACCATCGCGATGTTCAGGACCGACAGGGTGACGACCAGGTCGACGCCGCCGGTCGCCCACAGGGAAACCAGGAGCGAGCCGATCACCTCCGTCCCCGGGCTGAGCAGGTACACGCCCGTGGAATATTCCCGGACGAAGGTCACGAAGATCAGCAGCCACGAGCCGATCAGGCCGGCCCGGATCAGCGGCAGGGTCAGGTCTCGGTTCACCCGCCCCGGCGAGGCGCCGGCCACGCGGCCGGCCTCCTCCAGTTCTGGCGCGATCTGCAGCAGCGAGGCCGAGATCAGCCGCATGCCGTAGGCCATCCACACCAGGGTGTAGGCGAACCACATGGCCAGCAGCGTCTGGCGGAACGGCTGCAGCGGCGGGAAGAACAGGAAGACCCAGAAGATGGCCAGGCCGGCGATGATCCCCGGCATGGCCCGCGGCAGCAGGACCAGATAGTCGAGCGCCGCGCTCCACCGGGAGGGCCAGCGATGGGTGGCGAAGTTCAGCAGCGTGTAGACGACCACCGCCGCCGCTCCGCCGACCACCGCCAGGAGCAAGGTGTTGAAGACGCCACGGACGACGTTGGGATACTCCGACAGTTCGCGGAAGTTGTTGAGCGTCAGCACCTGGCCAAGGTCCACGCCCTCGCCCCATGACGAGACGAAGGCGCGCATCAGCAGGGCCCCGACAGGCGCGATGACCGTGACCAGCAGCCACAGCGCGATCAGGCCCAGGGCCGGCCACTTCCAGGCGCCGATCCGCAACGGCCGGGTCTGGGACGCCTTGCCCTTGACCGACACGTAGCGGTTGGCGTGCTGCAGCAGCCGCCGCTGGAGGAACACCAGCGGCAGGGCGATGGCGATGATGACCATCACCACGACGGCCATCAGCTGGTAGCTGGGCACGCCCAGGATGTTGGTCAGGCCGTAGAGGTAGGTCGCCAGGACCTGGACGCCCTGCGGGTCGGCCAGGATCAGCGGCAGGCCAAACAGCTCGAAGCCCAGGAAGAAGACCAGCACCGCCGCATAGAGCAGGCTGGGCAGGATCATGGGCAGCGACACCGTCAGGGCGGTGCGCATCGGTCCCGCGCCGCTGGCCCGCGCGGCGTCCTCCACGTCCGAGCCCAGGCTGCGCAGGGCGGTAGAGGCGTAGATATAGACATGCGGAACGTGCGTCAGGCCCGCCAGCAGGATCAGCGAGGTCTTGGAATAGAGGTTCCAGGGGATGAAGCCGAGCAGGTCCTTGGCCCACAGGCTGACGAACCCGACGGGGCCGAAGGCGACGACAAAACCGAAGGCCAGCACGATCGAGGAGATGAACATCGGCGCCAGCATCACCGGTTCCAGCCAGCGCACGCCGGGCAGGTCGGTGCGCACCAGCAGCATCGCCAGCAGCGCGCCCACCGGCACGGCGATCAGGGTCATGCCGACCGAGATCAAGGCCGAGTTGCCCAGGGCCCGATAGAAGCCTGGATCGCTGAAGACAAAGCGGAAGGCGTCCAGGCTGGGATGGACGTTGCGGGCGAAGAAAGGCCCGTCCAGCAGGCTTTGCCAGATGACCAGAAGCACCGGCGTCAGAATGGCCAGGGCCGCGGCCAGGATCAGGGCGACGCGAAGATTGCGGCTCATCTCACAGGGCTCCCTTGCCGCCGAGGGTGGTTCGCCAGCGCCGCAGGAAGCGTAGCCGCGTCTCCTGGTCGAGATTGGCCAGCAGCGCGGGGCCGACGCGGATCGGGCGGGCGTTCGGCAGAACGGGATCCACCCCCGCCGGCGGCGGGACGTCGTTGCGGATCGACCGCATGTGGCGCGCCCTCAGGTGCGCCTGGCCCCGTTTCGACAGCAGGAAGTCGAGGAACAGCTTGGCCGCGTTCGGATGGCGCGCTTCGGTCGGGATCAAGGCGATCCGCGACATCACCAGGGTGTAGTCGTCGGGGAAGACCACGCCGACGTTCGGGTCCTTGTGCGCCCGCTCAAGGGCGTAGGACCCGATCATGTTGAAGGCCAGCAGGCTTTCGCCGGAGACCACCCTTTCCATCATCGCCCCGGTCGAGGTGTAGAGCTTTGGCGAGGTCGGCCCGAGGGCCTCGATGAAGCCCCAGGTGTCGCCGGTCACCTGCGCGTCCTGGGTGATGTAGAGGAAGCCTACGCCCGACTTTTCGGGGTTGTAGGCCGTGATCTTTTCCCGATAGGCGCCCGGCTTGCGCCGCAGCAGGGCCGTCAGGTCCTCGTGGCTGCGAGGGACGTCGCCCGGAGGCATCAGCCGCTTGTTGTAGACGAAGACGATCGGCTCGGCGGTGGTGCCGTAGGCCTGGTTCTTCCACACCGCGCCATCGGGCAAGGCGGGCTTCTCGGGCGAAGCGTAGGCCTGGGCGTAGCCGTCGTTGACCAGCTTGATCTGCAGGTCCATCGCCGAACTCCACAACAGGTCGGCCGAGCCTTCGCGCGCGGCGACCTCGGCGATGAAGCGGCTATAGAGCTCGGTCGAGTTGAGGTCGGCGTATTCCAGCCGGATCTGCGGGTAGAGACTCCTGAAGTCGGCCAGCAAGCCGGCGACCTCGCGGGCGTCCGTCGCCGAATAGATGTTCAGGGCGCCTTCCTGCTTGGCGGCCTCGATGATCCCCGCGTAGGAACGCGGATAGCCGACCGGCACCGCGGCGAGGCTCTCGGGGGACGGCGGCGGAACCTGGCGTTGGGTCGCGGGCTCGGTCTTGAGCGCGCCCCACAGCAGGCCGCCGGCGGCGGCCGAACCGGCGGCCGCGCATATGTAGAGAAACGTGCGTCTTTGCACGATCTGGCCTCCTGTGATGTTTCTTCCCGGCGAGTCTTGTCGCTCCTGTCCAGTGACGTTAGGCCCGAAAGCTGTCGCCAACCTGTCGCGCTGGAAACCGTCATGGCCCGCATTCTTCTCGTCGAGGACGACGCGCCGCTTCGGCGGGGCTTGGCGGCCTCGCTGAAGGCGGCCCACCATGCCGTCGATGTCGCCACCGACGGACAGTCCGCGCTGGAACTCGGGCGCGACGACGCCTACGCCCTGATCATCCTGGATGTGGGCCTGCCGGACATGTCCGGTTTCGAGGTGCTTCGCGCGCTCAGGCGCGGCGGGACACGCACGCCGGTGCTGGTGCTGACCGCGCGGGACGCCGTGGAGGATCGCGTCATCGGCCTGGACCTCGGCGCTGACGACTATCTGCTCAAGCCGTTCGCCCCCCCGGAACTGGAGGCGCGGGTCCGGGCCCTGGTGCGACGCAGCCATGGAGAGCCGACGTCCCTGCTCGTGGTCGGCGCCCTGACGCTGGATCGCGCCGCCAGTGCGGCCAGCGTCAACGGGCGACCGCTGGAGCTGCGGCGCCGCGAATGGGCGGTCCTGGAAAGTCTGGCCGTTCGCAGCGGAAAGGTCGTCGCCCGCGAGCGGCTGGCGGCCGACGTTTTCGACCAGGACGACGAGATCGGACCCAACGCCATCGAGGTCTATGTCGCCCGGGTTCGCAAGAAGCTGGAGCCCGACGGCCCGGTGATCCGCACGCTGCGGGGATTGGGGTACCTGCTTGACCCCGCCCGATAGGCCCGCCCCCTCCCCCGCCCCCAGGCCCGGGTCGGTCACCGGACGTCTGCTCCGCGGCCTCCTGGGGCCACTGATCGCCCTGGCCTTGGTTCTCGGCTTCGGCGGGGCCCTGCTGATCAACCGGATGGTGGAACGCGTCCATGATCGCCTGCTGGAGGCCTCGGCGCGCGCCATCGCCGACACCCTGGCCGTGGACGGCGGCCGGGTCACGCTGAACCTGCCGCCCGCCGCTTTCGGCATGCTGGAGAACCCCGCCCGCGATAATGTCTACTACAGCGTGTCCGGGGCCATGGGGCTGGTCACCGGCTATGCGGACTTGCCGCCGGCGCCGAAGGCGGACGCCGAACGGACGCTCTATCGCTACGCCGACTATCGCGGACGCCGGATCCGGATCGCCGTCGAAAGTCGGCGCCTGCCGCGAGTCGACGGCCTGGTCGTGGTCCAGGTCGCTGAGACCCTCGACGCCCGCCACGCCCTGGCGTGGCGCCTGCTTCTCGCCCTGGGCGCCTTGGAAATCTCGATCATCGCGATGACCGCGCTGCTGGTGCCCGCGGCGGTGGGCTGGGGGCTGCGCCCTCTGCGACGTATCCAGGAGGCCGCCGATGCGCACCGGGCCGACGACGCCTTCGCGGCCCTGCCCGTCGACGAAGCCCCCGCCGAACTGCGCAGCCTGATCGGCGCCTTCAACGCCCTGCTGCGCCGCCTCAAGGCGACCACCGACGGCGTGCGGCGGTTCAGCGCCGACGCCTCTCACCAGCTTCGCACGCCGGTCGCGGTGATGCGCACTAATATCGGCCTGCTCGACAGCCTGGTCGGCCCTTCCGGCGAGGCGCGGGAACGGCTGACGGACCTGGACGCGGGGGCCGAACGGCTGCAGCGGCTGATAGAACAACTGCTGGCGCTGGCGCGGGCCGAAGCCGCCGGCGCGACGCGGCTGCAACAGGTCGATCTTGCGCCCTTGGTGCAGCAAATCGCCATGGACCACGCTCCGTTCGCGCTGCGGGCGGCTCAGGACATCGACTTCGAAGGTGGCGCCTCGCATCCGAAGGCGTGGGCGGATCCGCTGTTCGTCTCCGAGATCGTCCGCAACCTGCTCGAGAACGCCGTTTGCTACGCGGGACCTGGCGCGACCATCACTATTCGTATCGAGCTGATGGACGACGAGGTTCGCCTGGTGATCGCCGACGATGGCGCCGGGGCCTCCGCGGCGGACCTTCATCGGCTCACCGAACCGTTCTATCGCGCCGGGCGCGAGCGCGATTCAGTCGGCTCGGGCCTGGGTCTTTCGATCGTTCAACGGCTCGCGAACGCCATGGGCGGTCGGTTCGAAGTGCAGCCGGCCGAGGCGGGGCTAAGAACCGTGACCGTCTTCCGGATGGTCCGTGATCACCAGCAATAGACAGGTCCGAAGATTCTCACCGGGCTCCCAGCCAACGCTTGTGGCGCCGATCCATCCGCCTCAACCATCGGCGCCTTTAGTTCCCGTTCAAGGGGAACCGGCCAGGCGTGACTCGACGCCGCCGCCGCCTTCCAACCCGCCGAGTTGAGGCTGGTGACCGATACCGAGCATCAAGCGTCGACGCCGCTTGGCGTCGGGTCCGATACCGCTGCTGGCCGCTCGTCTTCAGCGATGGTCGGGGCGTCGCCTTCCCAGCGCTGCGGTTGCGCGGCCCCTCGCCTCAGGCCTTGAGGGTCACGTCGACGCCATTGGCCTTGAGCTGACCGGTCATCCAGTCCGCCACCGCCAGCGCGCACGCCCGGTCGCCCACCACGTCGGGCCAGGGCACGCCGCCAGCCGCCCCGTGGGTGCCCGTGAATTTCTTTTCCTCGAGGATCCCGTCGCCGTCGAGCCAGCGGCCGGTGTTGTAGAAATAGAAACGCGACTTGACCGGGTTGCGGATCCAGAAGGCCAGGTTGCGCGCCGTCCGGGCGTGGGCGACGAAATCGACATTGTCGGGAATGGTCTGCGAAAGGCCCAGTTCGCTGGTCTGCATGTCGACCGCGTCGAAGAGGAACAAGGCCTTGACCCGTTTGCCCTGGGCCTTGAGCCGCTTGGCGGCGATGATCGCGGTGCATCCGCCGCGGCTGTAGCCTACCAGGATCACCGATCCCGACCCGCCTTGGGCGGCGCCGACCGCGCGATCCGCGATGCTGGAAACCTCCTTGCCGGTCAGCGAAGGGCCTCGGAAATAGGTGCTGCCGACGACTTGCTTGGCGATCTGGCTGGGGAACGAGTTCCCCATCTCCTTGGCGTACTCCTGGTCGTTGTCAGGTCCGGTTCCATCGATAATGACGATCATACTCTTTCTCGCTGGCCTGAATTGCGCGGGAGCCTAGCGTCGGTGCACAGCTTACTCAATACAGCTTTGCCACCTTTTGTTGTAATTGAGAAAATCCTCTTGCAACTCAATTAGATGCAACGTCCATTGGGTATGTAGACCTTCGCTGGGGTCGAGAAATCCCGCGTGACTATATTATAGCTTAAGCTTGGGAACCTTTTTCCTCTTCACCCGTTTTGCGCCGCCCTGAGGGCGTCTATCCTGTCACGCGCCTTGCGGAAGGCCGCCAAAGCTTCACCATTGAGGGCGCGGCGACTGGCGGTCTGGAAGCCCATCGGATCGACCTGCTCGCCCCGCACGATCACCTCGTAGTGCAGGTGCGGTCCCGACGAGAGGCCGGTATTGCCCGAAAGACCGATCGCCTGGCCCTGTCGCACGGCCGCGCCCACGACCACCCCCGGGGCGTAGCCCGATAGGTGCGCATAGGCCGTTTGCAGCTCGGGCGAGTGCCTGATCCGGATGAAGTTGCCGTGGCCGCCGTGCGGCCCCACGAAATCCACCACCCCATCGCCCGACGCGTAGACCGTCGTTCCCACGGCGACGGCGAAATCAGTGCCCTTGTGGACCCGGGTGTAGCCCAGCACGGGGTGCAGCCTGGGGCCGAAACTCGAGGTGATGCGAGCGCCTTCCACCGGCGTACGCATCAACCCCCGCGCGACGCTGGCGCCATTGCCGTCGAACCAGCTGGGCCTGGCGTCGCCCGGCGGCTGGAACAGATAGAGCGCGCGGGACTTGGTCTGGGTCTGCAGCGAGGCGTACACTAGCCGCTCCGCCCCCACGATATCGCCCCGGCCGTCGATCTTCTGCTCGAATGCGGCCTCGAAAATGTCGCCCGGCCGGATCTCTCGCTGGAAGTCGAAATCGAAGGCGAAGGCGCCGGCGAAGTCGCTGACCAGGGAGTCCACGACGCCGGCCGCGACCGCTGAGGAATAGAAGCTGTTGGCGTCCATCTCGCCGCGCACCACCTTGATCCGGACCTGAAGATCCGAGGCCAGGTCCTCGGCGACCAGGCGCCCGCTCCGGTCGGTGTGAATGACAAGGCCCGAACCATCCGGGCGTCGCAGCTCGATCCTCTCGATGTCGCCCGCCTTGCCGTTCGGAAAGGCCAGGGAGACCCGAAGCTCTCCCGGCGCGCCTTCGAGCTTCTGGTTGGCGGCCAGCCCGAACCGCAGCGCCCGGTCGGTCGCGACCCCCTCGGCGGTCAGGGAGGCCGCCAGGTCCTGTACGCGCGCGATCACGAAGGTGCGGTGGAAACCGTCGGCGGGCGCGGACGCCTTGGGCCCGGCGACGACCGCCGGACGGTCGGGCGGGGCCGGGCGTCGCCAAGCGCTCCACCCTATCCCGGCGGCGACCGCCAGCAGCACCCCGCCCGCTATCGCCCACAGCACAAGGCTTCTTATGCTTAAGCTTGTTTCAGACGAGCGTGACTTATCGGCGTCCGCGGTCGCGGACGGGCCAGGTTTCCGTCGCCAGCTGCGAGGATCGAACGATGGTTCGTCTTCTCGTGCGCCTCGCATCCATCTCTCGTTGCTTGCCTTTCTCCAAGCATAGCCACAAGGCGCGCGAGAACCAGGGCTGGAGATGGCAAATGCGTCTTCCGCAGCTCTGCCGACTAGTGTTTAAGTGGTATTTCTAGAGTCCGTTGAGGGAAGCGTATGCAGAGCGACAGCCGCGTCGCATGGCGCGAGGGCCTATTCCTTCGACAACAGCATTTTCAGCAGCAGGATCGGTATCTGGAGGCCTTGGTCGCGGCGCGCGCCAGCGGTCTGCGCCCCTATCCGTGGGGGCTGTCCGAACTCAAGATCAACGCCGACCTCGCGGCCCTGGGCAAGTTCGCGATCGAAACGATGACCGGGGTCCTGCCGGACGGCTTGCCGTTCTCGATCCCCGGCGACCTGCCGCCGCCGCCGCCGCTCGACATACCGGCTGACGCCCGTGACGTGATCGTCCACCTCACCCTCCCCGCTCGCCAGAGCGGAGCGGTGGAGTTCAAGAGCCGGGGCGAGCGCGGCGGCGTGACCGTGCGTTATGTCGTCGACGAGGAGGATGTCGCCGATTCCTTTTCCGACGAGCGGGGCCAGGAACCGATCGAAGTCGCCCGCCCGAACCTGGCGTTCGGCGTCACCCAGGACCAGACCTACGGACGCGTGCTGCTCGGGCTGGCGCGCGTGCGCGAGGTCCACAATGGCGCGGTGGTGTTCGATGAGCGCTACATTCCGCCGACCCTGGACATCCGGGCCAGTCCCCGACTGTCGGGCTTTCTGACCGACATCATCGGGCGGGCGGCGCAGCGCGTCGACGAACTGGCGCTGAGGGCGGTCGAGGCCACGGATGGGGGGGCGGAAACCTTCGCCAGCTTCCTGCTTCTGCAGGCGCTCAACCGATGGGTCAGTCAGCTGCGCCACCTGGCCGCCCTGCCCATGGTGCACCCCGAGCGCCTCTATGAAGCCTTTGTGGGCATGGCCGGCGAGTTGGCGACGCTGACCCGTCCCGATCGGCGACCGCCCCCCTTCCCCAACTACGTCCATGAGCAGTTGCAGGCGACCTTCGAGCCCGTGTTCGAGGTGCTGCAGGCCGCCCTCTCGGCGGTGTTCGACCGTTCGGCGATCCAGCTGCCGCTGCAGGTCGCGGGGCCGGGCGCCTACACGTCCCGGATCACCGATCACAACCTTTACAAGACCGGCTATTTCTACCTGGCCGTCAACGCCCGCGCCTCGCTCGACGACATTCGGGGACGCTTCCCGGCGATCGCCAAGATCGGCGCGGTGCAGAAGATGCGCGAGATCGTGGACTCGGCCCTGCCCGGCGTGCCGCTGCGGCATACGCCGACCCCGCCGCCGCAACTGCGGGTCATACCGGGCTATGTCTATTTCGAGCTTGATCGTTCCGTTCCCGATTGGCGCGACTTCGCCAACGCCGCGGCCCTGGGGCTGCATGTCGCGGGAGAATGGCCCGACCTCAAGCTCGAGCTCTGGTGCGTCAAGGGGACCGGACGATGACCGGCGACGACGAGGAGAAGAACCCGAACAAGACGGTCTTCCGCCCGTCGCCGCTGCAAAACCTGCGCAGGTCGGGGACCCCCTCCCCGCCATCCGCGCCCGCCTTCACCGCCAGTGAACCGGCGGGGTTCGCGCCTTCGTCCTTTGCCTCGTCCCCTTCGCCTCGTCGCGCCATCCCTCGCGACGACGACATTCCGCTGCCTCCGCCGGCCGCGCGAGCCCGAAACCCGATGATGATGGCGGCGGCGCCCGTGCTGTCGCTGATCGTCGGCGTCCGGTCCGGCCGCGTTCAGCTGAGCCTGCCCGAGCTGCACCAGACGGCGTCCGCCGCGGTGGCGACGTTCGATCAGGCGCTCCTGGCCGCCGGCTATGACGCCGAGACCCGCCAGAGGGCGCGCTATGCGGTGTGCGCCACGGTCGACGACATCGCCCAGAACCTTCCCGGCCAGGCGGCCGATGGCGCGGAGTGGGCGCGCCGCAGCCTCGTCGTGCAGGTCTTCAACGAGAATATCGGCGGCGACCGGTTCTGGCGCCTGCTCGACGACATGCTGGCCAGGCCGGCGGAATTCGCCAACCTGATCGAGCTCTACCACGCCTGCCTCGCCGCCGGATTCGAGGGGCGCTATCGCGTCGCGCCCGACGGCAAGCGCCGCCTGCACGAGATCATGGCCAGTTGCTATGCGGCGCTCGACCATACGCGCGCGCTGTCGCAGACAGAGCTGTCGCCGCATTGGCGCGGCCAGCCCACGCCGGCCGCGCGCGTCAGCTTCTGGGCGACCCTGGCCCTGGCCGGCGCCATCGCCCTGGCCGTTCTGCTGGCGCTCTTCATTCTGCTGCGCGTGGTCCTGATCCAGACCGGGCAGCCGTCGCTGAACGCGTTGAAGGCCATCAATCCGGACCAGCCGCTGCGGATGTCGCGTGTCGCGCCGGCGCCGCCGGTCCCGACCAGCACCCAGCTGCAGCGCATCCAGGGCTTCCTCGCGCCGGAGATCGCCCAGCACTTGGTGGCGGTCGAGCAGGACAGCCAGTCGATCCGTGTGCGCACCACCGTCGGGCAGTTGTTCAGGTCGGGATCGGACAGGCTGGAACCCGGCCGCGAAGCGCTGTTCGCCCGGATCGGCGCGGCGATAGAAGCCGAACGCGGGCCCGTCCGCGTGGAGGGACACGCCGACTCCGACCATCTGGTCAGCGTCACCTTCCCGGACAACTTCGCCCTGTCCAAGGCGCGAGCCGACGCGGCCGCCCAGATCCTTCGCAGCAAGATCACCGACGCCAGCCGCGTCAGCACCGAAGGGTTCGGCGACAGCCAACCGATCGCGTCGAACTCCACCGCCAACGGCAAGGCGTTGAACCGCCGGGTCGAAATCGTCATTCCGCGCGCTGAATAGGGCCACGATGAAGCGCTTCTTCCTGAACTGGTGGCTGCTCACCGGCCTCGCGGCGATCCTGGTCGCCGTGCTGCTGGTCTTCGTCCTTCCGCTCGTCGCGCCGTTCCTGAGGCCGTGGTGGGTCAAGACCCTGCTGGCTGTTCTTGTAGCGGCGGTGTGGGGCGTTTTCGCCACGCTTCGTATCCTCAAGGCGCGCCGGGCCGCCGCCGAGATCGCCCGGCAGCTGGCCGCGGCCTCGCCGGGCGACGCCGAGGCCGAAGCGCTGGCGGGGCGCATGCGTTCGGCCCTGGCCAAGCTGAAGACCGCCACGGGCGACAAGCGCGACTATCTCTATGCCCGCCCCTGGTACGTGATCATCGGCCCGCCCGGCGCCGGCAAGACGACCGCCCTGTTGAAGTCCGGCGTCCAGTTTCCGTTCGCCGACGCGGCGCTCAAGGGCGTCGGCGGGACACGCAACCTCGACTTCTGGTTCGCCGACGACGCCGTGCTCATCGACACCGCAGGGCGTTACACCACCCAGACCTCCGACGCTTTGGTCGACCACAAGGGTTGGGAGGGCTTCCTCAAGCTGCTCCGCCGCACCCGCCCCCTGCAGCCGATCAATGGGATCCTGGTGGCGATCGGCCTGGACGAGCTGCTCAACTCGGACCGGGCGGGACTGGACGACCACGCGGCGGCGGTGCGTCGTCGCCTGGTGGAGCTGCGTCGCGCGCTCGAGGTCTCCGCGCCGGTCTACGTGCTCTTCACCAAGGCCGACCTGCTGGCCGGCTTTGGCGAGTTCTTCGACGATCTCGATGTCGAGGGGCGACGCGCCATTCTTGGCGCGACCTTGCCGCTGGGCGGGCCGGCCAGTCTCGACGCCGTGCTGGGCGAGTTCGACATGGTTGTGCAGGCTCTCGCCGACCGGGTCGCCAAGCGCCTGCAGGAGGAAACCGATCCGCATCGCCGCAGCCTGATCCTCGGCTTCCCGTCGCAGGTGGCGTCGTTGCGCGCCAGGCTCAGTCGCTTCCTGGACGGAGCCCTTCTGGCCGAACAGGACACCCCGCCGCTGTTCCGCGGATTCTATCTGACCAGCGGCGTCCAGGAAGGCGCGCCGCTGGACCGGATCCTGGGCGGCGTGGCCGCCGTCTACGACGCGCCCGCCGTTCCGCGCTCCGCGCTGAGCGGTCAAGGCGGAAGGGCCTATTTCCTCAACCGGTTGCTCAAGGAGGTGATCTTCGCCGAGGCGGGTCTCGTCCGGAGCGATCCCGCGGCGCGCGCGCGGCGTCGCGCGGCGCTGATCTCCGGCGTCGCCGGCGTCGCCGCCCTGTCGCTATTGATCGCCCTACTATGGGGAGTCAGCTTCACGAAGAACCGGGCCTTACAGGACCAGCTCCTGACCGGCGCGCAGAATGTCAGCGCCGAGGTCCGCGAGACCGGCGTCGACCTGGTGGAAGTGCGCGAGGGCGATCCGGACCTGGAGCAGGCGCTGTCGCTGATCCGGGCCCTGCGCGACCTGCCCCGCGGCCATGGCGACCAGGCCAAGGGCGGACCGCCCTTGCTGATGCGGTTCGGCCTGTTCCAGGGCGGCCACGCCAAGGCCGCCGACCAAGCCTATCGCGAAGCGCTCCAGCGCATCCTTCTGCCTCGCATCCTGCTGCGGCTGGAACGGTACATGCAGGATCACGCCCAGGAGCCGCTCAAGGTCTACGAGCCGCTCAAGGTCTATCTGATGCTGGGCGGCCAGGGGCCTCTGGATCCGAAAGCCGTCAAGGCGTGGGTGACCGACGACTGGGCCGAGAACGCCCTGCCGGGCGCGGATCGCGCCGAGGTTCGCGAGGAACTGGGCAAGCACCTGGACGTCCTGCTGGCGGATCCGCAGCTGGGCCGCGTCTGGCCGGGGCGCGAGGCGCCGCTGGACGGTGCCCTGATCGAGTCGACGCGCGCGGCGGTGCAGACGCTGTCCCTGGCCGATCGGGCCTATGCGATCCTTCGTCAGAAGGCGGCCGCGGCCGACCAGCCCGACTGGCGCGCCGACAGCGTCCTGGCCAGCGGCGATCGCCAGGCCTTCCTGAACGGCGATGCGGTCCTGGACGCCAGCGTGCCGTACTTCTTTACCCGCGCGGGTTTCGAGCGGGCCTACCAGCCGGGACTGCAAACCGTCGCCTCCGACCTCGAGAAGGATCTTTGGGTCATGGGCCAGGACGCCGACAAGGCGGCGATCCGGGGGCAGATCGCCCAGGTCAAGCCTGGCGTCGCGGCGCTCTACGCCAAGGAATACATCGCCGCCTGGGATGGCGTGGTCCAAGGCCTGAAGCCGGCGGACTACTTCACCAATCCCGCCGCCCTGGGCGCTTTCACCCGCACGCCCTCGCCGCTGAAGGTCCTGTTGCTGGAGGTCCGCAAGAACACCACGTTCGGCAAGCCGCCGGCGATCCGGGCGCCCAGCAAGCTCAAGACCGCCGCGCGCGTTGTCGGCGGGGCCGTGCTGGATTCGGGCGGCGTCGACGCCGGCAAGACCATCACCGACTATTTCCGGCCGCTCGCCACCTATGTCGGCGACGGCAAGGGCGCCGCGCCGGTCGACGAGTTCCTGGGCGCGGTGAAGCAGGCGGCTTCGGCCAACATGGCCGCGGGGATCGCGGGCGGCGGGCTGGGCGGCGTCGCGGCGCAAGGGGAGCTGGCCTCGGCGCTTGGCCAGGTCGCCACGACCAGTGTCGTGGCCCCGCCGCAGCTCCAGGGCTTCGTCGCGCAGGCGACCCAGAGCGGCCGCGGCGCCGTGGTGTCCTCGGCCCAGAACGCCATCGGACAGGAGTATGCGACAAGCCTGGCCGGCGCGTGCCGCAGCGTCAGCGACAACCGCTATCCGTTCTATGGCGCGGCGCAGAATGACGCGACGGCGGCGGACATGATGCGCGTCCTGGGCCTCAACGGCCAGTTCGACAGCATGATGCGCGACCGCCTGCAGCCACTGCTCCTGACCTCGGGCCCCGTCTGGCGCTGGCGCTCGGACGACCCCGTGGCCGCGGCCTTCGATCCGGCCAGCGCCGAGCAGTTCCAGAAGGCGGCCCAGATCCGCGACCTGCTGACCTCCGGCCTGCCCATCAGGGTGGAAGCAGCGGGCTTCGGCGGCGCGATCACCGCCGCCGAGTTCTCGGCCGGCGGCGTGACCTATCGCTTCGAGCCCAACAGCGTCGGGGCCAAGCCCGTGATGTGGGCGATCTCCGGTCTCCCCGAAGCCCACCTCGTCCTCTATGCCGGCCCCAAGGAGGTGCGGCGCTACGACGGACAGGGCGTCTGGGCGCTCTTCCGCCTGATGGATGCGGCCCAGAAGGAGAACGCCGGGCCGAGCGCGATCAAGGCCACC
The DNA here is from genome assembly GCF_059418465.1 of Caulobacter sp. GW821-FHT09A05. Taxonomy (NCBI): domain Bacteria; kingdom Pseudomonadati; phylum Pseudomonadota; class Alphaproteobacteria; order Caulobacterales; family Caulobacteraceae; genus Caulobacter; species Caulobacter sp. GW821-FHT09A05. Next base: position 226,530 of record NZ_JBWKPX010000003.1, read on the forward strand.
TTCGGCCAGGGCGCCCAGTATTTCACCCTCAAGGTCAACTTGCCGTCCGACAAGAACCCGTTCGGTCGCGGCGGTCTATGGTCGTTCCGATGCCCAGCCAAGCTCTGACGGCGCCGCGCGCCTTCGCGTTCGGCAAGCTGCCGACCCACGGCGACTTCGTGGCCCGCGGCCTTTCCGCGTCGGATCGGGACGCCTGGGACGCCTGGGCAAGCGCTGGATTGGCGCAGGCGCGCACGGTCCTGGGGGCTGAATTCGAAGTCCGGCACGACACCGCGCCGCCGCTGCGCTTCTCGTTCGGACCCGGGCCGTTTGGCGAAGGCTGGCGGACAGGAGCGCTGGCGCCGTCCATCGACTCGGCCGGACGGCGCTTCGTCATCGTACTGGGCGGCTGCACCGCCCAGGCTCCATCGACGCCGTCCGTCGACCGCATCGCCGGGGCGGCGGAGGACGAGATCCATCGCGCCTTCGAAGACGCCGCCGACATCGACGCGATGGTGGCCAGCGCGCAAAATATCTTCCAAACTCTGGAATCAGAGGGCGGAGCCGAAGCGCAAGGCCGCTTCTGGTTGCCGGACTCGCCGTTCGATCTGATCGCCAGCCAACCCCCCGCCGACCTGATGATCCAGGTTCTGACGACATAGGAGCTGTCCATGGATGACGGGAGCTTGCGGTTTCACGACGCCACCCTGACCCATCCCGGGAAGGTGCGCCGCGACAACGAGGACCAGGTGCTCGCGCGCCCGGACCAAGGCCTGTGGGCGGTCGCCGACGGCATGGGCGGCCATGCCAACGGGCAGTGGTCGTCCAAGACCATCACCGCGACCCTCGAAGCGGCGGTGCTGCCCGCCAACTTCGACGACGCCGCCTCGGCCGTCGCCGCGGCGGTGCACGAAGCCAACGAGCGAATCTGGACCAAGTCGGTGGGACAGCCCATGGGCTCCACCGTCGTGGCCCTGCTTCTGCGCGACCGGCGATTCGTCGTGCTGTGGGCCGGCGACAGCCGTTGCTACCTGCTGCGCGGTGGCGAGCTCTACCAACTGACCGTCGACCATTCGCAGGTCCAGGACATGGTGACGTCCGGGCGGCTCACGCCCGAGGAAGCCGAAAACCATCCGATGTCGCACGTGCTGTCCCGGGCGGTGGGCGTCGCGCCCCGGCTCGAGCTGGACGCGGTCTCCGACGAGGCCAGGGTCGGGGATGTCTTCCTGGTCTGCAGCGACGGCCTGACCCGCACGATTCCGGACGCTGAACTGGCGACGATCCTGGCTCAAGGCAATCCGGCCGCCGCCGCGGACGAGCTGGTGAAGATCTGCCTGGAGCGTGGCGCGCCCGACAATGTCAGCGTCGTCGTGGTCAATTGCGACGAGACCACGCTGCTCGCCCTGTCCTGACGGCGGCCGGCGACCGAACGCTTGGGCGCTACGACCTGCGCTGCTTGGCCTTCATGTCGGCGGCGATGCGCTCGTAGGCGTCGCGAAATTCCTTGGCGAAAACCTCCATGAAGGCTTCGTCCGATCCCCGGGTGACCCCCTCGAACTCTCGTTCATAGGCCTGCCAGAGCGCCGCGGCGCGCGCTCCCGGCACGATCTTGGCCAACAGCCCGCGCGTCTCGGCTCGTCCCCGGATCGCCGAGGGCGAGAAGCGATCGAGCGTGGCCGCCAACGCACCCTGCATCGCCGTCAGGGTGGCCAGCTGGTGGGCCTGCAGGTCGCGGAACGCGTCTTCCACGGCGAGGTCCGCCGGCATGAAACCGCGATCGGGCCGGTTGAGCATCTGCGCCATCGCCTTGTCGGCCGATCGCGTGAACTTCAGGGGATTGTTCCCGTCGAACTCCAGGCTGGTGTTCTGGGCCCCAAGTTGCGCCTTGGCCCTGGCCCGGGCCTCCATCATCACGACCATGCCGCCCAGGAGACGCCGCAGGATACCGCCCGCCGCCGCCAGAACCTCCAGGGGCGAACTGCTGAAGTCTTCGGATCTCAGGCCCGCGCCCTGCAGAAAGGCGCGCCATTCCGCGCCCTCGTCCGGCGCGGGTGCTGGGCGCGCCTTCCGCGCCACGGCCGCCGGCGGCGCCGGAACCTGGCCCCAGGGCGCCGTGGCGGGCGAGACCGCGGGCGGGGCCTCGAACGCCGACGTGACGGGACCGCCGAAGCCGCGGGCCCAGTCGACCTCGTTGGTGGCCGCCAGCTGTCCCCAGACGTCGACGGCCGAGGGCGCGGCCTGGGCCGGCGGGTCGCTGGACCAGGCTGACGGCGGCGGAGCTTCCGATCGAGCCGGGCTCCAGGCCGACGCAGGTTGCGATGCGGCCTCCATGCGCGGCGGGGCCCAGGCCCCCGACGCCGAACCCTGGCCGGTGATGGCCGCCCGTGGCGGCGGCTGGTCCCACCGCGCCGGGGCGTCGGCGACCTCTCGCGCGCCATGGCTGTCCCAGCCGCCCCACGCGCCCACGGACGCCGGCTCTTCGAGGCTGGACCCCCGGCCCGGCTCCAACCGGGCCTCAATCTCGTAGTGGCCGATCAGGATCACGTCGCCATCGACGATCTGGTGCGGGGTCGTCAGCCGTGACGACGAGCGGTTCACGAAGGTGCCGTTGGTGCTGCGGTCGACGAGCATATAGGCGCCATCGCGGTACTGGATCTCGCAGTGGGCCGAGGAGATGTAGCTGCGGGGATCCGGCAGGCACCAGTCCATGTGCGGCGATCGACCGATGCGCGCGCCGTGGCGATCGAGCTTCAGGCGCGCGGCCTCTCCATTGTCGAGGCGGTCCAGCGCCTTGATGGTCAGCACAAGGGTCATGGGCGTGCGGTTTCTCGGCCGCTGGCGAGCGCATCGCCCAGCGCGAGCGCCGAGCGTAGGCTTTCCGCATGGCGTCCGCTCTCGGTCGCGGCGGTGAGCACCGCCCCCGTGGCGAAGGCACCGACCGTTTCCTTGGGCGGCAGGACGGGTTCGACATCCACCGACGCGATCGAACCGCCCGAAAAGAACACCGCCAGGGCGCACTGTCTCTGGGGGCTGGCCCCGCGGGACTGCTCCGCGATCGCGAACGCCGCCCGGCGCCGGCCGTCGCTGGGGTCCTGCAGCCAGAGAAGGGTCGCCTTGAGCGCTTCGGCGTCCTGGACGCTGGGGGTCAAGGACAGCTCCTGAACGGTCCGAGCCGCCCAGGCGACGGCTTCGAAACGAGGCAGGGCCTGGCCGAGGAATAGGGCCGCGTCGTCTTCACGCCCCTCCTCGATCAGGCGGTCGAAGACCGTCTCGGGCGGATCGGCGTCGTGGTCCGACTTCGGCCAGCCGAGAATTGCGGAGACCTGGCCCGCTTCAGCCCACTTAACCTGTTTCCAGCGTCTCATACCCGATCCTAGTTGATCTTGACGACGCCGCCCGTGATCGTCGTCATGGCGTCTCCGTGCACTTCGACGTTCGGCGCGCTCACGGTGTTGATGCCACGCGCGTGGCTGGTGATCGTCTGGGCGTTCAGCGTAATGCTGGAGGGGGTCATCACGATCGTGCTCGAGCCGACCTTCAGCGTGATGCTCTGCTTGGCGTCGATCGTCACCGTCCCCTTGTCCACCTTCACGCTATAGTTGCCAGAGCGCACGGTGGTTCCATCGTCAAGCTCGATTGTGGTGGTGCGCTTGCCCTTGCTGACCTCGTGGGTTTCGTCGCCCGTTTCGATGGTCGTGGCTTCGTGCCGCTTAACCGCGGTCCTGCGATCGCGCCCCACCCGCGTGGCGCGGTCGCGCTGGACGGTCAAGGTGTCGTCCAGCAGCACGTCGCGCACCATCTCGCGCTGGGCGTGGATATAGATCTCCTCCGCGCCGCCCTTGTCCTCCAGGCGGATTTCGTTGAAGCCGATGCTGTTGGGCGGCGGAGTCTTTTCGGCCCCGGCATAGTCGCCCGACCGCCCGATCGTCTGGGTGCGCCACAGCGAGCGGGTCTTCTGGGTCGGCAGGTCATAGGCGTGCTTGCGCTGGCCGTTGTAGACCCGGCCGGTGATGATCGGCCGATCCGGATCGCCGTTCAGGAAGTCGACGATGACCTCCTGCCCCACGCGCGGCAGGTCGACATTGCCAAAGCCCGCGCCCGCCGCGTGGTGCGAAACGCGCATCCAGCACGAGGTCTTGCCCGGCTGGTCGGGCGAGCGGTCCCAGTGGAAGCGCACCTTCACGCGTCCCCATTCGTCGACATAGACCACCTCACCGGGCGGGCCGGTCACCGTGGCGGTTTCGACGCCGCTGGAGACGGGCTTTTCGGCGACGAGCGGCGGCCGGAACAGGGTGTCGCTGGGGATCGCCACCACATTGACGCGCCGGGCCTGGCGCTCGTCGCCGCTGCGATGGCTCTCGGCGTCGACGACGTGATTGAGGCCGATGATCAGGTATTCCTGATTGAAGCGGTCGACCCCGGCTTCGGTCAGGGTGAAGAGGCCGCCGCAGGCCAGGCCCAGGACGTCGCCGCCGCCGTTGTAGAGGCGCCGCGGAGCTCGACTCGCCGCCAGGCGAGACTGGCCGCGCGCCTCGCCCTCGCTCTTGTCGGTGAAGTCGCCCAGATATTCGTAGACCTCGAGCGCGTCGCCGGGATGCTGCCCAGCCCCCTGGCTGACCGCTTCGACGGGATTCTGCGGCTTGGTGAAGTCGAAGCTGCGCAGGGTCACGCTGGCCTGGCTGACCGAGCTGATCCGTTCGTTCCAGTCGGAGAGGGTGTCGGGCGTGCTCGTCTCGTCGCCCGAGACGGGAAGGAAGCGGATGGTCTCATAGCCCGGCTCGGGCTTGTGGGCCGATTTTCCGTCGCAGAGGACCAGCTTGTGGGCGGCCTCCTCATGTCGAAAATAGTAGTAGATCCCTTCGTCCTCGAACAGGCGTGAGACGAAATTGAAGTCGCTCTCCTTGTACTGGACGCAATATTCGCGCGGCTTGTAGCTGCCGGTCAGTCGGTCGAACTCGACGTCCTTCATGCCGGCGTCGGAGAACACCTGCTTGGCGATGTCGACGACGCTCTTGTCCTGGAAAATTCGATAGTTTCGATTCTGGTCCAGCAGCGACAGCCAGGGCCTGACGGTCAGCCGGTAGTGCGCGCCGTTGATGTCGACCTTGATCAGGGCGGCCTCGGTCAACAACCCATGGAAGTAGCGGACGTGGTCCATCTCATCGCCGGCGTCCAGCGAAACCGGCTTTCCGAGGTGGGGCAGGAAATCGACCTCGTCGGCGGAAAACCCTTCTACAACAATCACAAACGGTTCGCTCAAGCGCTCAATGGACTCGAAACGCTCAAGGTTAAGCTTAGCCGTACCAAGAGCGACAGATATCGTAGCCTGCCGATCCATTAATTGCTCCCGTTACTGCGCCTGAAACCTACGGCCCGTGGCCCGCTGTGCATAGGTGTAGCGATCAATTTCAACATCTCAACCAGACAGACTTGCCAAAACGATTTCTTGGGCCACACTCCGCGCCCGTCCCAACCGCCTGTCTTGGCGGACCGACGACAAACGGCCCGGGCGCCGTATCAACGTTAAGGTGAACGCGAACATGGCGCTTGATCCGAGTCGATTGTTGGCGCCGGTTTCCGACGACGACCCGACCGGCCCGGACCTCGCCTACGATCCGCGGCGCTACGAGATCGAACAGGCCTTCGAGACCGAGGTCTCGATCGACGCGTCCGGCGTCGAGGCCCAGGCTTCCGAAGTCGACTGGCGGGTGATCATCGCCAAGATCGTCGAGCAGAGCGCCCGCACCAAGGATATCTGGCTGCCCATCTATCTTTGCCGCGCCGGCGCTCGCGCGGGCGATCTGGAGATCGTCGAGGCCGGCGCCCGGTATCTGGCGGGCCTGCTGGAAACCTATTGGCCCAGCCTGCACCCCCGCCTGGAGGAATACGGGTTCCAGGGCCGCAAGGGCCCCTGCGATTCCCTGGCCGGGGCGTCGCAGTTCATCCACCCCCTGCGCAGGATCATGCTGATCCGCCATCCTCGCCTCGGTGACTATTCCATCGACGACTTCGAACGCTTCCGCTTGGGAGGTGAAACCGAGGAAGGCTATGGAATGTTCCGGGCCGCGCTCGAGGATGTCAGCCAGGATGGCCTCGAGGAGATCGTTCAGCGGCTGAACGCGATCGAGGACGGTCTGCGTCGCGTGGATCTGACGCTCACCGCCAACGCCGATGACGGCGGCTCCACGAACTTCCGGGCGACCTACGAGGCCCTCGGCCAGATGCGGCGCGCGGTGCAGGCGTTCGTCGCCAAACCCGCGGTTTCAGAAAATGGGGAACCAATCGCAGAACCGGACGTTGCATCGCCAAGCTTCTCGAACTCCACGCCCGCCTTGGGTGCGCGGATCGAGACCCGGGACGACGTCGTCCGCGCCCTCGAGGCGTTGAGCGACTACTACCGGCGCAGGGAACCGGGGCATCCGATCCTGACGTTGCTGCAGCGTGCGCGTGAATGGGTTGGATTGGATTTCATGGCAATTCTCGAAGACATCGCCCCTGGCAGCGTCGAAGAAGCTCGCAACGTTCTGCAATCACGAAAACATCGCGAACAAGCTTGAGCTATCGGTTGAACATCGCCATCATATAGACTTATGATGGTGAAAGTTATAGCGGCACATAACGTCTAATTGCGGGTGGATGACCATGGCGTCGAACAAAGGTGGGCAGCGTTTTATCAAAGAGAACCGCGCGCCTCGTGTTCACATCGAATACGAAGTGGAGACTTTTGGTTCCCGTCAGAAGATCGAAATTCCGTTCGTGGTCGGAGTGATGTCCGACTTATCCGGGAAGTCGAACGTCGAGAAGAAGCCGCTCGATAAGCGCGACTTTGTTGAATTCGACATGGACAATTTCGAGCAGAAAATGGAAGCGATCGCGCCGCGCGCCGCTTTCACCGTCGAGAACACATTGACCGGAGACGGAAAGATCGGCGTCGACCTGACGTTCAAGTCGATGGAAGATTTCTCGCCGGGTCAAGTCGCCAAGAACGTGCCGGCCCTGGCCAAGTTGCTGGAAGCCCGGCAGCAGTTGAACGACCTTATGCTTTACATGGATGGCAAGGACGGGGCCCAGGACCTGCTGGACAAGGTTCTGAAGGATCCCGAGCTGATGAAGGCGCTCGCCGCCGCCAAGCCGCCCGCTGACAACACCTAGACAATCTGCGGTAGATCTAGAATGATTTCCCCTACCCTGCCCGTTGGGAGACCTTGATGGCGCAAGAAACGCTTCAGCAGACTGGCGCCCCCGCCGCGGAAGCCGTCACCGTCGACGATTTCGCGTCGCTGCTGCAAAGGGAATTCAAGCCCAACACCGACGCCAAGCAGGCGCGGATCGAAGAGGCTGTGAAGACCTTGGCGCAGCAGGCGCTCGAGGACACCCAGATCATCGGCGCCGACGTTTTCTCGACCGTCGACGCCCTGAAGGCCGCGATCGATCGCAAGCTGACCGAACAGGTCAACAAGATCATTCACCACAAGGATTTCCAGACCCTGGAATCCGCCTGGCGCGGCCTTTGGTACCTCGTCGGCAACACCCCGACCGGCAAGGACCTCAAGGTTCGCGTGCTGAACGTCTCCAAGGACGAGACCCGCAAGATGCTGCGGCAGTTCCGCGACGCGGCCTGGGACCAGAGCCCCCTGTTCAAGAAGATCTACGAGGCCGAGTTCGGCCAGCTGGGCGGACAGCCCTACGGCGCGTTCATCTGCGACTACGCCTTCGATCATACCGCGCCCGACATCGAGGTGATGAAGGGGTTGGCGAAGATCGGGGCGGCGGCGCACGCCCCGTTCATCGCGGCGGCGGACTCCCAACTGCTGGGCATGGAAAGCTGGCAGGAGCTGGCCAATCCGCGCGACATCGCCAAGCAGTTCGACGCCACCGACTACATGGCCTGGCGCTCGTTCCGGGCCTCGAACGACAGCCGCTACATGGCGCTGACCCTGCCCCGTTTTCTCGGGCGTCCGCTCTACGGCGCCAATAGCGAGCCGATCGAGGAGTTCGCGTTCGAGGAAGACACCGACGGCGGCCAGCACGACAACTATCTGTGGCTGAACGCGTCTTATGCCCTGGGCGTGCGCATCACCGAGGCCTTCAAGACCTACGGCTGGTGCACGCGCATTCGTGGCGTGGAATCGGGCGGCACCGTCGAGGACCTGCCGACCGCGATGTTCCCCACCGACGACGGGGCGATGGACGCCAAGTGCCCGACGGAGATCGCCATTTCCGATCGCCGTGAGGCCGAGCTGTCCAAGGCGGGCCTGATGGCCCTGGTGCATCGCAAGAACACCGACCAGGCCACCTTCATCGGCGCCCAGACCCTTCATGCCCCGAAGGCCTACGAGGACGCCGACGCGACGGCCAGCGCCAACCTGTCGGCGCGCCTGCCCTACATCTTCGCCAGCTGCCGCTTCGCCCATTATCTCAAGTGCATGGTGCGCGACTGGATCGGCAGCAGCCGAGAGGCGCCGGTCCTGGCCAGCGATCTGCAGTCCTGGATCATGCAGTACGTGGACATGCAGCCCGACTTCTCGACCGAAGAGGACAAGGCTCGCAAGCCCCTGAAATCCGCTTCGGTGGATGTCATCCCCGACCCCGAAAACCCAGGCTACTACCGTGGCGTCTTCCGCATGGTGCCGCACTACCAACTCGAGGGGATGGACGTGTCGCTCAGCATGGTCTCGCGCCTGCCCAAGGGCCCGAACTAGCTGTCAGTACAATCATTTTTCGTGAGGAGAACGCCTTATGGCCGTTGATATGTTCCTGAAACTTGAAGGCATCAGTGGTGAGTCCAAGGACACCAGCCACAAGGGTGAGATCGATGTCCTGGCCTGGAGCTGGGGCATGACCAACTCGGGCACCGCCCATGTCGGCGGCGGCGCCGGCGCCGGCAAGGTCAACGTCCAGGACCTGTCGTTCACCAAGTATGTCGACCTGTCCTCGGCTCCGCTGATGCTGGCCGCCGCCAACGGCAAGCACATCAGCAAGGCGACCCTGGTGGTCCGCAAGGCCGGCGAGACCCCGCTGGAATACATCACGATCACCATGACCGACTGCCTGGTCAGCTCGGTGTCGACCGGCGGCAGCGGCGGCGAGGATCGCCTGACGGAGAACGTCTCGCTGAACTTCGCCAAGGTCGAGGTTTCGTACAAGGAACAAAGCTCGGCCGGCAAGGCCGCCGGTACGGGCGACTTCAAGTGGGACATCGCGGGCAACGCCAAGTTCTAGGGCGAGCCGCGCCGGTCTTCGGCCAATCATAGAAGCGAAGAATGCCTAACGCCGACGACCTCCTACGCGCTGGCGATCTGGACGGCGCGCGCCAAGCCCTTGTCGAAAGGGTCAAGCGCGCGCCGGACGATCAGCCCAGCCGCATGTTTCTGTTCCAGCTGTTCTGCATCCTGGGCGAGTGGGAAAAGGCCAAGGCGCAGCTGAAGGTGCTGGCTCAGCTGTCCCCCGAAGCCCAGATGCTGGCGGTGGCCTACAATCTGGCCATCGACGCCGAGATCGAGCGCGAGAAGGCCTTCGCGGGGCGGATCCCGCCGGCCTTGCTGGTCAATACCAGTCCCTGGGCCGGCGACCTCGCCGTCGCCCTCGGGGCGAGCCTGCAAGGGCGCGTCGACGACGCCGAGGCCGCTCGAACGCGCGCCTTCGACGCCGCGCCGGATACGCCTGGCCGGTTCAACGACCAGGACTTCGAGTGGATCGCCGATGCGGACCCACGCTTCGGCCCGGCCTTCGAGGCCGTCATCCATGGGCGTTGGGGGCTCGTCCCCTTCGAGGCGGTGCGCAAGATCACCAGCGACGGGCCGCAGGACTTGCGAGACCTGGTCTGGCTGCCGGTGGAGATCGAGTTCAAGACCGGACAGGGCGCGGCGGCGATCCTGCCCGCCCGCTATCCCGGAACTCGGGACGCGACGGACGCCAACCTGTTGCTGGCCCGAGCAACCGACTGGCGCGAGGGGGCGATGGGCGCCGAGGGCCTCGGCCAGAAGCTCTGGTCACTGGGAGACGGCGAAGACGCGGGAATCCTGGCGCTCCGTCACCTGGCCTTCGCCTGACGCCATGGCAGCCCGGATCAATCCGACCTTGTTCGACAAGCTCGTCGCCGATCTCGACATCGACGATCTTCGCGACGATCCGAAGGTCGACCAGGGGCAGGTGAGCCGCGCGACGTCGCGCCGGCTCTATCCGATCCTGAAGATCGAACGATTCAACGAAGCCGCGCTCCGGGCCACGGTCCTGCGCGAACTGAACTGGATCCTGAACACGACCAATTTCGGCTCGGTCCAGAACCTGAAACCCTACCCCGAGGTCGCGACCTCGGTCCTGAACTATGGCGTGCCCGACATGGCCGGCAAGCTTCTGCAGCGGCGCGCGATCGAAACCCGCGCGCGCGAGATCAAGCAGGCCATCCGGCGCTTCGAACCCCGCATCGCCCCACAACGCCTCGACGTCACCGCCACCGCCAAGGACGCCAAGCCCAACGCCGTGACCTTCGTCATCCGGGCCGACGTCACCAGCGCCGTCCTGGCGCTGCCCGTCGAGTTCAAGACCGACGTCGAGATCGACACGGGCGCGGCGACCCTGCGGGAGTAGACGGATGGATCCTCGCCTCCTCAGGGCCTACAACGAGGAACTCCTCTATCTTCGCGAGACCGCGCGCGAGTTCGGGGAGGAGTACGAGACGGTCGCCGGGCGGCTGGGCCTCAACGCGCCTTCGGACACCGATCCCTATGTCGAACGGCTCCTGGAAGGCGTGGCCTTTCTCGGGGCCCGCGTGAAGCTGAAGCTGCAGGACCAGTTTCCGGACTTCACGCAACACCTGCTCAACGCCATCCAGCCGCACTACCTGGCGCCGACCCCGTCGATGTGCGTGGTGACCTTGGAGCCCCAGGACAGCGACCATGCGATCGCCTCCGGGTTCGTGATCCCTCGCCTCACCGAGATGTCCGCCACCTCCGGCGACGAGGCCGCCACGCCGGTCATCTTCCGAACCGGGCAGGACGTGACCCTCTGGCCGTTGAAGATCACCGAGGCCGAATATCTGCCGACCCGCGCGGCCGTCGCCGCCTATGCCGGCGCGGCGGGGGTGCGGGCCGAGGCCGGGTTGCGCCTGAAGTTCAGCGGCCTGGGCGGGGTTCCCCTGTCGGCGATCGCGCCGGACATCCTGCCGATCTATCTGGACGGTTCGGAAGTGGCCCCGGGAGAACTCTATCGGCAGCTGATCGGCGACGCCGTGGCGACCGTGGCCCGGTCGGTCGACTCCGCGGCCGGCGCGGCGGCCTGGGTCAAGCTGCCGGCGACGGAGCAGCATGGCTTCGAGGAGAACTGCGCCCTGCTGCCGACCGGCCGGCGGTCCTTCCGGGGCTATCGCCTGCTGTCGGAATATTTCGCCTGTCCCGAACGCTTCCTGTTCGTCCGCCTGCGCGAACTGGGGCAGGTCTTCGCCAAGTGCCGGAACGAGTGCGAGGTGGTCTTCCTGTTCGACCGCGCCTCCACGGCCCTGGCGGGCGCGGTGTCGCCGGCGAACTTCAAGCTCTTCGCGACGCCCGCGATCAACCTGTTCGAGAAGCAGATTGATCGGGTGGCGGTCAGCGAGTTCGACCACGAACACCAGTTGATCGCCGACCGCACCCGGCCGCTGGACTTCGAGATCTTCCGCCCGCTGGAGGTGACGGCCTATTCGCAGAAGAACGGCGACGCCCGGCCGGTCGCGCCGCTGCACGCCTTCGGGAGCCTGCTCTACGACTGGACCGAGGCGCTGTTCTACGTCACCCGCCTGCGCCATCGACGCCTGTCGACCAAGGAACAGCGCCTGAGGCGCAGGACCGACTATCTGGGCACGGAGACCTGGATCAGCCTCGCCGCCCCCGGCGAGCCGAGACGGCTGGAGGGAATCTACGAACTGGCCGTCCGCGCGCTGGTCACCAATCGCGAACTCGCCGAGACCCTGCGCACCGGCGGCGCGACGGATTTCCGGATCAGCGGCGTCCCCGTGCGTGCGGTGACGGTCGTCCGCGCCCCGACCAAGCCCCGACCGCCGATGGGCATCAGCGACGGCGCGTGGAGGATCATTGGCCACCTGACGCCCAACTATGCGTCCTTCGCCCTGGGGGACGACGACGACCCTTCGGTCCTGCGCGACCATCTGGCCCTGTACGGACGGATCGACGACCCCGCCCTGCGGCGGCAGATCGACGGCGTCCTGGCCATTCGCTCCGAGCCCGTGACGCGTCGGGTGTCCGGACCGGGGCGCAGCGCCTTCGCGCGTGGCCAGCGCCTACGCCTCAAGCTGGACGACGCCCCCTTCGAGAACGGCCGGATGTTCCTGTTCTCGGCGGTCCTGGAACGGTTCCTGGGCGAGTTCGCGACCGTCAACGCCTTCACCGAATGCATCTTTGAAAGCCCTCAGGAAGGAACCTTCGCGCAATGGCCGCCGAGAATGGGCGAACATCGCAACATCTAGAGTTTCTTCGCCAGGCGGCGGGAAACGCGAGGCGGTACGGCCTGTTTGGCTTGCTGCGCGCGGCGGAGGCGCGCGCCCCCGATCTGCCGCGCATCGGCGACGCCCGGCTTCCCTCGCAGAACCTCGTGGACCTCGCCCAACTCCCCGCCCTCGGCTTTCCGGGCTCGACCCTGGAAACGATCGTCGTCAAGGACGGACGGGCCAAGGTCGAGGGCTACTGGTTCGGATTGACCGGACCGATGGGGCCGCTGCCCCTGCACATCAGCGAGTTCGCCCATTTCGAGCGCCGCTACGCCAAGGGCCGGCCGTTCGGGCACTTCCTCGACGTGCTGGCGGGGCGGATGCTGCAGTTCTTCTACCGCGCCTGGGCGGAATCCAACCCGGCGGCCAATGCCGATCGCCCTGGCGACGACCGCTTCGCCGGTTACCTGGCCGCCTTGACCGGCGCGACCGTGGGAGTTCCCGACGACGCGGCGTTCCCGGCCCGGGCCCGCCTCTACTATGCCGGCCTCTATGCGTCGCGGCGCAGCGCGGCCGGCATCGAGGACGCTGTCGCCGACCTCGTGGGCGCGCCCGTCCGGCTGAAGGAATACCGGCCGGTCTGGCGCGATATCGAGACCGCGGACCAGACCCGCCTGGGCGGGGCCTATAGCCGGCTGGGCGGCGACGCCGTCTGCGGTCGGCGCACCAGCACGGTGTCCGACGCCTTCCGCATCACCGTGAAGGTCGACACCTTTCACGACTACGAGAACCTGTTGCCAGGCGGCGCACGCTTCGCGGTCGTCGCCGAGGCCCTGGATTCGTTCGCCCCCTCCCATCTGGAATGGGATCTCGAGATCGAGGCCAGCGAAGCCGCGCGACGTCCCGCCTCCCTGGACGGCCGCGCCCGGCTGGGCTGGACCAGTTGGATCAATCCGCCGGCCGGCAGCGGCTCGCGCGCCGAGACCCGTCTTGGCCCGAGCTCGCGTCGCGTCGCTCGAGCCGCCGCCAAGAGAGATGCCGCATGACCGAGATCAACCGCTCCGCCCTGTTCGGCCGCCTCAGCCCGACGGGGCTGAAGAGCATCGAAACCGCGACCGGCTTCTGCAAGATGCGCGGCAACCCCTATGTCGAGCTGGTTCACTGGATCCATATCCTGCTCCAGGATCCGCGGAACGACCTCGCCGCGATCCGCACCCGGTTCGCCCTGGACGACACGAAGCTGGCCCGCGACGTCGTGGCCATGCTCGACGGCCTGCCGCGCGGTGCGACGTCGATCTCGGACTTCTCGCCCCAGATCGAGGAGGCCATCGAGAAAGGCTGGCTCTATGCGTCGCTGATGTTCCAGGCCGGCCGGGTGCGCACCGGCCACCTGGTGTTCGGCATGCTCAAGACGCCGATCCTGCGTAACGCGCTGTTCGCGATCTCGCCGGAGTTCCGCAAGGTCTCGGCCGACGCCCTGGGCGACGAGTTCGACAAGATCGTCGCAAGCTCGGCCGAGGTGGGCGGGGCGCCCGCCTTCGACGGTCCCCCGGACCCGGCGGGAACCGATGGCGCGCCGTTCGCCGGCGGCTCGGGTGAGACGCTGGCCAAGTACTCCGTCGATCTGACCGAGCGCGCCAGGACAGGTGAGATCGACCCGATCGTCGGTCGGGACGCCGAGATCCGCCAGGTGATCGACATCCTGCTGCGCCGTCGCCAGAACAACCCGATCCTGGCGGGCGAGGCGGGGGTCGGCAAGACGGCGGTCGTCGAGGGGCTGGCGCGCCGGATCGTCGACGGCGACGTTCCCCCGGCGCTGAAGGACGTCACCCTTCGCGCCCTGGACATCGGGCTGCTGCAGGCCGGGGCGGGCGTGAAGGGCGAATTCGAGAAGCGGCTGCGGCAGGTGATCGACGAGATCGAGTCCTCGCCAAAGCCGATCATCCTGTTCATCGACGAAGCCCACACCCTGATCGGGGCGGGCGGCCAGGCCGGCACCGGCGACGCCGCCAACCTCCTCAAGCCGGCGCTGGCGCGCGGCCGGCTCCGGACCATCGCCGCCACCACCTGGTCGGAATATCGCCAGTACTTCGAAAAGGACCCCGCCCTCACCCGGCGGTTCCAGACGGTCAATGTGGGAGAACCGGACACCGAGGTGGCGATCTCGATGCTGCGTTCGGTCGCCTCGGCCATGGAGAAGCACCACAAGGTGGTGATCCTCGACGAGGCCGTGGAAGCGGCCGTCAAGCTGTCCCAGCGCTACGTGCCGGCCCGCCAGCTCCCCGACAAGGCGGTCAGCCTGCTCGACACCGCCGGCGCCCGGGTGGCCGTCTCGCAGCACGCGACCCCGGCGCCGGTCGAAAGCCGTCGTCGCCGGGTGGAGCTCCTGAACGTCGAACTCGAGATCGCCACCCGCGAGGCCGCCGGCCAGTACGCCGGCGTGGAGCGCATCGCGAAGCTGAAGGAGGCGATCGAGGAGGCGCAGGCGGCTCTGGACGCGGTGGAAGTCAAATGGGCGGCGGAAAAGGACGCCGTCGCCAAGGCCTACGAGGCCCGCCAGGCCCTGGCGAACACCGAATCGACGGAGGCCGGCGACACGGCCGATCTGAAGGCCGCGCTCGACGCCGCCCTGTTGGCCGTCGCCCAGGCCCATGGCGACGATCCGATGGTGTTTGGCGAAGTCGACGCCGACGCGGTCGCCGCCGTCGTCGGCGACTGGACCGGCATCCCCGTCGGCCGCATGGTCAAGGACGAGATCGCCTCTGTCCTGACCATCGCCGACCAGCTGAAGAAACGCGTGGTTGGACAGGACCACGCGATGGACGCCGTCGCCAAGCGCATCCAGACCAGCCGCGCCAAGCTCGACAATCCCAACAAGCCGGTCGGCGTGTTCATGCTGTGCGGTCCGTCCGGCGTGGGGAAGACCGAAACCGCCCACGCCCTGTCCGAACTGCTCTATTCCGGCGACGACAGCCTGATCGTCATCAACATGAGCGAGTTCCAGGAGGCCCACACCGTCTCGACCCTGAAGGGCGC
The DNA here is from genome assembly GCF_059418465.1 of Caulobacter sp. GW821-FHT09A05. Lineage (NCBI taxonomy): Bacteria > Pseudomonadati > Pseudomonadota > Alphaproteobacteria > Caulobacterales > Caulobacteraceae > Caulobacter > Caulobacter sp. GW821-FHT09A05. The sequence continues at coordinate 241,966 of NZ_JBWKPX010000003.1, forward strand.
GCCGGCGGGCTATGTCGGCTACGGCCAGGGCGGCGTCCTGACCGAGGCCGTTCGTCGCCGGCCCTATTCGGTGGTGCTGCTCGACGAGGTGGAAAAGGCCCACCCGGACGTCCACGAGATGTTCTTCCAGGTGTTCGACAAAGGCTACATGGACGACTCCGAGGGGCGTCACATCGACTTCAAGAACACGTTGATCCTGCTGACCTCGAATGTCGGCTCCGACCTCATCGTCTCGATGTCGGAGGACGAGGAGATGAAGCCCGAGGCCGAGGTGCTGGCCCAGACGCTGCGGCCCGACCTGCTCAAGGTGTTTCCCCCCGCCCTGCTCGGCCGATTGATCGTCCTGCCCTACTATCCGCTGTCGCCGGACATGCTGCAGGGCATTGTCCGCCTGCAGCTGGACCGCGTGAAGAAGCGCATCGCCGAGAACCATGGCATCGCCTTCAGCTACGACCAGGCTGTCGTCGACCTGATCGTCTCCCGCTGCACGGAGGTCGCCTCGGGCGGACGGATGATCGACGCCATCCTGACCAACACCATGCTGCCCGAGCTGTCGATCGCCCTGCTCGAACGCCAGATGGCTGGCGAGGATGTGACGAGGATTACTGTGGAGGTCGAGAACTCCGTCTTCACCTACGCGTTCGAAGGAATTGAAGCGTCACCGCAAGCCGACGCGCCCTCGATCCCGGAAGCCGCGGCCTGATGTTCGAAACCCTGCATAACAGCTTGCAACCGGCGCGCGCTCAGGGCGAGGTTGTAGTCAGAGTTGGAAAGAGACGTCCCCAGTGAGCATGCCCGACGATCCCTCTGATGAAGACGTCGCGTCCCTGACGAGCCCCGCGTCCGGCTCCTGGAGCAAGCGCGGCTCGCGCAAGCCCGCCCAGCGGGGCATCCTGCCGGTCGGCTTCGTGCTGAACGGCATCTACGAGATCAAGCGCTTCATCGCCCGGGGCGGCATGGGCGAGGTCTATGAGGGCGCCAACGTCAACGCCGAGGAGCGCGTGGCGGTCAAGGTCATCCTCCCGCACCTGGCCGCCGATCCCAAGGTTCAGGCGCTGTTCCGCAAGGAGGCCAAGACCCTCACCAGCCTGGCTCATCCGGCGCTGGTGCAGTACCGCGTCCTCGCCCGCGAGCCGCGCAAGGACCTCCTGTACATCGTCACCGACTTCATCGACGGCGAGCCGCTGACCAATCTGATCGGCCGCCATCCGCCGACGACGGCCGAACTGGTCATGCTCACCCGTCGCCTAGCCGAGGGCCTGCACGCGGCGCACAGCCATGGGGCAATCCACCGCGACATCTCGCCCGAAAACGTCCTGCTGCCCGACGGCGTGCTCAGCCGCGCCAAGATCATCGATTTCGGGATCGCCAAGAGCATGGAGATCGGCGCCCAGACGGTGGTCGGCGACGGCTTCGCCGGAAAGCTCGGCTATGTCGCGCCGGAGCAGTTCGGCGATTTCGATCGACGCATCGGTCCGTGGACAGACATCTATAGCCTGGCCCTGGTCGTGCTGGCCCTGGCGGGTGGACGGGCCCCGAACATGGGCACGACCCTGGTCGAGGCCATTGATCGGCGACGCGCGGGCGCCGACATCACCACGGTTCCGCCGCTCCTGCAGCCGCTGTTCGCGCGTATGCTCAACCCCGACCCCCGTGGACGTCCCCAGGCCATGGCGGAGGTGATCACGGCGCTGGATGCGCTGGACGTTCCCGTCGAACCGCCATCGATCCGGTCGTGGACCCCGCCAGACCCCGGCGACACGACGACGGGCGAAAGCGGGCTGGAGATCGAGCGTACGGTGATCCATCTGGGCTCGGAGCCGCCCTCCTGGCAGAGCGCCGAGCCGCGTGGGGAAGCCAGCCTTCCGCCTTCTGCGGTCGCGGTTGCGAGCGACGAGGTCGCGCCTGAAGGCCGCACGATCTTCGCGCCTGGCGAGCCCGACACGCCAGCTGACGCGCCTGAGCCGGCCGACGGATTGATCGACGACGCCTCGCGACCGGCCGTGGACGACGCGCCGTTGTCCGAACCGACCGTTCCGCCGGTCGCCGCGATGGCGGCGTCGTCGATTCCTCCCCTGGTCTCCCCGCCGATCGAGGCGGAGCTCGTCGCTTCCAAGGACACGCTCTTCGCGCCCAGCGCCGAGCCTTTCCTGGTTCCGGATGATGCTCCGCGCCCAGGCGCGGTCGACCTCGAGGCGCGGGAGGTCGCGCCGCCGCCCGCCGCCTTCGTCCAGACCGGATCGAACGGGGTGGAGGACGAAGACGTCGCCTCGCCGATCCCCCCGGCGATGGACGTGGCGTACAAGCCTCCAGGAAAGTCCGCCGGCAAAGCTCCGGACCAAGAGGCGCGCAAGGCTCAAGGCCCAGGGGCGGCGACGCGAGGTCTTTCCAGGGGAAAGGGAATGGCGATCGGCGTGGCCGCGGCCGTCGTCGTGGTCGGCGTGGGCTTCGCCGTGCTCTCGTCCCAGAAGAAGGCCGCCCTGCCCCCGCCGGCGCCGACCACCACTAGCGCGCCGCCGCCGACCGCCAGCCGGGCCGACGAAACCATCGCCGCCGCGCTGCCGAGCGTTCCGTGCTCCTGGCTGACCCTGAGCCGCGGGCAGAGCGCCGACGGCTCGACCGTCCTCAAGATTTCCGGCGCGGCCGGAGATCCGGCGGGCGCGAACCGCGCGGTGGCCAGCGCCGTGCGCGCCGCAGGCGTGCAGGGGCTGCAGGTCGACACCACCGAAATCCTTCCCGCCGACCAGGCGTCCTGTCCGCTGCTGGATACGGTCAACCGCTTCCGCGGCCAGGCCGGCGCCGTTCCCAGCCTCGCCGCCCAGCAGGCGCGCTTTGAAATCGACCGCGGCATCCAGGGCTGCCCCAAGGGGCTTTGGTCGCAGTCGATGATCAATGTCGCGCCCGATCCCTCCAAGGGTTTCAGCCTGATCGCGATACAGCCCTCGGGCCGGCTCCAGCAGTTCACGACCACACGTGAGCAGTTCGCCGCCTTGGCCGCCCGCAACCCGGACCTCTATAAGGACCTTGGCGGCGGCCGCTATCGGGTCTCCATGTGCCAGAACGCCCCGGGGCTGGCGGGAGTCCTGATGATCGAAGGTAACGGGCCGTTCGATATCGGCTTGCGCCCTGGCGCCGTTGAGCAGCCGACACGGGACTTCCCCGCCCGTCTGGCCCAACGGGCCCAGGCCCAGGGCTGGACGATGCAGATGGCCTGGTTCCAGCTGGCCAACGACCAGCCGGACCTGCCGGAGCAAGCCAGCACGGACGAGGCCGACCGCCATCGCCGAGCCATGGCCGAAGCCGCCAAGCTCGCCGCGGCCGCTGAGGCGGCCAAGGCGGCGGAGCCGGTGGAGGTCGTCGTGCCGGCCGCCGAGCCTCAGAAGCTTCCGGCCGACTACGTGGCCTGCCGCCGGTTCGTGGATGGAGCCTGGGAGGAACTCGGCTATGCGCCGCGCGCGGCCTGTGTCGAGAAGGTGTTCGCCGGGCGCTGCGACGTGCTGACCGGCCAGTCCGGCGACGTCGCGCTGCGACGCTACAATGACCGACTGCAGGCCAAGACGGGGCGCGGCTTCAAGAAGTGGGACAATGTCGGCAAGTCCGATTGCGCCAAATAGGAAGCGTCGATGTCGCGGTCGCTCTGGAAATTCTAGTCGGATGAGCGCCAGCCGTTCGCCGACCGAAACGGCGAAGAGCCGGCGCTCATCCGATCGCCCTCCCCCAAGGGCGAGGCGTGGCGGTTGACAGGTGTCGAACCGCTACGGCCTGAACATCCCGCCAACGGCGAGGATCACGATTTCTCGGCGTCCAGCGCGTCGGCGATCATCCGCTTGGCCGTCTCGCATCGACTTTCGGCGAGTTGCGATTCCGGGCCCGACGGGGCCTTGGCGTCGGCCTCGCGGACGATCGCTTCCGCCGCGGCCTGATCGATCGCGCGCCGTAGCTCGGTCAGTCGCCGGTCGGCCGCGGCCATGCTGGCCCAGAAGCTCTTGTCCTGGGGCGTCGGCTCCCATTTTGCGCCCGCTCCGGAGCTCGGCGCGAACGGCGGGTCTTCCGCCATCGCCGGCGTGGCGGTCGTCTCGCCGCCGACGATCAGGCTTTTGGCCTGGGCCAGGATCGCGCCCGGGATCTTGAGCAACGACAGGCTAGGCGACGACATGGATCTTCCGCTCGCAGTCGCGGATCGCCGACTTCGCGAAGTGCATGACCATCTCGGTGAGGCGGCAGAGGTCGTTCTCGGCGACGCCATGGTCGCGGGCCCAGATCTTCACGGCATGCTTGAGAATGCTCGCCGCTGGATCGGAGGCGAGCGCGCCGTGGAACGTGTCGTCGGCGGGTTCTTTGAGGACGGCTGCGTCGAGAGACATGGCGAGGTTCCTGATGCAACGTGGGGCCGCGCTGGGACGTCGGCGCGACTTCAAAGTCGGTCGGCAAGTCGGACCCGGCCGATGGGGAAGCCGGGCCCGAAAGGCCGCTTAGACAGCCCGCGGTGACAGGCCAAGGCAGTGCGGGTCGCGGCGGCGTCCCGGCGATGGCGATCGACGGAGACGTTCCGCGGCCGCTTGGGCCAAGGTCATCGCGACCTACGAGTCGAACCATGTCGGAGGGGCCGGCGTGCGGACTGTGCGGATCTGCACATCCCCAGAAATAAAGGTTTCTGCCCCCCCGGAGGGGCGGTCAGGCCCGCGCCAGGGTGAAGATCGGGGTCGCCGGGAAGCCCTTGCGGCCCTGGGTGCGCCCGACATAGCCGCAGCGCACGCGGTCGCCGTGGAGGGTCGCCAGTGCGCCGGCCAAGGCCTCGCTGACGCAAGCCGAGCCCGGGGCGACCTCGGGCTCGATGCGCGCGGCGACCACCACGTGGGCGCCGATCACGGCCGGGGCCTTGGTCAGCGGGTTGACCCCCAGGTGCACCGGGCCGTAGTGGCCGCCGATCCGCAGGCCCAGGCCGCGCGGCAAGCCCAGGGCGCGAAGATCCAGGGCGCGGTGGGCCTCCTGCAGGGCCAGGGCCGCGACGGCGGCGTCGATCGGCTGGTCGAAGACCAGGAACAGACCGTCGCCCCAGGTCTCGACGTGTCGTGGACGGGCGTCGAGCCCCTCGATGACCCCGGCCATTCGGCCCATCACCATCTCGAAGAAGGCTGGAATCTGGTCGTCGCGCAAGGACCCGAAACCCTTCACGTCGGCGAACAGCATGGCCTTCACCGCTCGGGAGGTGGGATGGCTCGCGCGCGACCCGGATACGGCGGCCGGCGGCGGCCGGCGCACCGGAATGACTTCCTGTCGACGCCCTCCCCTCGCCCAATAGGCCCGGTCTGCGGCCACGCCGGCCGGGCCGGCGGCCGCGTGCCCATCCCAGACCGCCACCTGGATCGCCTCGGTCGCCAAGGTCTGGGCGCGCAGCACCGCGCAGCCCATGGCGATCTGGCTGGCATAGGCGAAGACCTGCTCGTCGCCGACATAGGGGTCGTGCGAGGCGTACCGCACGGACGCGGCCCGGGCGAAGCAGCGCTGGAAGCGCTCGATCCAATCGGCCCCGAAGGGCGCGACCGACACGGCGACGAAGGAGTCCAGGCTCACGGGCAGGACCAGGTGCAGTTCCGCGCTGGCGTCCAGCAAGGCCTCGGCGAAGACGATGTCGGCGCCGGCGGCCAGGCCGCCGTAGGCGAAGCCGATCCCCTGCTCCCGCACCACGCGGTCCGCCTCGCCGCGCAGGTCGCCGTCCAATCCGCCGTTCAAGGCGCCTTCCCGCGTGGCGTCCAGGATGTGGCCGGTGAAGTGGGCGCAGGCTGGCGGCCGGAAGGTCGAGAGCCAGGCAGGGTCCTCGCCGGTCTCGCGGCACAGCATCTCCAACTGCCGCAGGGTCGTGGCATGGGCGGCGAACGCCCGGGGCGCAAGGGTCTGAGCCTGGGCCATCGCCTCCCGCGCGGCCTCCAGGTCGCCGACCAGGAAACTCGCCTCGGCCCGGCTGGCGGTCTCGTAATAGGCCGCCTCCCCCGTCAGTCCCGGCGACGAAGGAATCCTCAAGGCGGCCGCCGCCAGGGCCTGGCCGCCCGCCCGGTCGCCGGCCACAAGCGTCATGGTCGCGGCGTTGACCGCCCCGTAGAGACCACCGAACCGCCGAAAAAGCGTTTGATAGCGGCGCGTGGAGGCTTTGGCGAAAGCTGTACGGCGGCCGCCGCGCGCGGCCAGGGCGACATCCTTCAGGAGCCGCGCCCCCAGGGCGATGGCGTCTGGATCGTCTTCGATCCGATCCAGCCCCAGGCGAACATATTCGGCCCGCGCGAAATCGACGGCGCCGGCGCGGGCCAGGCAAAGCACGGCGGCGTAGGCGGCGTCTCGCGAGGCCGCGCCAGTTTCCAGAGCGGCGCGGGCAAGGTCGTAGGCGGCGAGGACCTCGCCGCGCCGGATCAGCGCGGCGACCTCGTCCTTGTCGAAGACCGCGGGGCCCGTCAGGGCACGCGACCCCCACCGTTCTCGATCTTCGGATCCAGAGTGATGTTTTGCTTGTGCGAGTCCGTCATGAACAGGCTGTAGATATATTCGCCGAGCCGATTGTCTTCATAGACGATCATGAAGCATGTGAAGGGCTTTTGCGGTACGTCGTACAGCATCTCGATCCAGGTGTAGCTGGAGAAGTTGATGCCGAAGTCGTCCGTGAAGCGGATCGGACGCTTCTGGAACGTCCAGCCGACACCGATGAGATCGTCGCTCAGCCGGAAGACCAATCGGCTCGGCGCATCGAGCTTCAGCGACAGCGGCACCGGATTCTGAGGATCGAGAACGTTCATGAAGTTGACGTTTTCGGCGATGCCGACGACCAATTCGATGATCGGTAGCGTGTCTGTCATGTGAAACCCCCTTGAACCGTGGCGCCAGCTAGAGGCGACTCTCTCCAGAATGCAAGGAAACCGGGATGGGCATAGCCCTGTTTTCGCAGGCCCTTCACAATCGTCAGAGCCTCATCGGATTGTCCCTGGGCCTGGTAGGCGCGCGCTAGGATGTCGAGGTTGGTCGAGGATAGGGATCGGCGTCGCGGCGACAGGGCTGAAATCGCCGCCGCCGGCTGCCCCGCCTCCAGATGGGCCGCGCCATAGAGGGCCGCGCGCTCGCCCGCCGTTTCGCGCGGTCCCGACGTCCGGTCCAGCCGGTCCAGCAGGGCCAGCGCCAGGCTCCGGGCGCGGGCCGGATCCCCGTCGAGCCGCGCCAGGGTGACCGCCTGGATGTCCAGCCGTCCGTCGAGGTCGATCCGCCAGGTCCTGGCGTCGTCGCCGGTGCGGAGACTGGCCAGGGTGGAGACAGCCTGGGCGTGGGCCGAGCGCGCCTGCGCCAGCCTACCGGACCAGGCGGCGAAATCGACCGCGTCCAGCTGACCGATCAGCAGGTATTCGCGCCAGCGGGCGTTGGACGGATCCAGGGCCACCAGTTCGCGTAACCCGCTCAGCGCCTGGCCCGAGCGCGCCGCGCCGTGCGCCGTCCGGCCCAGGTCCAGCTCCAGTCGCGCCAGGGCCAATTGGGCGGCCAGACTACGGGCGGCCAGGGGCTTGTCGGACGCCGTTTTCGCCGAGGCCTGGGCCAGCAGGTTCGCCGCGCCCTCGCGTTCGGCGTAGGCCTCGCGAGGGCGCCCCAGCTTGGCCAGGGAGTCGGCCACCCAGGCATGGGCGTCCACGGCGTCGACCAGCCGGTCCTGGTCGTTCGGCGCCCGGGCCCGCTCGGCCTCGAAGCCGGCCAGGGCGGCGCGGAAGGCGCCCAGGGCCTCTTCCGCCCGCCCTTGCTCCAGCAGAAGGGTGCCCAGGTTGCTCTTGGCGTAGGCGACCTCCAGCCGCCAGTCGGCGCGGTCGGGATCGAGCCTGACGAGCGTCTGGGCCAGTTCGCCATAGCGTTTGAAACCCCGCTCGGCGCCGGCGATGTCCCCCTGGCGCCACTCCATATAGGCTAGCCAGTAGACGTTCTGCGCCTCGTCGAAGATCCGCTCGCCGTCGCCGGGGGCGCGGGCGGCCAGTTCGTGCGTGGTGGACGCGGCCTGGCCGAAGGCGTCGCGCGCGCCGGCCAGGTCGCCGCGCTGTTCCCGGATCGTGCCCAGCAGCGTCTGGGCCTTGGCGCGCTGGGCCAGCGCCCTGTCCTCGAGCTGGTCCGTCCGCGCCTTGCCGTAATAGGCCAGCACCTTGGCGCCCACGCCGTCCAGGACGTCCAGCCGCCCTACCGGCTCCAGCTGCTCGCGCAGGTCGCCCAGCATGTAGGCCACCAGGGCCTCGGTCTCGTCGCGCTGGTCGCGGGCGATCTGGCGGGACTTCAGCGTCGCGACGGTCATCGCCCCCATGGCGAGGGCCACGACCAGGGCCGCGGCGGTAAAGGCGGCCATCACCCGCATGCCGCGACGGGCGTCGCGCTGGATCAGCCGGTCGAGGCTGACATCCAGCAGGCGGGCGGCGATCTTCAGCCGCGCCAGGCGTGGTCCGTCGGCGCCGCGCCGCAGGTCCACGGCCAGGGGCTCCACGCCGACCGGCAGGGCCGCTCGCAGGGCCGGCGGCAGCACCTCGCCCAGGGAAGCCGCCTTCGGCGTCATGGGCGCGATGACGCAGACGAGCTGGCCGAGGTCATGATCCTTCAGGAAATAGGCGGCTTCCTGGTCCACCCAGCGCGATCCGGCCGAGGCCGGGGAGCAAAGCACGATCAGCGCGTCGGAACGGTCCAGCGCGTCACGGATCACCCCGCCCAGGTCCGCCGAGGCGCTCAGCTCGTCGCGGTCCCGGAAGATCGGCGTCAGCCGCCGCATCGACACCCCGCCGCCGGTCGTGGTCAGGCGACGGGGCGCGCGGTAGGCCTCCAGCGCGCGATGCAGCCATTCAGCGGCTTTGCGGTCCTGGTGGCTATAGCTGATAAAGGCCCGGTAGCGCGGTCGGCTGTCCATTCGTCGTCCCCGGATCGACTGTGCAGGAGCGTTCTCGATGGCCGTGATCCCCCCTTCGTCCCCGACCGCCTCGAGCCATGCGCCGATCGCGTCTTCACCCGAAGGCGGCTATCGCGCCAACCGGCTGTTTCGGCACATGGCGCGCGACGAGATCGAGGCCCTGGCTCCTCAGATCGAGCACCTTCACTATGGCAAGGGCGAGCTGATCGTCCAGCGGTTGGATGAAAGCGGCGGCATCCATCTGCTGTTGAAGGGCGCGCTGCTGGCCAACCAGTACGCGCGGTCGGGCCGCGAAGTCGGCTATCGGCGCATTTCGGCGGGCGGCTATTTCGGAGAGATTTCGGCCATCGACGGATTGCCCCGCTCGGTGAACATCGTGGCGCTGGAGGACGTGCGCGTCGCCCGGCTGCCCCAGCCCCTCGTCGAGAGCCTCTTCGAGCGCTCGCCGCGCTTCATGCGGGCGATCTTGGAGGACCTGGCCAACCTGACGCGCGCCCTGACTGATCGCCTGTTCGAGCTGAACGCCGTCTCGGTGGCCTGCCGGGTCGACATCGAGCTGTTGCGCATGGCGGCGTCGGCGGAAGGCGATGGCCGCGAAGCCGTCATCCATCGCTGTCCCACCCATGCCGAGCTGGCGGTGCTGGTGGGCAGCCAACGCGAGCCGGTGACGCGGGAGCTGAACCGTCTGGCTGGCCTCGGCATCGTCTCCCAGACCGGCCGCACCCTGCGAATCCTCGACCTTCCGGCCCTGGCCGACGAAATCGAGCGCATCGGAGGAGAGGTCTAGGCGCCGGACGCCATCAAGCCAAAACCCGCATCGGTCGATAGCGCCTTTGGCTTAGACCCTGGCGGCCGCTGCCCATAGCTTTTGCTCGAACCCACGGTCACGCGGCCAGGACGACGCGACGCCCTCCCGGCGAGAAGGACCGACGACGAGCGAGGATCCATGAGCAGAATGACGCCGTCCGAGATGGCCAAGCAGATCGGCGGAGGACTGCTGTCGTTCCCCGTCACCCATTTCGACGCCCAGCACCAGTTCGTCGAAACGCCCTATCGCGAACACTGCGCCTGGATGCTCCAGCATGAGCTGGCCGGCCTGTTCGCGGCGGGCGGCACCGGCGAGTTCTTCTCCCTGACCCCGCCCGAGGTGGCTAAGGTGGTCAAGGCCGCGGTCGAGGAAACGGCCGGCAAGATCCCGGTCGTCGCCGGCTGCGGCTATGGCACGGCCATCGCGGTCGACCTGGCCAAGGCGGCCCATGCCGCCGGCGCGGACGGCCTGCTGCTGCTGCCGCCCTATCTGATGAACTCCACCCAGGAAGGCCTGGCGGCGCACGTCGAGTCCGTCTGCAGGGCCACGCCGCTGGGCGTGATCGTCTACAACCGCGACAACGCCGTCCTGACCGAGGACACGCTCGAAAGGCTGTGCGATCGCAACCCCAACCTGGTCGGCTTCAAGGACGGCGTGGGCGACATCGAGCTGATGATGCGCGTCTATGCCCGGATGGGCGATCGCCTGACCTATGTCGGCGGCCTGCCGACGGCCGAGACCTTCGCCCTGCCCTATCTTGAAATGGGCGTGACGACCTATTCTTCGGCGATCTTCAACTTCATGCCGGAATGGGCGCTGGCCTTCTACAAGTCGGTGCGGGCCCAGGACCGGGCGGCGGTGATGGCCGGCCTGCGCGATTTCGTGCTGCCCTACATCGCCCTGCGCAATCGTGGCCGCGGCTATGCGGTGTCGATCGTCAAGGCGGGCATGAAGGTGATCGGCCGCGACGCCGGCCCGGTCCGCACACCCCTGACCGACCTGAGCCCGGCCGAACTGGCCGAGCTGGAGGTCCTGATCCGGCGCGCCCAGGGCCAGGCCTAGGTGGTGGCGGCCGTCGGCGCCCGGCTGGTTCGCGGCGGCCCCTCGGCCAAGACCAGGCCCACGGCCCTGGCGACGGCTACCGCTTCATTGCCCAAGCGCCTAACCTCGCCGGTCCACGGGATCACCAGCGGGCGCTATCCGATGTTCGAACTGAGTCAGTTGCGCTGTTTCGTGGCCACGGCCGAGGAACTGCATTTCGGCCGCGCCGCCCAGCGGCTGAACATGACCCAGCCGCCGCTCAGCCGGCAGGTTCAGCTGCTGGAGCGCATCCTCGGCGTCACCCTGCTGGACCGCACCAGCCGCTCGGTGCGGCTGACCCCGGCGGGCCGGGCCTTCCTGCTGGAAGCCCGACGGATCCTGCGCCTGGCCGAGAGCGCGGCCCTGGCCACGCGCCGCATCGCGGTGGGCGACGCCGGCCAGATCGCCATCGGCTTCACCGCCGCGTCCGGCTACAACTTCCTGCCCAGCCTGGTGATCCTGTCGCGGGCCCGGTTGCCCAACGCCGACCTGACCCTGCGCGAGATGGTCACCCGCGAACAGGTCGAGGCCCTGCTGACCGGCCGCATCGACATCGGCCTGGTGCGGCCGCCGATGGAGCGCGCCGAGTTCGCCACCGCCCGCGTGCTGACCGAACCCCTGGTGGCGGCCCTGCCGACCGGCGATCCGCGCCTGGCCAAGGCCTCGCTGGCCCTGACCGACTTCGACGCCGCGCCGCTGATCATGTATTCGGCCGAGGGCGCGGGCTATTTCCACAACATGCTGACCACGCTGTTCGACGCCAATGGCGTGACCCCGCACTACGTCCAGCACGTCACCCAGATCCACTCGATGCTGGCCCTGGTCCATGCCGGTCTCGGCGCGGCCCTGGTGCCCGAGGCCGCCATGAGCCTGCATTTCGACGATGTGCAGTTTCGGCCGGTGGAGACGACGCCGGATCGCCCGGTCGAGCTCTACATGGCCTGGCGCAAGGACAATGACAGCCCGATCCTGCGGTCGTTCATCGACCTGTGCATGGCCGAGGCCTCGCCCGCCGAGGTCCTGATCGACTGACCCGCCCTCTCCTCGGAGCGGGCCAAAAAACAATGCCTGGGGAGAGACCTTCATGAGCCCTCATCGCCGCGCCGTCCTGGCGGGCGCCGCCGCCGCGAGCCTGGTCGCCGTCGCGGACGCCAGGGCCGCCGCCAAGGCGCCGGTCGCCACCACCCGCTACGGCCAGGTGCGCGGCGCCGAGGTCGAGGGCGTCAAGGTGTTCAAGGGCGTGCGCTACGGCGCCGACACCGCCCCGCGCCGGTTCATGCCCGCCCTGCCGCCCGAGCCCTGGACCGGCGTGGCGGACGCCCTGGCCTACGGACCCGCCAGTCCCCAGACCAAGATCCAGGAGAACACCAGCGAGGACTGCCTGTTCCTCAACGTCTGGACCCCGGGCCTGGACGGCAAGAAGCGGCCGGTGATGGTCTATGTCCACGGCGGCGCCCACGCCAACGGCTCGGGCTCGGACCCGCTGTATGATGGAGCAAGACTGGCCCGGCGCGGCGACGTGGTGGTGGTGACGGTCAACCACCGGCTCAACGTCTTCGGCTATGGCTACCTGGCCGATCTGGGCGGGCCGGATCTGGCCGACAGCGGCAATGTCGGCAATCTCGACCTGGTGATGGCCCTGGAATGGGTGCGCGACAACATCGCCGCGTTCGGCGGCGATCCGGGCAACGTCACCGCCTTCGGCCAGTCAGGCGGCGGGGCCAAGGTGGTCACGATGATGGCCATGCCGGTCGCCAGGGGGCTGTTCCACAAGGCCGCGACGATGAGCGGCCAGCACGTCACCGCCATGGGGCCGATCCACGCGACGATCCGCGCCAAGGCCTTCATGGAAAAGCTGGGCCTGAGCCCCGACCAGGTCGACGCTCTGCGCACCCTGCCCGCCCAGCGGCTGGTCGAGGCCCTGAAGATGCCCGATCCTCTGGAACGCAAGGGCTCGATCATCTTCTGGTCGGTGATGGACGGCGGCGTGCTGCCGCGCCACCCGTTCTATCCGGACGCGCCGCGCGAGAGCGCCCATATCCCGATGATCATCGGCAACACCCACGACGAGACCCGCGCCTTCCTCGGCGGCGACCCCAAGAACTTCAGCCTGACCTGGGAGGAACTGCCGCAGCGCCTGGCCCCGGAACTGGTGCTGGACGTCGCGCCGCGCCGGGTGATCGCCCGCTATCGGGAGCTCTATCCGCACTATACGCCGTCCGAGGTGTTCTTCGCGGCCACCACGGCCGGGCGCTCGTGGCCGGGTCACCTGATCCAGGCCGAGCAGCGGGCCAGGATCGGCGCGCCGGCCTGGATGTACCAGCTGGACTTCGGCTCGCCGATCGACGGCGGCAGGCTGCGGGCCTTCCACGGCTTCGACATCGCCCTGGTGTTCGACAATCTCGACAAGCCGGGCTCGAAGACCGGCACGGGGCCGGCGGCCCGCAAGGTGGCCCACCAGATGAGCGAGGCCTTCCTCGCCTTCGCCCGGACCGGCGATCCCAACTGCGCGGCGATCCCGGCCTGGGGAAAGTACGAGCTGCCGAAGCGGGCGACCATGATGTTCGACGTGACCTCCAGGATGGTCGACGATCCGCGCAAGGAGGAGCGCGAGCTGTTCTCGGCGGCGCCGTTCCTGAAGGAAGGGACTTAGGCCGCCGACGCCGCCGGCCCCCTCCGGCCCTTCGGGCCACCTCCCCCAGTGGGGGAGGAGCCACGCTGTACAGCTGCTCCCCCTCTGGGGGAGCTGTCGGCGAAGCCGACTGAGGGGGTCTTTTGCGGGCACAGTTTCACGCTCACGCGCCGAAGCTGCGATGGGATGGGAAGGGTGCGAAGCGCCCGGGCCTCGCCCGGATGATTTGCAGTTTTGAGTACCGTTTCGACGAAGTCCGAGCGCTTCGCGTGGAGCCGTTATCCGGAAGCCTTCGGGTCGCGGATTCTTAACCCGCTCCGATGGAGGCCCCCGACGGGCAGGGTGTTGGCTCACCCTGGACCGCCCGGGCGATTTCAGCCCGGGCCTGCTGACCTATCCGCCTGTCCCGGGCGCCGAAGCTTCGTCGCGACCGAGGCGAACCTGCCGCGGACCAACCCGGGATGCTTCCGAGGAAGCGCGACGGACAAGGCCTTCCCGCTCGTCCACCCCTAAAAGCCGCATCGGTCGCCGTACGTGCGCCCTCCCCGTGCCTTCAGGTGAGGTCATTATCAGGGCGGTTCGAAGGGGGGAGGACCAAATCGGGTCGAGAAAAATTAGAGCGTTGAAATCCCGAGGCTTTGTACGCTGAACGCCGAGCATAGATCTTCAAATCTCCGCTCATCCCGGCGAATGCCGGGATGAGCGGATCAAGGGAGATTCTGAACGCGGTCCCACGGGAAACTCAGCGTCGGCGGATTCGCGTGGCGCTTCATCTTCAGCACCAGCCGCGCCCCCGCCCCGGCCGCCAGCCGCACCGTGAAGGCCGAGGCGTCGACCACGACCGGGGCGGCGCCATCGACCGCCACGCTCAGCACCTGGTGCTCGCCATAGCCTCCGCCCTGCACGGTCACCGTCCGGGCCTGGACCGGGTTGGTGTTGACCAGGGTCACCGTCGCGCCGTCGTCGCTCAAGGCCTCGACCAGGGCCGCGACGTCCTCGGGGACGCCGGCCCGGCGGCGCTCGGGGTCGAAATAGCGCAGACGGGCATAGAGCAACGCCCCGCCCTGGGCCGGCGAGGTCGGCGACCACGGCGGCCGGGCGATGTGGATCCCGCCCTGCATCAGGTGGATCAGGGCGTTGACGCTGGCGGGATTGATGTCGAGCGCCGCGTCGGCCAGGCGGGTGTCGGGCGTGGAGCGGTCGTCGCGCTGGGCCTGGGCCCGGGCCCGCACCCGCTCCAGGTCCTGGCGCAGGATCCTCACCGGGAAAGCCGGATCCTTGCCGTCCAGGAAGGTCAGCCAAGGATGCTCGGCCCCCCGCGCCCGGTCCGAGGCCTTCATCGACAGGTACCAAATCTCCAGGCCGTTCACGCGATAGTCGCCCGGCGCGTAGCCGTACCAGCCCTTGTCGCCATACATGCGCGGGGTCTGGACCTTGCCGTCGACGGTCTTCTTCTGGGCGTTGATGACGTCGGCCTGCTTGCGCCAGACGTCGAGATACTTGTCGTCGCCGGTCAGCAGGTAGGCGTTCATGAAGCCGACGATGGCCCGCGGCACCCGGTTGCGATCCTCGCGCTTGCCGGTCTGGGGCACGATCGGGCTGAAGCCCCAGCCATAGACCCCGCCCCACCACTTGCCGCCGGTCGCGCCGCCGATCCTGCCGTCCAGGCCGATATTGCTGGGCAGCACCCCGCCATTGGCCCGGGCCCGCTCGACCCAGGCGTCGACATAGGAAAGCAGCCAGTCGCGGTACTTGGTCTCGTGGTCCAGCATGTAGGCGTTCAGCACCAGGCTGGTGACCTGCAGGTTCAGCGGGCCGTCGCCGATCACGTCGGTATAGTCGTCGTAGTGGCGCAGGGTCTCCTCGTAGGTCCGCTCGCCGTGCTCCATGAAGAAGTCGCCGACCTCGAACGGGTCGCCGGCCCAGTCCAGGGGCGTGGCCTTGCGCAGCATCGGGCCGCGGCTGCCGGTGATCATGCTGCGGATGATCCTGTGCTTGGGATCGTAGTTCGGCGCGCCCGGATCCTCGTTCATGTAGAAGCCGGAGAACCGCCTGACCCGGTCGCGGTAGCGAGCGTCGTAGGGATCCGACAGGCCCAGCAGGTTGAACACCGACAGCCCCTCGGACAGGTGCTGCCAGTCGGTCATGACCGGGAATTCCTTGTAGTACATGCCGTCGCGGGCGAACGGCACGTCCTTGGTCCGAGCCAAGGTGTACTGGCGGACATTGCCCTCGTAGGCGGTCTTGGCCAGGGCCAGCAGGCGGTCGTCGCCGCCCAGGGCGTGCAGGTGCGGCCAGTCGTTGACGTTCTCGATGGCGTCGTCGGGACCGTCGTTGGCGCCCCAGCGCTCCACGGCCAGCAGGAAGCCGCGATCGTCGAAATAGCGGGCGAAGAAGGTCTGGCAGGCCTCGGCGTTGGCCTTCAGCAGCGCGCGCTCCAGCAGCGCCCATTCGGGCGGGGCCATCGGCGTGTCGATCTTCAGCGCGACCGGGAGCGCGGCCAGGGCCGGCGAGGCGACGGTCGCCAGCAACAGGGACGAGGCGGCGCGGAGGAAGCGGCGGCGGCTGGTCATCAAGGGCCTTTCCCGTTCAGGTCGCCGGCTTCAGCACGAGGCGCTGGATCTTGCCGACGACCAGGAAATAGGCGGCGATGCAGATCAGGCAGTGGACGCCGACGAAGATCAGGGCGCCGTCGAACGAGCCCGTACCCTTGACGATGTAGCCGATGACGATCGGGGTCACGATTCCCGCCACGTTGCCGAAGGTGTTGAAGATGCCGCCGGTGACGCCCGCCATCTCCTTGGGCGAGGTGTCGGCCACCACGGCCCAGCCTAGCGAAGCCACGCCCTTGCCGAAGAAGGCCAGGGCCATGATCACGATGACCAGCCATTCCTGTTCGACATAGTTGCAGGCGATGATGCAGGTGGCCAGCACCATGCCCAGCAGCAGCGGGGTCTTGCGGGCGATGTCCAGCGAGCCGGTCTTCTTGAGCAGGGCGTCCGAGATCATGCCGCCCAGGATGCCGCCGGCGAAGCCGCACAGGGCCGGCAGGGCGGCGGTGAAGCCGGCCTGCATGATCGACAGGCCGCGCTCCTTGACCAGGTAGATCGGGAACCAGGTGACGAAGAAGTAGGTCAGCACGTTGATGCAGTACTGGCCCAGATAGACGCCCAGCAGCATGCGGCTGCCCAGCACCTGCTTGACGTTGGCCCAGGTGAAGGCCGCGCCGTTGGCGGCGTTCCGGTCCTCCATCCGCACCAGGCCGCCGCCGGCTTCGATGTAGTCGAACTCGGCCTTGTTGATGGCCGGGTGGTCCACGGGGCTATGGATCAGCCTGACGAAGAACGCGGCGGCCACGATGCCGACGCCGCCCATGACGATGAACACCGAGCGCCAGCCGAACGTGTGAGCCAGCCAGCCCATCAGCGGCGCGAACGCCACCAGCGAGAAGTACTGGGCGGAGTTGAAGATCGCCGAGGCCGTGCCGCGCTCGGGTCCCGGGAACCAGGCGGCGACGATGCGAGCGTTGGCGGGGAAGGACGGGGATTCGGCCAGGCCCACCATGAAGCGCATGGCGAACAGCGCGACGGCCGCGGCCAGACCGGTGAAGACGCCGGCGAAGCCCTGCAGCAGGGTGAAGCTGGACCACAGGACCAGGGCGGCGGTGTAGATCTTCTTGGAACCGAACCTGTCGAGCAAGGCGCCGCCGGGGATCTGGCCCAGCACATAGGCCCAGGCGAAGGCCGACAGGATGTAGCCCATGGCCACCGGATCCAGGCCCAGCTCCTTGGAGGCCGATTGCCCGGCGATCGAGAAGGTGGCGCGGTCGGCGTAGTTGATCGTGGTGATGACGAAGAGCACCAGGATGATCAGCCAGCGGACGCGGGTCCTCCTGGCGGCGCCGTCGGCGTTCTGCGCGCTCATCGCGTTCCCTTCCCGTCCTTATCGTCGCGGCGCTGTTCGAGCCGCGCGGCGCCCGTTCGCGGGCTCCATGACCGGGAGGCTAAAGGGGCGAGGTGGCGGGGTCTAAGTCAAATCGCCTATCGACCGATCCAACGCCAACATCGATGACAGGCGACGCCCCGGGTGTCCTCGGAGCTCGAGGCCTTGTTTCGTCCGGGTTTCCCGCCAGAAAGCCTGGATCACGCGGCCGTCGCCACCGCATCGGTGCAGATCCTGCATCGGTTCATGCCCGATTGGGATTGGCCGTCGCCGCGGACCGGCCCCTATCCTTTTCGACACCACGAGAGGCTGGCGTCAGATCGGCCTCGACAAGAAGAAGACCCGCGGTCGCGGGCTTGGGAGGGAACATGACGTCTGAAGACAGGTCGAATCTTCGCACCATCCTGCGCTGCGGCGCCTCAAGCCTGGCCGTGAGCCTGGCCGTCGCGGCCGGCGCGGCCCACGCCCAGGACGCCCAGGCGATCGAACCCGACAACGCCGTCGAGGAGGTGGTCGTCACCGGCTTCCGCGCCAGCCTGGCCAGCGCCATCAACGTCAAGCGCAACGCCTCGGGCGTGGTCGACGCCATCAAGGCCGAGGACATCGCCCAGTTCCCCGACCTGAACCTGGCCGAATCGCTGCAGCGCATCCCCGGCGTGGCGATCTCGCGGATCAACGGCGAGGGGCGGCAGATCTCGGTGCGCGGCCTGGGCTCGGAATACACCCGCGTGCGCATCAACGGCATGGAGGCCATCACCACCACCGGCGGCACGGCCAACAGCGGGGGCACCAACCGCGGCCGCGGCTTCGACTTCAACATCTTCGCCTCGGACCTGTTCAACAGCATCGCCGTGCGCAAGACCGCCTCGGCCGATGTCGAGGAAGGCTCGCTGGGCGCGACGGTCGACCTGAACACCGCCCGCCCCTTCGACTCCGGCAAGCCCCAGCTCGTGCTGTCGGCCCAGGCCAGCTACAACGACCTGGCCCGCAAGGCCGGCCCCCGCCTGTCGGCCCTGGCCAGCCGCACCTGGCGCGACGGCACGATCGGCGCCCTGGTCTCGGTGGCCTACGAAGACCGCCGCCTGCTCGAGGAAGGCGCCAACATCACGCGCTGGACCTACGGCGGCAGCAACGGCGGCTTCAACGCCGCCTCCACCCTGCCCGGCTATACCCTGGCCCAGATCAACTACACGCCCACCAGCGCGGCGACCGCCGGCAACGCGATCTACCACCCGCGCATCCCGGCCTATGTCAGCTATGACATCGAATCCAAGCGCTTCGGAGCCAGCGGTTCGCTGCAGTGGAGGCCGACCGACAACACCACCGTCTCGCTCGACGCGCTCTATTCCTATCTGGCCGGCACCCGCAAGGAAGCCCAGCTGCAGGCGATCGGCCTGTCGCGCTCGGGCTCCGGCAAGCCGCAGACCATCATCCGCGACGGCGTGGTCGACGCCAACAACAACCTGGTCTACGCCAAGCTGGACAATGTCGACCTGCGCACCCAGTCGGCCTATGACGAGCTGAACACCGAGTTCAAGCAGTTCACCCTGTCGGCCGATCATCGGTTCACCGACCGGTTCAAGGTCGGCGCCCTGGTCGGCTACGCGGACTCGACCTTCACCCAGCCGGTGTCGACGATCATCACCTTCGACCGGGCCAACAGCCAGGGCTATTCCTACGACTTCCGCGGCGACCGCCTGCCGACCATCGGGCTGGGCTTCGATCCGACCGATCCGGCCAACTGGAGCGCCATCAACGGCACGTCCGAGGTGCGCCTGCGGCCGCAGTTCGTCGAGAACCAGTTCACCACCGGCAAGCTCTTCGGCGAGTACGAGTTCAACGAGCACCTGACCCTCAAGGCCGGGATCGACTTCCGCAAGTTCGAATATGACAGCTACGGCCAGTACCGGACCAGCGAGACCGTCTCCCAGACCCTGACCCCGGCCCAGCTGGCCGCCGTGTCCAAGGTCTATTCGGGCTTCGGCCGCCACCTCGGCCTGCCGGCCGGCAACGCCACGGCCTGGCTGGTGCCCGACATCGACGCCTACGCCCAGGCCTACGGAATCTACAGCAACAGCGGCATCTACGCCCTGACCAACACCAACAACAGCTCGGCCCGCGGCCAGTACGGCACGGTCGAGGAGAAGGACGCCGGCGTCTACGCCGAGGCCGAGTTCAAGTTCGACGCCTTCGGCCTGCCCTTCCGCGGCGACGCCGGCCTGCGCCAGGTCAACACCCAGCAGGAGTCCGGCGGCTACGCCGTGGTCAATGGCGCGGTGCGGTTGGTCAATGTCCGGCGCGACTACAACCTGACCCTGCCGTCGTTCAACCTGGCCGCCGATCTGACCGACACCGTGGTGGCCCGCATCAGCGCCGCCAAGACCATCGCCCGTCCGGGCATCGGCTCGCTGTCGCCCGGCGGCGATGTCAGCGTCCAGGGCGCCAACCGGACGTTCTCGTCGGGCAATCCGGACCTGGATCCGACCCAGTCCAAGAACCTGGACCTGTCGCTGGAATGGTATCCGACCCAGGGGGCGATCCTGGCGGGCGGCTTCTTCTACAAGAAGATCGACACCTTCGTGGCCACCCTGCGCACCCAGGTGCCCTACAACACCCTGGGCCTGCCGGATTCGCTGATCGCCGGCACCAGCGCCTCGCCCACCGACATCTTCGACGTCACCCAGCCGGTCAATTCCAACGGCGGCAGCCTGAAGGGCTTCGAGCTGAACTGGCAGCAGCCGCTGACCTTCCTGCCCGGCGCCTGGCGGCACTTCGGCTACATCCTCAACTACACCCACGTCAGTTCGAACGTGGAGTACCTGACCTCGACCACGGCCGGCGCGCCGACGGTCAACGCCGCCCTGGTCGGCCTGTCCAGGAACGCCGCCAACGCCACGCTGTACTACGAGACCGACCGCTGGAGCGTCCGCGGCTCGGTCGCCTATCGCGCCGGCTACCTGACCCAGGTGCCGGGCAACGACTTCAACGCCGTGCACGGCACCAACTCGACCCTGAACGTCGACGCCCAGGCCAGTTTCAACATCCGTCCGAACCTCAAGCTGAGCATCGAGGGCGTGAACCTGACCGACGAGTTCAACGACCAGTACGTCGGCGATAGCGACCGGCTGAACGTCTACACCCACAGCGGCCGGACCTTCTTCGTCGGGCTTCGCTACAACTTCTAGGGCGCGTCCTTCCTCCCGAAAGCGTCCTGGTCACGGCGTCGGCTTCCTTCGGCCGACGCCGTTTTTCGTTTGGAACTGGCGCTGGTTCGCGGTCGCTCGGGCGGCCGAACGCCGCTCCATGAACGCTGCTTGCCATAACGATAGTTATAACTACTATATCCCCGCACAGGCAGAAACGGGGGTATGGAATGCGGAAGCTCCAGGTGCTCGCGGGGGTCGCTGGCGCGGCGATGACGGCGGCGGCGGGGCAGGCCCTCGCCCAGCAGGCGACCGCGCTCGACGAGATCGTCGTCACCGCCCAGAAGCGCGCGGAAAACCTCCAGGACGTGCCGGTCTCGGTGACCGCCCTGACCGCCGACCAGCTCAAGGACCAGCGGGTGGGCGACGTGCTGGCCCTGTCGGGCCTGTCGCCGGGCCTGCAGATCAAGACCGACGACAACGCCGCCAACCCGCGCATCTTCATCCGCGGCATCGGGGTCAACGACTTCAACCCCAGCACGGCCAGCGCGGTCGGGGTCTATGTCGACGGGGTCTATGTGGCCTCGCCCCTGGCCCAGATGGCCGGCTTCTACGACCTGCAGCAGGTGGAGGTGCTGCGCGGACCGCAGGGCACGCTCTATGGCCGCAACACCACCGGCGGCGCGATCAACGTCACCACCAGGAAGCCGAGCGACACGCCCGAGGGCGACCTGGCCGTCGACTACGGCCGGTTCAATGCGCTGAACGTCCAGGGCGGCTTCGGCGGTCCGATCGCCGACACCCTGGCCTTCCGCATCGCCGGTCTCTACGACAAGAGCGACGGTTACACGCTCAACCGCCTGACCGGCAACAAGGGCAACGACGCCGATCGCAAGGCCGTGCGCGGCGCCCTGCGCTGGACACCCGACGACAGGCTGACCGTCGACGTCTCGGCCAGCTACAGCAAGTCGAGCGGGGGCTCGATCCTGACCTACAACCGCTCGCTGGTGGCCCAGACGGCCGAGGCGGCCAGCACGGCCGATCCCGATCCGACCTTCGGCTACATCTTCTGCAAGCCGGCCTACTACACCTCGGGCCAGTGCACGAACGTCGCCGGCTACGCCAACACCAGCAGCAACAAGTACGAGGGCGACTACCGCTTCGAGGGCAAGGACATCGTCAAGCTGTTCGGGGCGACCAGCGCCGTCAGCTACGACTTCGGCGGCGTGACGCTGTATTCGATCACCGGCTACCAGCGGGCCAGGCGCGACGACTACGAAGAGACCGACGCCAACCCGATCTCGATCTTCGACGCCCGCTACATCGCCGAGCAGGACACCACCAGCCAGGAGCTTCGCCTGCAATCGAACGGCGCGACCGCCCTGCGCTGGGTCGCCGGCGTCTACGCGGCTCGCGACAACCTCGACAACGACAGCCACTACAACGTCCTGGAAGTGCTGCGGGTCCCCGATCCGGTCAACAACCCCACCGGCATGGATCCGGCCAACAGCGTCGGCGTGTTCGGCTGGCCGCTGCACCAGAAGACCACCAGCTACGCCGCCTTCGGACAGGTCGACTACGATCTCACCCCGAAACTGACCCTGACCGGCGGCCTGCGCTGGTCGCAGGACAAGAAGACCTTCCACTATGTCAGCGACGTCGACCACGGCCTGCTGACCCTGTTCGAATACGACAACCAGAAGACCTTCAGCTCGATCTCGGGCCGGGTGGGCCTGCGCTATGCGATCAGCGACGACGCCAACGTCTATGCGACCTACAATCGCGGGACCAAGAGCGGCGGCTTCTTCAGCGGCCAGACCACCGACCCGGCGGACCTGGGTCCCTATCGCGACGAAACCGTCAACGCCTACGAGGTGGGCGCCAAGAGCGAGTTCCTGGACCGCCGCCTGCGGGTGAACGTCTCGGCCTTCTACTACGATTACAAGGACCTGCAGGTCTACACGGTGATCCAGCGCAACGGCCTGCCGGTGCAGCTGTTCACCAACGCCTCCAAGGCCCGGGTCTATGGCGGCGAGGCCGAGATCGAGGCGCGGCCGATGACCGGCCTGTCCCTGACCCTGGGCGCGTCGCTGCTCAACGCGGAATACAAGGACTTCCAGTCGCTGGGCGACGACTATTCGGGCAACACCCTGCCCTCGGCCCCCAAGGCCAGCCTGAACGGCGCGGCCCGCTACGAGCACCCGGTGGGAGCCGGCAAGCTGATCAGCCAGCTGGACTTCACCTATCGCGGCAAGGTCTATTACGACACGGCCAACACCGAGCGGCTCAGCGACAAGGCCCGGGCCTATGTCAACGGTCAGCTGGGCTGGGCCTTCGCCGACGGGCGCTACGAACTGGGCGTGTGGGGCAAGAACCTGGCCGATACCACCAACATCTCCGACATTACCCCGATCGCCGCCTTCGGCTTCGACGTGTTCAGCATGGGCCCGCCGCGCACCTACGGCCTCTACCTCCGGGCCCGCTATTGAGCGTGGCCGAGGCGCCCGCCGCCGTCGCCCCGTCCCCCGCCGCCGCGGGGGCCTGGATCGGCCCGCCGCCCAGCCTGGGCCAGCGCCTGACGGTGTTCTGGATCGGCCTGGTCGGGGTGCTGTTTCCCGGGGTCGGGCCGCTGCTGCTGGGCGGGCTGGAAGGCGCCGGCCGCCTGACCGCCAACCAGCTGGGCCTGGCCGGCATGGGCGAGCTGGTGGCGATGGGGATCGGGGCGGCCGTGCTCGGCCCGCTGTTCGGCGAGCGCCGGCTGCGGCTGGCGGCCCTGAGCGGCGCCCTGGCTCTGGCGGCCCTGGACCTGGCCACGACCCGCGTCTCGGGCGACCTGCTGATCCTGGTGCGCGCCGTCGCGGGCCTTCCGGCCGGCGTGATGATCTGGCTGATCACCGGCATGATCGTCCGCGCGCCGCGCCCCGAACGCTGGGCGGGACTCTACCTGACCATCCAGACCCTGCTGCAGCTGGGCGTGGTGAGCGCGATCGGCGCCTTCGTCGTCGGGCCCTTCGGACCGGACGGCGGCTTCGTGGTGCTGGCCGCGCTCACCGTCTCGGCCGCCGTGGCCGGCCTGGGCATACCGGGCGCCTATACGCCCCTGGTCGAGACCGAGGACAATCCCAAGGGCCTGCCCAGCGCGCGCGGCTGGATCGCCCTGGCGGCCGTCTTCTGCTTCCTGGCCTTCATCCTGGCCGTCTGGATCTATGCCGAGCCCCTGTCACGCCAGGCCGGGCATCCGGCCAGCGTCGCCAGCGCCGCCTTCGCGGTGTCCCTGGCCGCCCAGGTCGCGGGCGGCGCGGCGGCCACGGCCCTGGCCGGACGGCTGTCGTGGTTCTGGTCCCTGGCGGTCGCCGTGATCCTGGCGATCGGCGCCCTGTTCGTCATGGCGAGCCTGCCGTCGGCGGCGGTGTTCCTGGTGGCCGCCGGCGTGTTCGGCTTCGTCTGGCTGTTCGCCTCGCCCTATCTGACGCCGCTGGCCATCGAGGCCGATCCCAGCCGCCGGGCCGCCTTGCTGGGGCCCGGCGCCAGCCTGCTGGGCTGCGGCGCGGGGCCCTTGCTGGCTTCGTTCGTGGTCAGCGGCGCCGACGTGCGGCCGGCGGTCTGGTTGGGCGTCGGCCTGGCCCTGGTCACCCTGGCGATCATCACCTTCCTGCATCTGACAAGATCGCGCTAAGGCGTCGAAGCGATTGGTTTTTTCCTCGAAGCGTTCTAGTCCAGGACGGACCTGAAGGAGAGACCGCATGCCGAAGGCGACGGCCAGGAAGACCGCCAGCCCCGACATCGCGCTGGACGCCAAGCTGCAGCCGACCCAGGCTCGCGGGCAGGACACCTACGAGGTCGTGCTGGCCACGGCCGGCGAGATGCTGGGCGAGATCGGCTTCGAACAACTGACCACCAACGCCATCTGCAAGCGCGCCGGCCTGACCCCGCCGGCCCTCTACCGCTACTTCCCCAACAAGTACGCGATCCTCAAGGAACTGGGCGACCGGCTGATGAAGGCCCAGGACGACATGGTCTTCGCCTGGATCGAGGCCGGTGGGCTGGAGGGGGACACCGCCGCAGAGCGCGTCGAGAAGAACGTGGCGATGCTGACCGAGATGATCGAGATGACCCGGCGCTTTCCCGGCGGCGCGGCGATCGGCCGGGCCCTGCGCGCCGTGCCCATGCTGCAGCAGTTGCGCTTCGCCTCGCGCGACATGGTGGCCGGCCAGTTCGCCGAGATCCTCAAGGCCCGTTATCCGGACGCGCCGGACGGCCGCGTGCGGCTGGCCATGCGGATGATGGTCGAGCTGACCTATTCGGCCACTGAAATGGCCGTCGAGGAACCGGACCAGGACGCCCTGGCCCTCAGCCGCGAGGTCTGCCTGCTGTTCGAGCGGTATTTCGATACCTTCGGCGATCCGTCGCTGGTTCCGTGGAACGACCAGTTGCAAGAACGATAGTTTTTACTATCATCCTTGCGTCGCAGACGGAGAGATGCGGATGACGGGGTGGAGCAACTGGTCGGGCAGCGTCGCGGCCTCCCCTCGCCTGATCGCCAGGCCGCGTGACGCCGGCGAACTGGCGTCGCTGGTGGAACAGGCCGGCAAGGTCCGCGTCGTCGGGGCCGGCCACTCGTTCATGCCGCTGTGCGAGACCAGCGACCTGCTGCTGAACCTGTCCGACTACGAAGGCGCGATCGAGATCGCGGCCGACCGCAAGACCGCCTGGGCCCCCGCCGGCTGGAGCCTCAAGCGCCTGACGGCGGCCCTGTGGGACCAGGGCCTGTCGCTGATCAACCAGGGCGACATCAATCCCCAATCCCTGGCCGGCGCCATCTCGACCGGCACCCACGGCACCGGCGCGGCGCTGGGCAGCCTGTCGACCCAGGCCTGCGGCTTCCGGCTGATGACCGCCGACGGCGCGATCGTCGAATGCGGCCCCGACCAGAACCCCGAACTCTACCAGGCCCAGCGCCTGTCGCTGGGCCTGCTGGGCGTGGCCGTCGAGATCCGGATCCATGTCGTCCCCGCCTATCACCTGGAGGAGCGGGTCGAGCGCCGGCCCCTGGCCGAGGTCGCCGAGCGCCTGGACGAGCTGGCCGCGGCCACCCGGCACATGGAGTTCTTCGTCTTCCCCTATTCGGACGAGGTGATCTTCAAGACCCTGCACCCCGTCGAGGCCGAGGCACCCGACCGGCCGGCCCGGGAGATCGGGGAAGACAGCGAGGCGACCTTCAAGACCATCTGCGACATCTGCGCCGCCGCGCCGTTCCTGACCCCCTCGCTGCAGCGCCTGATGATGCGGATGATGGGCAAGGCCAGCCGCCGCGTCGGCCCGGCCTACGCGATCTTCCCGTCCGAGCGGAACATCCGCTTCGAGGAGATGGAGTACGAGCTGCCCCGCGCCGCCGGCCTGCCGACCCTGAAGGCGGCCATGGCCCACATCCGCAAGCGCCGCCTGCCGATCACCTTCCCGTTCGAGTTCCGCCTGGCGGCCGGCGACGACATCTGGATGAGCCCGTTCAACGCCGGCCCGGGCGCCTCGATCTCGTTCCACCAGTACGCCAGGATGCCCTGGCGGCCGGCCTTCGCCGAGATGGAGGCCGTGCTGCGCGACGGCGCGGGGCGTCCCCACTGGGCCAAGCGCCACACCCTGACCACGGCCGACGTCCACCGGCTCTATCCGCGGGCCGGCGACTTCGTGGCGGCCTGCAAGGCCTGGGACCCGGCCGGAAAGTTCGCCAACCCCCACCTGACCCAGCTCTTCGGCCTCTGACAGGACCCGCCATGACCGACCAAGACCTGCACGCCGGCCTGATCGGCGCCCAAGGCTCGCGCCGCGCCCTCAACACGCCGGTGCTGGTGATCGACCGTCCGGCCCTGGAGCGCAACATCGCCCGCATGGCGGCGTTCGCGACCGGCAAGGGCGTCAAGCTGCGGCCCCACGCCAAGACCCACAAGAGCGTCGACATCGCCAAGCTGCAGATCGCCGCCGGAGCCGTGGGCCTGTGCTGCGCCAAGATCGGCGAGGCCGAGGTCCTGGCCGAGGGCGGGGTGACGACTGGCCTGCTGATCACCTCGCCGGTGGTCTCGGCGCCCGCCGTCGCCCGGCTGATCGCCCTGAACGGCAAGACCACCGACCTGATGGCCGTGGTTGACCATCCGGCCAATGTCGCCGCCCTCGGTGCGGCGGCGGAGGCGGCCGGCAAGGCGCTGAAGGTGGTCATCGACCTGGATCCCGGCATCCACCGCACCGGCGTGACTTCGCCCGAGGCGGCGGTCGCGCTGCTGCGGGCCATCCAGGCCCAACCGGGCCTGATCTATGCCGGCCTGCAGTGCTATTGCGGCATGCAGCAGCACATCGAGGGCTTCGCCGACCGCAAGGCCAATCTGGAGGACCGCGGCGCCTATATCCGCTCGGTGATCGACGCCCTGACCGCCGCCGGCGGGCCGCCGCCGATCGTCTCGGGCTCGGGCACCGGCTCGCACCGGATCGACGCGGAGCTTGGGATCTTCACCGAGTTCCAGGTCGGCTCCTACGTGTTCATGGACGGCCAGTACCTGGTCTGCGATATCGCCGGCGACGGGGCGGACAACAGCCCGTACGAGCCCGCGCTGCTGATCGACGCCCGGGTGGTCAGCGCCAACACCCCCGGCCTGGTCACGGTCGACGCCGGCTTCAAGGCGCTGTCGACCGACGCCGATCCGCCCACGGTGCTGGGCGGGGCGCCGGACGGGTCGCGCTACTTCTTCATGGGCGACGAGCACGGGGCGATCCTGCCGCCGCCCGGAACGACGCCGCCCGGCCTCGACGACCGGGTGATCCTGGGCGCGCCACACTGCGATCCGACCGTGAACCTCTACGACACCTACCACGTGGTCGACGGCGACACCCTGGTGGCGCTGTGGCCCGTGTCGGCGCGGGGACGCTCGCGCTAGGCGCCGGTCAACCTGGCCGCAACATCTGGAACTTTCCCGCCTCGTCGATCCCGAAATAGTCGCCCGCGCCGCCGCCCCTCAGGATCGGCTCGGCGGCCACGGTGTCGTAGACGCCGTCGACCAGCAGCGCCCGGTCGATATGGACCATCACCACCTCGCCCAGGGTCAGCCAGGCGTCCACCGGCGCGCCCTCGGCGTCGCTCAGGCGGATCATCTGGGTCAGGCGGCATTCGAACGCCACGGGGCTCTCGGCGACGCGGGGCGCGACGACCCGGTGCGACGGCGCGGCCGTCAGGCCGGCCAGGGCGAACTCGTCGACATGGTCGGGAACCATCGCCGAGGTGGCGTTCACCGCCTGGGCCAGGGGGCGCGTCGCCAGGTTCCAGACGAACTGGCCGGTCTCTTCGATGTTGCGCACCGAATCCTTCCAGCCCGTGCTGGAAAAGCCGATGATCGGCGGCTTGTAGTTGAAGGCGTTGAAGAAGCTGTAGGGCGCCAGATTGCGGACGCCCGCGGCGCTGACCGTCGAGATCCAGCCGATCGGCCGGGGCGCGACGATGGCGTTCAGGGGGTCGTGTCGCAGGCCATGGCCGGCCTTGGGGTCGTAGGAATGGATCTCGGTCATGGGCGCCTCGCTGGATCGAGGCCCGTCTTAGAGCATCGCACGGAAAAGTGGAGGCGGACCTTCCGTGAAAGTGACGCCAAAACAAGGATCTACGGAAGGTCGTGCGGTTCCCATGTCCCGCGGCCCGCCAGCCGCCGGACCACATCTCCGGCCTTCTAGCTGGCCCGGGCCTCCGCCAAGGTCGACAACTCGGCCAGGATCAGGTGGGCCGCCCGCGAGGCGGGCTCGGCGTCATGGTCCACGTCGCCATGGTCCAACAGGGAGGCCAGCTTGGCGCGCGCCCGGCAGACCCGGCTCTTCATCGTTCCCTCCGGCACGTCGCACATCTGCGCCGCCTGCCGATGGGAGAAGCCGCCCGCCCCGATCAGGATCATCGCCTCGCGCTGCTCGTCGCTCAGGGTGGCCAGCGCGTTGCGCAGGTCGTTGAGGATCAGCGACTGGACCTGGTTGCCCCCGACCGTCGGGGTCTGGGCGCCGATGGCCAGATCCAAGGGGACCTCCCGCCACTGGCGACGGCGATGCGAATAGAAGTGATTGCGCGCGATCTTCAGCAGCCAGCCCTTGAGGTTCGTGCCCGGCGTGAACTGCGCCCGGTGCCGCCAGGCCTTGAGCAAGGTGTCCTGCGCCAGGTCGTCGCCCGCCGTCACGTTCCCGCAAAGGCCACGGGTGAAGGACCGCAGAAGCGGGATGCTGGCCACGACCTGCCGCCTGAACTCGTCTTCGTCGAGCGGCGTCGGACAGCCCGGCGGGGACACGAAGCTGCGCGCCTCGTCCGCGAGCGCGGCCTTCGCGCCGTTCCAGCGGGCGGAGGTCTCGAGAAGTTTCGCGGTCGGGGTGATGTCCGTCATGGAGGCTCCGAAGTCAGACGTGGGCGGCGTCCGGACTTTCCGCCGGGCGCGGCGCCGCCTCAATCGGGTGAAACCCTGGCTGTAGGAGCAAACGGCTCGAATTGCGCACCGCCGGGCGCGGGCCATCGGGGAAAGAATTGGCCCGGAAAGTTCCCCCGCCGTCGCCGCCGCGACATGGTCTCGTCGCGAGACGTGTAGGTGTCGACCTGGACCACTAGAAGTTCGAAGATGGAGTATTCCGCAACTTCGCGCGGAAAATTCAGCAAGCGTTCTCCTCGAAAACGGACAATCATGGTGCGCACTCTCCTCGGAGCGAGAATCGAAGATGCCCTTGCCTAGCGCCCCGACCATTCTGCTCGCCGACGATCATTCGATCGTGCGCGCAGGACTGCGCGAGGCGCTGGAATCACAGCCGGGCTGGACCATCTGCGGCGAGGCTTCCAACGGCCGGGACGCGATCCGCCTGGCCAAGGAGCTGGTTCCGGACGTGATGATCCTGGACATCAGCATGCCCGACGTGAGCGGCGTGATCGTCGCCCGCGACGTTCGCAAGCTGAAGACCCACACCGAGCTGCTGATCTTCACCATGCACGACAGCGAGCAGCTGGTGCGCGAGGTGTTCAGCGCCGGCGCGCGGGGTTTCGTGCTGAAGTCGGCCTCGACCGACCACATCATCGCCGCCGTCGCCTCGCTGCTGAACCACAAGCCCTATTTCTGCCCGGGCATCACCGACGCCGTGCTGCGCGGCTATCTTTCGCCCGGGGTTCACGGGCTGGGCGAGGTCATCGAAGGGGCCGAGACCCTGACCACGCGCGAGCTGCTGATCGTCCAGCTGCTGGCCGAGTCGCGCAGCAACAAGGTCATCGCCTCGATGCTCGACATCAGCGTCAAGACCGTCGAGAGCCATCGCGGCAACATCATGCGAAAGCTGGGCGCCCACTCGCTGGCCGACATCGTGCGGTACGCCATCCGCAACAAGCTGATCGAAGCCTAGCGGCTCGATAGCAAGATCGCCCGGGATGGAAGGGAGAGCCGGCCCGGCACATGCGTCGGGACATGAGGGCCGGCTCTCCGGCCCGCGACCACGACCGCGCTCTTGGGGGAATGAGCGCGCCGCGGTTTGCCAAGGGAAATCGGGGGTGACGCCTTGACGAGCGGGCGGCGCCAGAATGCGGCCGTGACGGCTCGAGCGCCATCAGGTCAAACCCTAGGTCGATACAGGAAAACCCCTACGACCGCGGGTCAGGCCAGGTGAGCCGAGTTCTTGACCGCGCTCGTGGCCGCCTGCTTCTGGCGAGCGCGCTCGATGGCTTCGTCCAGCAGCTTCAGCAGTTCCGACTGCATCTGTATGGACTCGGCGTCCGTCGCCCGAACCCCGCCCAAGACCGACTGCCGGATTTCCTCGAGCTGTTCGAGCGACAGCGCCGCGCAGAGGCGGAGGCTGAGGAACTGAAGCGCGGCTACTCGGATCTCAAGATTTGTCATCGGCATGTCGCTGCGAAAACAAGGTGCGAGCAGATACGGACGGATACGGCCGTCGAATGTCGGCGACGGAACGACCATATCCATCGCGTTCAAGCGGCGCCACGGCGGACTCCCCGCGGGCGAATCCCACGGCGACATCAGACTAGAACGGACAAAACCCTGTTTGGCCCGCTTCAATTGTTAACTAGTGCAAATGAGGGGCTGGAGGGGGAGGCCGACAGCCGGGCATTCGCGAAATTCGCCGGCCTCGAACGAACGGCGCACGTGTCGTCAAGAACCATCCTGCGCCGCATGGAACGCGCGCCGGACACCAGAGCCCATGCGTGGTCTGTTTCTTCAAGGCTGTCCACCGTTATCCTGGCCTTCCGCTCGGTCCGAAATCAGGCGGATCCCTTCCCTGGCCGGGGAAAAAGACCTACGCGACCGGCGGATTGACGTCGCGGCCGCCGAGCTCGCCCGAACGCCGGGGTTGTTTCCGGATGATGGAAAAGCGTCGAAGCTATTGGCGCGCGACCGCGCTATGATGGGCGGCGCCGGTGATCGCCCCGCGCCATGCGGGATCGCCGGCCTGAAAGGACCTCATGTCCGACCGACCGGACGCGCGTCAGGCCACGCGCTGGACCGCCCTGCTCGACCTCATCGGCATCCACCAGATCACGGCCCAGGAAATTCGCGCCGAAACGCTGTTCCTGGGGAGCCGCCATCAGGGACGGATCGTCGAGGGCGCCCGCCTGGAGCTCAAGTCGCCCGAACTCTCCGCCCATCGCGCCGCCTTGCTGCGGGCCGTGATCCGCGCGGCGCCGGTGACGGCGGCGGGAGCCGACCAGTGACGGACGAGGAGGCCCAGACCCTGCGGCGCGAAAACGACTATCTCAAGCGACGCAACGCCCAGCTTCAGGACGACGTCACCAGCCTGTCCGGCCAGCTCCTGCGCCTGCAGCAGGACCTGGAGCGGGTGAGCGGTCGCCGGGCGACCCTGTCGCCGGACCCCCTGTCGGGCGGCCAGTAGGATGACGCTTTCCCCGGGACAACTCGCCGCCTTGAGGAACCTCGCCCACAAGAAGGCCGGCAAGGCCGTCGACTGGATCAACATCGCCGATGCGCGGGGCCTGACCGACCTGGGCCTGGCGGAGCGCAACGGCGGCGGCTGGGTGATCACCGCCAAGGGCGTCGCCGCCCTGGCGGACCGGGACGTCAAGGACTCGGATTAGTCCAATAAGCCTCTGAAGTTTTGCGACGATCGTTCCGGAAGCTCGTCCGGTCCATCAGTCGCCGATGAAGCGGTAACCGATCCCCGGCTCGGTCAGGATCATCGCCGGGGTCGATGGATCGGCCTCCAGTTTCTGGCGCAGCTGGCCGACGAACACCCGCAGGTACTGGGTGTCGTGGGCGTGGGCCGGGCCCCAGACGGCGGTCAGCAGGTCCTTGTGGGTCAGCACCTTGCCCCGGGCCTGGGCCAGGCGCGCCAGCACGTCGTATTCGCGGGGCGAGACCTTCACCACGGCGCCGTCGCGGGTCACCAGGTGCTTTTCCAGGTCGATCTCGACCGCGCCCGCCCGGATCGGCGCCAGCGGCCCCTGGGCCTGGCCGCGCTGGCGCAGCGCCACGCGAAGGCGCGCCAGCAACTCCCCGACTCCGAACGGTTTTTCCACATAGTCGTTGGCGCCCAGGTCCAGGGCCTGGATCTTTTCGGCCTCGCGGTCACGGGCCGAGAGGATGACGATCGGGCCCTCGTAGAAGGCGCGGGCCTTCTCCAGCACCGCCTTGCCGTCCATGTCGGGCAGGCCCAGGTCCAGCACCACGGCGTCGGGCGACCACAGGGCGATGCCGCGCAGGCCCTCCTGGCCGCTGTCGGCGCGCAGGGGCTCGTAGCCGGCGGCGTCCAGGGCCGGGCCGAGGAACCGGTGGATCTGCGGCTCGTCGTCGATGATCAGGATGCGTTGGCGCATTCCCGTGTTCTGGCCAGCGGTCATGCCCACGCTCATAGCAGATGATGCGGAGTCGCGATCGCCTTGGGCAGGCTGATCAGGATCCGCGTGCCCTTGCCGTCGTGGATCGGGCTGGCGGCGGCGATCCGTCCGCCCATGGCGTCGACGAAGCCCTTGGAGATCGACAGGCCCAGGCCCGCGCCCTGGTGGCGGTCGGTGGGCTCCTCCATGCGGCGGAACTTCTCGAACACCTGCTCCAGCTCGGCGGTCGGTATGCCCCTGCCCTCGTCCTCGATGCTGATCACCACGTTGGACCGGTCCTCGTAGGCGGCCATCTCGATCCGGGCGCCATCCTGGCTGTAGGCGATGGCGTTTTCCAGGATGTTGACCACGGCCTGCTCCAGCAGGCTGGAGTCGGCGCGCACCAGGCTGAGCTCGACCGGGAAGTCGCGTGCCAGGACCCGGGTCTCCAGGCGGCGCGAGACCCGGTCGGCCGCCGCGCCCAGCACGTCGCGCACGTCGGTCCAGTCGGTGCGCAGCCGCAGCGCCCCGCCTTCCAGCCGGGTCATGTCCAGCAGGTTGCCCACATAGCGGTTCAGCCGTTCGGCCTCCTCGCGGATGCTGAGCAGCAGGTCGTCGCGCACCGCCGGCGTCATGCCCTTGCCGTAGTCGAGCAGGGTGCTGGAGGCGCCCAGCACCGTCGACAGCGGCGTGCGCAGGTCGTGGCTGATCGAGTTGAGCAGGGCCGAGCGGAAGCGGTCGGCGCGGCGCAGGGTCTCGGCCTCGACGGCCTCGGAGGCCAGCTCGGCCCGTTCCAGGGCCACCGCCCCCTGCTCCAGCAAGGCCAGCAGCAGCCGTTCGTCCTCGGAGCCGGCGATCATCGCGCCCGCCTCCACCCCCGCCACCCCGGCCCGCGAGCGCACGCCTTCCAGCGGCCAGAAGGTCCAGCGGGCCTGCGGAAGGGTGCCGGTGCCGAACCCCGCCGCTTCGCCCTTTTCCCAGGCCCAGCGAGCGGCGGCCATGGGCGCGGCGTCCAGCTCCTCCAGCGTCGGGGCCCCGGCGGCGGGCTGGAGCTCCCCGTTGGCGGGCAGCAACACCACGGCCTTGGCGCCGACCGCCGCGGCCGTCTGCTCGGCCAGGGCCTTGGCCGCCGCCTCGCGCCCGGCCGCGGCCGAGAAGGTCCGGCTGGCGGCGAGCAGGGCCGAGACCGCCGAGGCCCGCCGTTGGGCGTCGCGGCCCTGGTCCCGCACCCGTCCCGCCAGCCCGCCGGCCGCCAGGGCCACGGCCCAGAAGACGATCAGGGTCAGGAAATCGGTCGGCGTGCCGATCGCGAACGAGTGGCGCGGCTCCAGGAACATGTAGTTGTAGACCAGGAACGCCACCGTCGCCGCCGCCAGGGCCGGCCGCAGCCCCCGCAGCACCCCGGCCGCCAGCACGGCGGCCAGGAAGATCATGCCCAGGTCCACGCGGTCGAACGCCACGTCCAGGCCCCAGGCCACGACCGTGGCGGCGGCCACGCAGCCGGCGGCGAGCAGATAGGCGGTCCAGTCCACCATGCGCCGGCGGACGGGCGCCTCGACGACCGCCTCGTGCGTGGCTTCGGTGACCACGTGGATGGCCGCGCCGCGCGCCTCGCGCAGCAGGGCCGCGGCCAGGGACCGGCCCAGCAGCTCGCGCCAGCGGCTGTCGGCCGACTTGCCGATGACGATCTGGGTGACGTTGTTGCGGCGGGCGTAGGCCATGACCGTGGCGACGATGTCGGCCCCGCTGAGCACCACGGTCGAGCCGCCCAGCTGCTCGGCCAGCTTCAGGGCGTCGCGGAGCCGGGCCGCCGCGGCCGGGCCCTTGGCTGGCTGGTCCAGGCGATCGACATGGGTCACCGTCCAGGGCGCGTCCATCATCATGTCCGACAATCGCCGGCCGGCCCGCACCAGGCCCGAGGCCATGGCGTCGCCGCCGACCAGCACCAGGATCCGCTCGCCCGCCGCCCAGGGGCCCTCGACCCCCTTCTCGCGCATGGCGGCGACCAGCTGGTCGTCGACGGTCTGGGCCGCGCGGCGCAGGGCCAGCTCGCGCAGGGCGGTCAGGTTCTCGACCTTGAAGAAGTTCTCCGAGGCCAGGCGCGCGGTCTCGGGCACATAGACCTTGCCCTCGGTCAGCCGGTCGCGCAGTTCCTCCGGCGTGATGTCGATCAGTTCGATGGCGTCGGCCCGCGACAGGGCGCTGTCGGGCACGGTCTCGCGCTGGCGCACGCCGGTGATCCGCTGGATGACGTCGACCAGGCTTTCCAGGTGCTGGACGTTCAGGGTCGTCCAGACGTCGATCCCCGCCGCCAGCAGTTCCTCGACGTCCTGCCAGCGCTTGGGATGGCGCGAGCCCGGGGCGTTGGAATGGGCGTATTCGTCGACCAGCAGCAGGGTCGGCCGCCGGGCCAGGGCCGTGTCGAGGTCGAACTCCATCATCACGTGGCCGCGATGGTCGATGGGCTTGCGCGGCAGCACGTCCATGCCGCGCAGCAGGCTTTCCGTCTCGCGCCGGCCGTGGGTCTCGACCAGGCCGATCAGCACGTCCTGGCCGTCGGCCTTGCGGCGGCGGGCGGCGCGCAGCATCTCGTAGGTCTTGCCCACGCCCGGCGCCATGCCCAGAAACACCTTCAGGCGCCCCCGGCCCGCCTTGACGGCGGCGGCCAGGAGCGCCTCGGGATCGGGACGTTTCGGATCGTCAGCCGGCAATCGCTAGCCGCCTTTCGGGAAGCGGGCGTCGAGCGCCCGGTTGACCGCCAGCACATTGACCCGCGGCTGGCCGACGAAACCGAACAGCCGTCTCTGGATCTGGCCCTCGATCACCGCCTGGACGGCGGCGACCGGAGCCCCCCGCGCCCTGGCGATACGGGGCGCCTGGAACCGGGCGTACTCCGGAGAAATGTCCGGGTCCAGGCCCGAGCCCGAGGTGGTCACCGCGTCGGCGGGGATGGCGGCCCCGGGGTTCTCGGCGCGCAGGGCGTCGGCCTCGGCCTTGACCCGCTCGGCCAGGGCCGGGTTCAGCGGCCCCAGGTTCGAGCCGCTGGAGGCCGAGGCGTCGTAGCCGTTGGCGCCGGCCGCCGAAGGGCGCGGGTGCAGGTAGCCGGGCTGGGCGAAGGCCTGGCCGATCAGGGCCGAGCCGACGACCGCGCCCTTGGCGTCGCGCACCAGGCTGCCGTTGGCCTGACCCGGGAACGCCGCCTGGGCGACGCCGGTGACGGCCAGCGGATAGGCCAGGCCCAGCAGGACCGTGAACAGACCCATCGAGACGATGGCGGGGCGAAGGTGGGAGAGCATGAGCTTTAAGTCTCCGAGAATTGCAGCTTAGGCCAAGCCGAGGCCGGATACGATCAGGTCGATCAGCTTGATGCCGACGAACGGGGCGACCAGGCCGCCCAGGCCGTAGACGGTCAGGTTGCGCGACAGCAGCTTTCCGGCCCCGACGGCCCGGTACTTCACGCCCTTCAGCGCCAGCGGGATCAGGGCGACGATCACCAGGGCGTTGAAGATCACCGCCGACAGGATGGCGCTCTGCGGGCTGTGCAGCCGCATGACGTTCAGCGCGCCCAGGGCCGGCAGGGCGACCACGAACATCGCCGGGATGATGGCGAAGTACTTGGCCACGTCGTTGGCGATCGAGAAGGTCGTCAGGGCGCCGCGGGTGATCAGCATCTGCTTGCCCACCTCGACGATCTCGATGACCTTGGTCGGGTCGCTGTCGAGGTCGACCATGTTGCCGGCCTCGCGGGCGGCCTGGGCGCCGGTCTGCATGGCCACGCCGACATCCGCCTGGGCCAGGGCGGGGGCGTCGTTGGCGCCGTCGCCGCACATGGCCACCAGCCGGCCCCTGCCCTGCTCCTCGCGGATCAGCCGCAGCTTGTCCTCCGGCGTGGCCTCGGCCAGGAAGTCGTCGACCCCGGCCTCCGAAGCGATGGCCGCGGCGGTCACCGGGTTGTCGCCGGTGATCATCACGGTGCGCAGGCCCATGCGGCGCAGGTCGGCGAAGCGTTCCTTGACGTTCGGCTTGACCACGTCCTTCAGGTGGATGACGCCGACCAGGACGCCGTTCTCGCTGACCGCCAGGGGCGTGCCGCCCGAGCGGGCGATGCGGTCGACGGCGGCCGTCATCTCGGCGGGGACCAGCTTTGGGTCGAGCGCGAGGGAGCGGTACACGGCGTCGACCGCTCCCTTTCGCCAGGACATTCCACCGGCGTCCAGGCCCGACTGTCGCGTCGAGGCGCTGAAGGCGATCGAGGTCGCGCCTTCGGGCGCCTCGATGACGATTCCAGCGTTGCGGCCCAGCTCGACGATCGACCGGCCTTCCGGGGTCTCGTCGGCCAGGGAGGCGCTGACGGCGGCGCGCAGGGCGGCCTCGGGACGCACGCCCGGCGCGGCGATCACCTCGGTGGCCATGCGGTTGCCGAAGGTGATGGTGCCGGTCTTGTCGAGCAGCAGGGTGTCGACGTCGCCGGCCGCCTCCACGGCCCGGCCGGAGGTGGCCAGGACGTTGTGCTTCATCAGCCGGTCCATGCCAGCGATGCCGACAGCCGAAAGGAGCCCGCCGATCGTCGTGGGAATGAGCGTGATGAACAGCGCCCCCAGCACCAGCGGGTCCAGGGCCACGCCCGAGAACCGGCCCAGGCCCAGCAGGGTCACGACCGCGATCAGGAAGATCAGGGTCAGGCCGGCCAGCAGCACGGCCAGGGCGATCTCGTTGGGCGTCTTGCGACGGTCCGCGCCCTCGACCATGGCGATCATGCGATCCAGGAACGTGCTGCCCGGAGAGGCCGTGACGCGCACCTTGATCCAGTCCGACACCACGGTGGTGCCGCCGGTGACGGCCGAGCGGTCGCCGCCGCTCTCGCGGATGACGGGCGCGCTCTCGCCGGTGATGGCCGCCTCGTTGACGCTGGCCATGCCCTCGATGATCTCGCCGTCGGTGGGGATCACGTCGCCGGCCTCGACCAGGATCACCTCGCCCGGGACCAGCTTGTGGGCGGCGGTCGGGACGATGGCGCCGGTCTTCTCGTCGATGATCAGCTTGGCGTTGGTGGTGACGCGGGTGGCGCGCAGGCTGTCGGCGGCGGCCTTGCCCCGCCCCTCGGCGACGCTTTCGGCCAGGTTGGCGAACAGCACGGTGGCCCACAGCCAGGCCGCGACCTGGATGGCGAAGCCCGCCGCCTGGTGATCGGCCACGGCCGCCACGGCCGAAACCGTCGACAGCAGAGCCACGATCCAGGTGGCGAAGATCACCGGATTGCCGGTCAGCTTGCGCGGGTCCAGCTTGACGAAGGCGTCCTTGGCCGCGCGGCTCAGGATGGCCGCGGACAGGCCGCCGGTCAGGGCGCTGGCCTTGCGGCGCCCCTCTCCGGCATGGGTTTCTAGGGTCGTCATCTTCAAATCGCCTTTGCGATCAGTGCAGGCTGGCGACCGCGGCGAGCACCTGGAAGTGCTCGACGATCGGTCCCAGCGCCAATGCGGGGAAGAACTGCAGGCCGCCCAGGATCAGGATCACGCCGATCAGCAGGCCGATGAACAGACCGCCGTCGGTGGGCAGGGTCCCGGCGGACGGGGCCAGCTTGGGCTTGGCGGCCAGCGAGCCGGCCATGGCCAGGACGGCGATGATCGGCATGAACCGGCCCATGGCCATGGCCACCCCCAGGGTCGCGTCCCACCAGGGGGCGTTGGCGGTCAGGCCGGCGAAGGCCGAGCCGTTGTTGGCCGTGGCCGAGGTGTAGGCGTAGAGGATCTCCGACAGGCCGTGCGGTCCCGAATGCATCAGGCCCTTCAGCGCCTCGGGCAGCACAGCCGCGATGGCCGAGAAGCCCAGGGTCGAGACCGGGATGGCCACGACGGCCAGGATCGACAGCTGCACCTCGCGGGCCTCGATCTTCTTGCCGAGGTATTCCGGGGTTCGGCCCACCATCAGGCCGGCCACGAACACCGACAGCACGGCCATGACGACCATGATCGCGATGCCCGAGCCGATGCCGCCGGGCAGGATCTCGCCCAGGTGCATCAGGAACATCGCCATGCCGCCGCCCAGGGGCATCAGGCTGGAATGCATGCCGTTGACCGAGCCGTTGGAGGCGCCGGTGGTCATGGCGGCCCAGGCGGCCGTGGCCGGGGCGCCAAAGCGGGTCTCCTTGCCTTCCATGTTGACCGAGGCGTCGACATGGGCGGCCGCCAGGGCCGGGGCCGGCTGGGTTTCGGTGACATAGATCGTCGCCGCGCCGGCGGCGAGCAGGACCATGCCCGCGACAACCAGGGCCCGAATATCCTTGCGCGCCATCACGCTGCGGCCGAAGGCGAAGAAGGCGGCCCAGCCCAGCACGTTGATCGAGACGGCGGTGATCAGGTTGGTCAGCGGCGTGGGGTTCTCGAACGGATGGGCCGAGTTGGCGTTGAAGATTCCGCCGCCGTTGATGCCCAGCATCTTGATGGCCTCCTGCGAGGCCGTGGCGTAGAGCGAGATCTTCTGGTCGGCGCCCTCCAGGGTGTGGGCGGTGACGCCGGCGGCCAGGGTCTGAGGCATGCCCAGCAGCACCAGCACGACGGCCAGGGCGAACGACAGCGGCAGCAGCACGTAGAGCGTGGTGCGCACCAGGTCGGCCCAGAAGTTGCCGACGCCCTCGCCGCGGTTGGCGACGAACGCCCGGGCCAGGGCCGCGGCGATGGTCGCGCCGGTGGCGGCCGAGACGAAGTTCTGGGTCGTGAGCACCAGCATCTGGCTCAGCGTCGACATCGTGGTCTCGCCGGCGTAGCTCTGCCAGTTGGTGTTGGTGACGAAGCTGATCGCGGTGTTGAACGACAGGTGCCCGGAAAGCCCGGGGAAGCCCTGCGGGTTCAGCGGCAGCACGCCCTGCAGGCGCAGCACCGCATAGACCAGCAGGAAGCCGACCAGGTTGAAGGCCAGCAGGGCGCCGGCATAGCCGTACCAGCTCTGGCCCTTCTCGGGATCGACGCCGCAGGCCTTGTAGAAGGCGCCCTCGACGGGACGCAGTACGGGATCGAGCCAGGTGCGCTCCCCGTTCCAGACCCGCGACATGTACGAGCCCAGCGGCCAGCCGATCGCGACCGCCAGGCCCAGCGTCAGGGCGATTTCCGCCCAGCCTTGCCAATTCATGAGATGAGTTCCGTCAGAACTTGTCGGGTCGCAGCAGGGCCACGACCATGTACGCCGCGACGACCAGCGCCCCGGCTGCCCACAGCACGTTCACCAGCATGGTCACACGCGCCTCAGGGCGACGGCGAACACGGCGAAGGCCGCGAACAGCCCCACGCCCGACGCCACGAAGATGAGATCAGCCATCCAAGGCCTCCTGCTAACTTGGCCGGCAGGGGACCACGGAGGCGCGTAAGGGCTCCATGCGGGATGGCGCAGGTCGGCATAAGGGGAGCGTAAAGGTGGGGAACGGGACGCTTGGCGCCCGCCTACTACGGTTGTCATCCCGGACAAGCGCGTAGCGCGCTGATCCGGGATCGACGCGTGAACTCGGCGCTTCCTGCGGTCCCGGATCTTCGCTCCGCTACGTCCGAGATGACAACCGTAGTGGGCGGGCGCTTCAGACCTCGAACGTCAGCCCGTCATAGGCCGGCTCGACCCCGGCCGGAAGTTTCGCCGCCAAGGCGTTGAAATCCAAGTCGATATGCAGGTTGGTCAGGATGGCCCGGCGCGGCTTGGCGCGGGCGATCCACTCCAGGGCGAGGCCGACATGGGCATGGGTCGGATGCGGCGTCCAGCGCAGGGCGTCCACCACCCAGACGTCGAGATCGCCCAGCGCCGCCCAGCTCGCCTCGGGAAAACCGATGGCGTCGGGCGTGTAGGCGACACCGCCGAAGCGGTAGCCGACGGCGCGGATCTCGCCGTGGTCGACGTCGAAGGTGGTCACCGGGATCGCGCCGCTGGGACCGTCCACTGTCCAGGATTGGCCGTGCGGCGGGATGAGGTGGGCGTCGCAGATGGCCGGATAGCCGCCGCGGCTCTGGAAGATGTAGTCGAACCGTCGCCGCAGGCTTTCCGTCGTATAGGCGTCCATATAGGTCGGCACGCGCCGGCGATGGTTCAGGAAGAACGGGCGCAGGTCGTCGATGCCATGGGCCTGGTCGGCGTGATCGTGGGTGAACAGGCAGGCGTCGACCCGCTTGACCCCCGCCCTCACCGCCTGCAGCCGGAAGTCCGGGGCGGTGTCGACTACGACCGTGGTCTCGGCCTCGGGATCGGCGCTCGGCCGGCGCACCAGCATCGAGCAGCGGGTGCGCAGGTTCTTCGGCTCGGCCGGGTCGCAATCGCCCCAGTTGCCGTCGGCGCGCGGCACGCCGCCCGACGAGCCGGAGCCCAGGATCGTGAACTCCAGCTTGCCGGCCATCAGCGCGGGATCCGGTCGAACAGGGCGAAGAAGGCGTCCTCGGTGCGGGCCTCGGCCTCCGCCCGGGTCCAGCCCCGAACTTCGGCCAGCTTGTCCAGCACGTGCGGCAGGTAGGCCGGCTCGTTGCGGCGGCCGCGCATCGGCACGGGGGCCAGATAGGGGCAGTCGGTCTCCAGGATGATCCGGTCGGCCGGCATGTCGGCGATGATGTCGCGCACCTGCTGGGCCTGCTTGAAGGTGGCGATGCCCGAGACCGAGAACCAGGCCCCCAGCCCCGCCATCCGCTTGGCCAGCTCCGCGCCGCTGGTGTAGCAGTGCATCAGGATCTTGAACGGCCCCTTGGCGTGTTCCGCCTCGAGGATGTCGCCCATTACCGAGTCGGCCTCGCGGGTGTGGACCACCAGCGGCAGGCCGGTCTGGCGCGCCGCCGCCACGTGGGCGCGGAACACGCTCGCCTGCACGTCGCGCGGGCTGAGGTCGTAGTGGAAGTCCAGGCCGGTCTCGCCGATGCCGATCACCTTGGGCCGGCCAGCCAGTTCGACCAGGCGTTCGGTGGTCAGCTCGACATGGTCCTTGGCCTCGTGCGGATGGGCGCCGACCGTGCACCAGATGTCGTCATGGGCCATGGCGATGGCGTGGACGGCCTCGAACGACGGGATCTTGTCGCAGATGGTGACCATCAGTTCGATCCCGGCCTCGCGGGCGCGGTCGATCACCGCCTGGCGGTCCTCGTCGTACTGATGGGCGTGCAGGTTTACGTGGCTGTCGATGAGCATGCGGTCACATGGCCGCCCGGGCGGCGGCGCGCAAGTCCATGATCGCGGTCCAGAACACGTCGGCGCGGTCGAGGTTCACCGCCTCGGCCTCGCCCGGCGCGCGGACGATCTTCTCCCAGGCCGCCACCCAGCGGTCCAGGCCCGCCGGCGTCCGCTCGCCGGCCATGCCGGTGGCCATGGCGTGGATCTGGTCGCCCAGGCGATCGAACAGCAACTCGAACCGGGCGACTCCCTCGGCGCCCCGGAAGGTGTCGGCCATGGCCAGCAGCGCGCCTTCGTCCAGGTCGGGCAGCTTGCGCAGGATCTCGCCGGCCGCGTCGTCGGCCTCCAGCGCCCCGGCGGCGGCCAGTTGCAGGGCGCGGCCCGGCGCGCCCTTGGCCATCCGGGCCAGGCGGTCGGCCTCGTGGGCCGAGACCCCGGCCCGCTGCTCGACCATGGCCGCGGCCTTGGAGAGGTCCGGCGCGGGCACCGCCAGCCGGCGGCAGCGCGAGCGGATGGTGGGCAGCAGGCGGCCCGGCGAATGGCTGATCAGCAGGATCACCCCGCGCGGCGGCGGTTCCTCGAGGGTCTTCAGCACCGCGTTGGCGGCGTTGACGTTCAGGTCGTCGGCCGCGTCGATGATCGCCACCCTATAGGGCGAGACGGCCGGCGAATTGGCGAAGAAGGCCGGCAGCAGGCGGGCCTCGTCCACCGGGATCGACTTGCGGGCCTTGCCGTCGTCGGTGGCCCGCTCCAGCACCATCAGGTCGGGGTGCGAGCGCGCGGCGACCTGGCGGCTGACGAAATCGGTCGGCGCCGAGCCCAGGACGCCGAACGCCGGATCGGGCCGCGCGCCCAGCAGGCGGCGGGCCATGCGATAGGCCAGGGTCGCCTTGCCGACGCCCTCGGGTCCGGTCAGCAGCCAGGCGTGGTGCAGCCGGCCGCGGTCCAGGGCGTCCAGGAACGCCAGTTCGGCGGCCTCGACGCCGTCGATGGCGAACACGTCGCGCGGATGGGGCGGCGCGTCCATGGCCTACAGGCCCAGCCGGGTGGACACCGCGTCCCAGACGTCGGCCCAGACCGCGTCGATCGCGTCGTCGGCCTCGATCACCACGCAGCGCTCGGGCTCGCGGCGGGCGATCTCCAGGAAGGCCTCGCCCAGGCGCTGGTGGAATGCCAGCCCCTTGGACTCGAAGCGCGCCTCGCCGCCGCGGGCCAGGGCCCGCTTGAGCCCCACCTCGGCCGGAATGTCGAAGATCAGGGTCAGGTCCGGCGTCGTGCCGCCCAGGACCTGCTCCTCCAGCGCTTTGATCAGGCCGATCGGCGCCTCGCCGCCCGCGCCCTGGTAGGCCCGGGTGCTGTCGGCGAAGCGGTCGCACAGCACGATGGCCCCGCGGTCCAGGGCCGGCCGGATCACCCGCTCGATGTGGTCGCGGCGCGCGGCGTACATCAGCAGGGTCTCGGTGACCGGCGACCAGCGGTCGGCGTCGCCGTTCAGGATCAGGTCGCGGATCTGCTCGGCGCCGGGGCTGCCGCCCGGTTCGCGGGTCAGCACCACGTCGGCGCCCTCCGCCTTCAGGCGTTCGGCCAGGCGGCGGATCTGGGTCGACTTTCCAGCCCCCTCGCCGCCCTCGAAACTGATGAAGGTTCCACGCGTCACGGGCTTCAAATCGGCCGTAACGTCCATCTTGTCCAGAGGCGATCGCGGCTCGGTCCAGGCCGTCGGCCTTTTCCGAAAACCAGGGCCCGTTTTTCGGGCCGACGCCTGCTAGGGCCGCAGCACGGTGGCGTCGGAGAAACCCAGGGCGGCGACGCGATCGCGCACGCCGAAGGCTTCGGCCTCGTCGGGACCGGCCTGAACCACCACGCGGTAAAGCACGCCCTGGGCGCGCGGAATCGACTCGATCGAGGTCTCCCCGGCCCCGCCCAACTGGGCCATGGCGCGTTCGGCGTTGCCCCGGTTGGCGAAGGATCCGGCCTGGACGCGATAGGCGCTTCCCGCGCCGCCGCTGACCGTCTCGGCGGCGGCGAGAACCGGCGCGGGCTCGGCCGGGACGGGGGGCGTGGATGGGACATAGCCAAGGTCGGCGGCCTTGGGCGGCGGTGGCGCCGCGTAGGCGGCCTGGGCCGGCGGCAGGCCAGAATTGTAGACGCGGGTCCTGGCCGGCGGGGCATAACGCGCCTGGGACCGCGGCTCGGCCGGCGGCGGGGCCGAGGCGATCATCCGGCGCTGGTCGAACGGGGTCTTGCCGGCCGGGCCGATGTAGCGGACGCGGACACGGGCCACGCCCGCCCGGCCATAGCCCAGCTGCTGGGCGGCGGCCTTGGACAGGTCGATGATGCGGCCGTCGACGAACGGCCCGCGATCGTTGACCCGGACCTGCATCTTGCGGCCGTTGTCCAGGTTGGTGACCTCGACGATGCTGGGCAGCGGCAGGGTCTTGTGGGCCGCCGACGGCACGTCCATGTCGAAGATCTCGCCATTGGCCGTGCGGCGATTGTGGAACTGCTCGCCGTACCAGGAGCCGATCCCCTTCTCGTCATAGTCGCGGTCGGCCTTGGGATAATACCAGATCCCCTTGATCTGGTAGGGTTTCTCGGTGCCGCGCAGGCCCGCGGTCGAGCCTGGCGCGGGCGGGCCGGAATAGGGCCTGGCGGTCGATTGGGACGAGGCGGTCGGCGGCAGTCGGGTCGGCATCGGCGTGGCGCAGGCGGCCAGGCCGGCGCAGCCGAGCGCGACGGCCGCCAGTCCGCGCAGCGGACGTCCCGCGCCCCGCGTTTCGCATGCCTGGTCCAAACGCCTGCTCCCGATCACTCTCATCTGGAGCGGAAGGGTCG
Source organism: Caulobacter sp. GW821-FHT09A05 (assembly GCF_059418465.1). Taxonomy (NCBI): domain Bacteria; kingdom Pseudomonadati; phylum Pseudomonadota; class Alphaproteobacteria; order Caulobacterales; family Caulobacteraceae; genus Caulobacter; species Caulobacter sp. GW821-FHT09A05. The sequence goes on from NZ_JBWKPX010000003.1 coordinate 286,267, forward strand.
TTCAGGAGACTTGAGGTCTGGTTAATGAAAGGTGCGACCGAAACGCGCCGGAAACGACTGGAGCGGGCGGACGACCGCTGATATAGGCCCCTGCTCCGGGCAGGTGGCCGAGTGGTTTAAGGCAGCGGTCTTGAAAACCGCCGTGGGTGAAAGTCCACCGTGGGTTCGAATCCCACCCTGCCCGCCACCTCTCCCGAGACCCGCTTCATGCCCGATGCCCCCCGCGCCGCCGTCTATGGCTTTCCGCCCTTCGACGTGGTCGAGGTTCCCGGCGACGCCGTGCAGGTGTCGCCCCTGGTCGTCGGCGCGACCGACTTGGCGGACCTTGTCGAAGGCTCGCTGGACGAGATCGTGATCCAGGCCCCGCCCGGCGTCGCCGAGCGGCGCTACGTCCTGGCCCAGGCCCTGCGAGCGCTCAAGGTCGAGGGCCGCCTGACCGCCCTCGCCCCCAAGGATCGCGGCGGGCTGCGGATGAACAAGGAGCTGGTCGCGTTCGGCTGCGCCGTCGGCGAGAGCGCCAAGCGCCACCAGCGGATCTGCGTGGCCCTCAAGCCCGCCAACGCCGCCGGCCTGGACGCCGCGATCGCCGAGGGCGCGCCGCGTCGCCTGGACGGCGACGGCCTGTGGACCCAGCCGGGCGTGTTCAGCTGGGACCGCCTGGATCCCGGCTCGGCCCTGCTGCTGAAGTCGCTGCCGCCGCTGAGCGGGGCCGGCGTCGACCTGGGCTGCGGCATCGGCATCCTGGCCCACGCGGTCCTGACCTCGCCCAAGGTCGCCAAGCTGACCCTGGTCGACCTGGACCGCCGGGCGGTCGAGGCGGCTAGGCGCAATGTCGACGATCCCCGGGTCGAGGTCGTGCAGGCCGACGCCCGGCGCGGCGCGGAACTGGCGACCGGCCTGGACTTCGTGGTCACCAACCCGCCGTTCCATGACACCGGCAACGAGGACAAGGGCCTGGGCCAGGCCTTCATCACCGCGGCGGCCGGCATGCTGCGCAAGGGCGGCGTGCTGTGGATCGTCGCCAACCGTCACCTGCCCTACGAGGCGGTGCTGAACGCGCACTTCAAGACCGTGCGGCCCATGGCCGACGCCGGCGGCTTCAAGGTCTACGAGGGCCGCAAGTGACCCCAGGGGGACCCAAGGCCTTGCTTGCGCGGCTGGATCGGCTGCTGGCCAATCTGGGCTACGGCAGCCGGCGCGACGTCCAGGCCCTGGTCTCGGCGGGCAAGGTCACGCTGGACGGCGTGGCGATCAAGGACGCCGGCCTGAAGATCGCCGTCACCGCCGACCTGCCGCTGCACCTGAAGATCCGCGGCGTCCCGGTCGATCCGCCGGCGCCCCTGGTGCTGATCCTGCACAAGCCGCTGGGCGTGGTCTGTTCGCACCGCGAGGACGGCGAGCGGATCTATGACCTGCTGCCCAGGCGCTGGCAGATCCGCGACCCGGCCCTGTCGAGCGTCGGGCGGCTGGACAAGGACACCTCGGGCCTGCTGCTGATCACCGACGACGGCGACTTCCTGCACCGGGTGATCTCGCCCAAGCGCCACGTGCCCAAGGTCTATCGCGCCACGCTGGATCGACCGCTGGCCGGAACGGAAGGCGTGGCCTTCGCCAGCGGGACCCTGATGCTGGAGGGCGAGGAAAAGCCCCTGCTGCCGGCGACGCTGGAAGTGCTGGGCGAGCGCGAGGCGCGGCTGACGATCACCGAGGGCCGCTATCACCAGGTGCGCCGGATGTTCGCCGCCGTGGGCAACCATGTGGTCGCCTTGCATCGCGAGCGGATCGGCGGTCTCGCCCTGCCCGACGACCTGGCGCCGGGCGAGCACCGCATCCTGACCGCCGCCCAGGCCGAGGCCGTGTTCGATGTCTGAGGCCAAGCCCGAAGAACGCCTGATGGACGCCCGCGGCCACCGCTGTCCCGTCCCGACCCTGCGCCTGCGTCGGGCCCTGGAGGAAGCGCCGGCCGGCGGCCTGGTCCGCCTGCTGGCCGACGACCCGCTGGCCCGCATCGACGTGCCGCATTTCGCGGCCAGCGCCGGGGCGACCGTGCTCGAGATCGTCGACGCCCCGGACGGCGCGATCAGCTTTCTGGTGGCGAAGGCGCCTTGAGCGGGATCGGCTTGGGGCCCTCCAGCAGGGCCCTGGGCCGCTCGTCCAGGGCGATCTCCATCTCGGTGGCCAGGGCGCCGCCGAAGAACACGGCGTTGACGCTCCAGGACAGCCAGATCAGGAAGATGATCACCGCCGAGATCGAGCCGTAGGTCGCGCCCAGATGGGCCACCTGCTCGACATAGAAGGCGCTGGCCCAGGACATGAACACGCACATCACCGCCGCCGCGAAGCCGCCGGCGATCGAGGCGCGCCAGCCGACCGGGGCGCGGGACATGGCGTAGCGGTAGATCAGGGTCATGCCGACCAGCAGGCCCAGGCTGGCCCAGGTCCATTCGCTCTGGATCCACGACGCGCCGGCCAAGGGGCGAAGGTTCAAGGTGCTGGCCAGCAGGCGGAAGGTCAGGAACACGCCCGACATCACGAACAGCAACGCGAAGGCGGCGACCAGCACCACCAGGGCCATGAAGTTGAAGCCGAAGAAGCCGCGTTGGTCCTCCTCGTCGTGGATGAAGGACAGGCCGGCCAGCAGGGCCTTGAAGCCGCGATGGGCGGCGTAGAGGCCGATGACCAGCACCACGGCGCTCTGGGCCGAGATCGCCCTTTCCGGGGCGTGGACCAGGCGGGCCAGCTCGCTCTGGAAGATCGGCCGGGCGCCCGACGGCATCAGGAACGACAGCTTGTCGGCCTGGTCGGCGGCCTGTTCGGGGGTCAGCAGCATGCTGAACAGGCCGATCAGGATCGCCAGGCCGGGAAACACCGCCAGCAGGACGAAGAACGAGACGCCGCCGACATAAAGCATGACGTCGCGACCCCACAGGCGCTGCAGGGCCAGGCCCAGGACACGCAGGATCTCTCTCGCCCAATGGATCGGATCGAGATCGAGGTCTCGAAAGCGAATACGGTCCTGGGGAGAATTCATGCGGCGGAAACTGGCCTCGGCGCCGCTTCGACGCAAGCGCGCCACCAAAAAAACATCGGATCGAAGACACAAAGACCCGCCGCTTCAGGGAAAGCGGCGGGTCTCCGCAGGACGAACCTGAACCGGTCGCCGCATCGAGGGACGGGTGGCGCGACGGCCGGTTGCAGGATCAGGTTTAGACCCTCGCGGCTGAACCGGACCTGAATGATCTCGTCAGGAGAACGGAGGCTACAGCGCGCCCACGTCCTTCAGCGCCGCGATCGCCTCGGCCGGGAATCCCCAGTCCGCCAGCGCGGCGTCGTTGTCGGCCCCGATCTTCGGCGGCGGCCCCTGGATCGCGCCGGGCGTGGCCGAGAAACGCGGCGCCGGGGCGGGCTGGGTGACGCCGGCCACCTCGACAAAGGTCTGGCGGGCGACGTTGTGGGCATGGGCCGGGGCCTCTTCCATCGTCAGGACCGGGGCGAAGCAGACATCGGTTCCGTCCATCAGGGCGCACCAGTCGTCGCGGGTCCTGGTCGCGATCACCGCCGCCAGCTTTTCCCGCAGGTCCGGCCACGCCTGGCGGCTCATCTGGCGCTGGAACTGGGGATCGGTGATCCCCGTCTTCTCGAGCAGAAGCTGGTAGAACTGCGGCTCGATCGCGCCGATCGAGATCCACCTGCCGCAGGCGCAGCGGTAGGTGTCGTAGAAGTGCGCCCCGCCGTCCAGCAGGTTGGACCGTCGCCCCTCGCCCCACAGCCCGGCGGCCTTGAACCCGTAGAACATGGCCATCAGCGAGGCCGCGCCGTCGCTCATCGCGCAGTCGATCACCTGGCCCTGCCCCGTCGCCCGGGCGTGGATCACCCCGGCCAGCAGGCCGAAGGCCAGGTAGAGCGCGCCCCCGCCGAAGTCGCCTACCAGGTTCAGCGGCGGCACGGGCTTGTCCTCCGTGCCGATGGCCGCCAGGGCGCCGCTGATGGCGATATAGTTCATGTCGTGGCCGGCGGCCCTGGCGTAGGGGCCGGTCTGGCCCCAGCCGGTCATGCGGCCGTAGACCAGCCTGGGATTGCGGGCCAGGGCGATATCGGGCCCCAGGCCCAGCCGTTCCATGACGCCGGGACGGAAGCCCTCGATCAGGCCGTCGGCGCCTTCCATCAGCGTCAGGCAGGCCTCGACCGCGGCCGGCGACTTCAGGTCCAGGGCCACCGACCGGCGTCCCCGGGCGGTGACCTCGGCGGGCGAGTCGCGGCCCGAGCCCTTGCGGTCGATGCGGACGACGTCGGCGCCCAGGTCCGACAGCAGCATGCCGCAGAACGGCGCGGGGCCGAGCCCGGCGAATTCCAGCACCTTCAGGCCGGACAGCGGTCCCTGGGCCATGACGTTCCTCCCGGCCGACTCTCGCGGCGCTTGTCCACGGCGTACTAGAACGGCCCTGCCCTTCGGTCAGGCAAGAGGCTTTGTCCGTTCACAACCTGCGGCGATGCGTACCTATGAGGGGGCTACGCCTCTGCTATGGTGCGGCGTCGAATCTCGACGGCGCCGCGTCGTCGGGCGACGCCGGTGTCCGGGGCGGAGGCTTGAGTTGGCGGTGAACGCCCGAATCCTGATCGTGGCGCGCGACGATGCTCGCGCCGGGCCGCTGTCCGAAGGGCTCGACAAGCTCGGCTGGCGGACCATCACCGCGCGCGGCCCCTACGCCGCCCTTGCCGCCCTGGGCGACCTGAACATCGAGGCGGTGATCGTCGACCTGGAAAGCGCCGGCCCCGACGCCCATTCCCTGTCCCGCCGCCTGAAGGCCGCCGTGGCCCCGCGCCGCCTGCCGGTCATCGCCATCGGCGAGCCGGGGACGGAGTCCAACACCCAGGCCTTCGACCTGACCCTGTCGCCGCCCCTGCACCCCAGCCAGGCCGTGCTGCGCCTGGAGTCCCTGGTCCGCACCGCCATCGCCGAGGAGGAGTTCGAGCTTCGCCTGGCCACCTTCGGCGATCGCGGCCGCCGGCTGGACCTGCCCGAGCCGCAGGCCGAGCCGTTCCGCATCCTGGCGATCGGCGAGCCGGCCCCGCAGTTCCTGGCCCTGTCCAACGCCCTGGCTCGAAGCGGGGCCGACGTGGTCGGCGCCTTCACCGCCTATACGGCCTTCGACTACCTGCACGAGCGGGCCTTCGACGCCGTGGTGCTGTGGGCCGGCGACAACCAGCAGGAGGCCCTGTCGATCGCGGCCGGCATGCGCCGCAACACCCGCCTCTTCCACATCCCGGCCCTGCTCTATCTGAAGGCCGAGAGCTATGTGACCATGTCGGAGGCCTTCCATCGCGGGGTGTCCGACGTCGCCTCGCCCGAGACGGCCGAGATCGAGACGGCCAAGCGGGTCATCGAGCTGGCCCGCAACTATCGCCGCGGCGAGGCCATTCGCGGGGCGCTGGAAAAGGCCCGCAGCTCGGGCTTGATGGACGCCGCCACCGGCCTGTTCACCCGCGACCTGTTCGCCGCCCACCTGGTCCGCCTGGCGACCGCCGCGCGGGAGCGGGCCCGGCCGCTGTCGATCTGCGTGCTGCGGGTCGCCGACAGGCCCGACACCGTCTGGGCGCGCAAGAACGGTTGGCTGGACCGCGCCATCCCGCAGATCGGCTCGATGGTCGGCCGCCTGGTGCGGGTCGAGGACACCGCCGCCCGCCTGGCGCCCGAGGTCTTCGCCCTGGCCCTGCCCGCTACCAACCAGACGGCCGGCCGCGCCGCGGCCGAACGGATCGCCGCGGTGATCGGCTGCACGGCCTTCGACGCCGGCGACGATCGCCCGCCGTTCGTCTGCGAGTTCGACATCGGGGTGGCCCAGATCGAGGCCGGCGAAAGCGCCGTCCACGCCCTGGAACGCGCGGCGGCCCAGGCTTTGCAGCGGCATAGCGCCTGATCCGCCAAGCGTGAAATCCTCGTCCTTCGACAGGCTCAGGATGAGGATTTCAAGGCGGGCAAGGCGACATTCGCCCTCATCCTGAGCTTGTCGAAGGACGAGGGCGCCCCTAGGTGCTGTCGAGCGACATCATTTGAAAGACCACGCCATGGGCCAACCGCTGCTGATCGACCTCGTCGCCGACGTGGTCTGTCCCTGGTGCTATCTGGGCTGGCGGCGGGTGAAGTCGGCGCTGGCCCTGCGGCCGGATGTCGAGCCTCTGGTCGTCTGGCGGCCCTACCAGCTGGACCCGACCCTTCCCGAGCAAGGCGTTGATCGCAAAGCCTATATGGCCGGCAAGTTCAAGGACGCCCTGAAGCTGAAGGCGGTGCACACGGCGCTGGTCGAGGCCGGCGCGGAGGAAGGCGTCGTCTTTGACTTCGACGCCATCGAACGCTCGCCCAACACCAGCGCCGCCCATCGCCTGATCCGCTGGGCCCAGGGCGCCGGCAAGCAGGACGCCGTGGTCGAGGCCCTGTTCGCCGCCTATTTCACCCATGGCCGCGACATCGGCGAGCCTGCGGTGCTGGCGGACCTTGGTGCGGCGGCCGGCATGGACCCGGTAGTGATCCTGCGGCTGCTGTCCGAGGGCGCGGACAAGGACATCGTCGCCCGCGAGCACGCCATGGCCGTCCAGGCCGGCGTCACCGGCGTGCCGTTCGCCATCTTCGGCGGCAAGCTGGCGGTCGTCGGCGCCGAGAGCCCGGAAAACATCGCCCAGGCCATCGACAAGGCGCTTGAACAGGCGGCCTGACCCGTGAGCGGCGGCGCGAGGCCAGGGCGGCCAAGGCGCAGTTGGCGGCCTGAGCCGCCGACGCCGCAGCCCCCCTCCGGCCCTTCGGGCCACCTCCCCCAGAGGGGGAGGATCTGGTCGGCCACCCGCCGCACCGCGTAATTGGTCCCCCTCTGGGGGAGCTGTCGGCGAAGCCGACTGAGGGGGTTTTTCGCAGGCGCGGTTTCACGCTCACGCGCCGAAGCTGCAATGGAGGCCCCCGACGGGCAGGGTGTTGGCTCACCCTGGACTGCCCGGGCGGCCGGGCGCGTCATCCCTCCAGCGTCGTCTTCATCGCCGAACACCCCAGGTCCATGAAGCCCGCGACCCGTTCGGCGGCGTCATGCGGCAGGAGGTCGGCGGTCCAGACGATGCGGCTGCCCGATCCCTCCGGCAACACCTGCATCGCGCCGTTGTGGTGGGTCAGCAGCGCGCTGCCGACCACCGACCAGACCAGGCGGCGGGCCGCGTCATCGACCGCGACGATCAGCTCGCGGGCGACCAGGCCATTGGCGAAGGTGACGATCCGCGCGCCCTCCTCCTCCCGGCAGTCGGTCAGGGCGCCGGGACAGAGCCGCTGGTGGACGTGGCCCCAGTCGCGCACCGCGTCCCAGACCTGGTCGGGCGCCCGGGCGACCTCGACGGACTTGGTGATGGTGGCCATGGGACATCTCCTCTCGAGGTTTCCCCGATCCTGGCGGACCCGCGCCGCCCTGGCTGGCGGGATCCGGACCCGGTCATCGCAGCCGCGAGCGGGCCGTGGGCTGCAGGCGCAGGCGCTGGATCACGCCGCGCCTCGACCTGAGGCCAAAACCGTCGCCCAGGCCCGCCCGTTCGGCGCGGACCAGGTGCTCGGCATGGGCCTGCTCGTCGGCGAAGCGGCTGATCCAGGCCAGCAGCTGTTCGCCCTCGCGCACCGGCAGCCGGGGAAAGGTGTTCTCCGCCGCCTCGGTGACCATCCAGCCCAGCACCGCCGCGCCGGCCGCTTCGAGGGCGGGCCGCACCTCGCCCTCGAACCGGGCGGCGAAGTCGGCGGGCGGCGGACCGTCCAGGGCCTGGATCGTCAGCCCGACCAGGAACGCCGGTCCCAGGTCCGTCCCGTCCGGCCGACGCGACGGCAGGTCGAGGCGCGCCGCGGCGACCGGCGGCTTCAGCAGCAGGACGTCGTCATTGTCGTCCAGCGTGGCGTTGGCGGCCTCGCGGTGGGCCCGCCAGACCGGGCCGCCATAGAAGCCTTCCAGCGCCGCCTTGCGGGCCGCCATGCTCTCGAAGCCGCGCATCCAGACGAAATGGCCCGGCGCGTCGAGGTCGCGGAACTGGCCCAGCAGGCTCATGCCGCGGGCCTCCTGGCTTTCGACGAACGCGCGCTCGAACAGGGCGATCAGCTCGTCGCGACGGCCCGGCTTCATCCGGTACTGGCGCAGTTCGATCACGGTCTGGGCGGTCATGGGAATCCTCGTCGCTGCGGCGACCAGGATCTAAGGACAGCCTGCTGACACCCCCTGTCAGCTACCGCCTTCGGCTCACGCCGCCTTGGCCAGCCTGGCCAGCTGCGACAGGATCTTCTCGGCCGCGTCCAGCCGCTGGGCCGGGGTGTCCCATTCGCCCTTGACCACCACCTTCTGGTCGGGACGCACCTTCCAGACGACGTTGTTCTTGGCCACGAACTGGACCAGGGCCAGGGGATTGGCGAATTCGTCGTTGCGGAAGCTGGCCACCGCGCCCTTGGGGCCGACGTCGATCTTGGCGACATTGGCCTCGCGGCACAGGCCCTTGATGGCCACGACCTTGAGCAGGCTGTCGGTCTCGGGCGGCAGCGGGCCGAAGCGGTCGATCAGCTCGGCGGCCAGGGCCTCGCGGTCGGCGGCCTTCTCGGCCTCGGACAGGCGGCGATAGAGCGACAGCCGCACATTCAGGTCGGGCACGTAGTCGTCGGGGATCATCACGGCCGCGCCGGTGTTGATCTGCGGCGACCAGCCCCGGTCCTCCAGCAGGGCCTCGGCCCCCTGGCGCTCGCGCAGCTCGGCGACGGCGTCCTCCAGCATCTGCTGGTAGAGCTCGACGCCGATCTCCTTGATGTGGCCGCTCTGCTCGTCGCCCAGCAGGTTGCCGCCGCCGCGCTGATCCAGGTCGTGGGAGGCCAGCTGGAAACCGGCGCCCAGGCTGTCCAGCGACTGCAGCACCTTCAGGCGCTTCTCGGCCGACAGGGTGATCTGCTTCTCGGCCGGCGTGGTCAGATAGGCGTAGGCCCGGGCCTTGGACCGGCCGACCCGGCCGCGGATCTGGTAGAGCTGGGCCAGGCCGAACATGTCGGCGCGGTGGACGATCAGGGTGTTGGCCGACGGAATGTCCAGCCCGCTTTCGACGATCGTCGTGGCCAGGAGCACGTCGTACTGGCCCTCGTAGAAGGCGGTCATCACGTCTTCCAGCTGGGTCGGGGCCATCTGGCCGTGGCCGACCACGTACTTGATCTCCGGAACCTGGGTGCGGAGGAACTTCTCGATGTCCTCCAGGTCCTTGATACGCGGCACCACGTAATAGGCCTGGCCGCCGCGGTACTTCTCGCGCAGCAGGGCCTCGCGCAGGGTGACCGGGTCGAACGGGCTGATGTAGGTGCGCACGGCCAGGCGGTCGACCGGCGGGGTGGCGATGATCGACATCTCCCGGATGCCGCTGAGCGCCATCTGCAGGGTGCGGGGGATCGGCGTGGCGGTCAGGGTCAGCATGTGCACGTCGGCGCGAAGCTCCTTGAGCTTCTCCTTGTGCTTGACCCCGAAGTGCTGCTCCTCGTCGACGATCACCAGACCCAGGTCCTTGAACGACACCTGCTTGGACAGGATGGCGTGGGTGCCGACAACGATCTCGAACTGGCCGTTGGCCAGGCCCTCGCGGGTGTCGGAAGCCTCCTTGCCGGTGACCAGGCGCGACAGGCGCGTGACCTTGACCGGCCAGCCCTGGAAGCGGTCCTTGAAGGTCTTGTAGTGCTGGCGGGCCAGAAGCGTGGTCGGGCAGACCACGGCCACCTGCTTGCCGCTCATCGCCACCACGAAGGCGGCGCGCAGGGCCACCTCGGTCTTGCCGAAGCCCACGTCGCCGCAGATCAGCCGGTCCATCGGCTTGCCCGAGGACAGGTCCTCCAGCACGTCGGCGATGGCCGACAGCTGGTCGTCGGTCTCCTCGTAGGGGAAGCGGGCGCAGAACTCGTCGAACACCCCGTGCGGCGGGTCGGTCTCCTCCACCGATTTCAGCTGGCGGGCGGCGGCGATCTGGATCAGGCCCTCGGCCATGACCCGCAGGCGTTCTTTCGCTTTCGCCTTGCGCCCCTGCCAGGCCGCGCCGCCCAGCTTGTCCAGCTGGACGTTCTCGCCGTCGGTCCCGTAGCGGGTCAGCAGGTCGATGTTCTCGACCGGAAGGTAGAGCTTGGCCTCGCCGCCATAGAGCAGGTCCAGGCAGTCGTGCGGCGCGCCCTGGACGTCCAGGGTCTTGAGGCCCTCGTAGCGGCCGATGCCGTGGTCGATGTGGACGACCAGGTCGCCCGGGGTCAGGGCGCTGGCCTCGGCCAGGAAGTTGGCGGCGCGGCGCTTCTTGCGCGGCCGGGCCAGGCGATCTCCCAGGATGTCGGTCTCGGAGATCACCGCCAGGTTTTCGGTCTCGAAGCCGTTGTCCAGCGGCAGGACCACCCGCTGCGGGGTCTTGGGATCGTTGGCCTTGGCCGCCTGCCAATAGGCGGCGTAGGGGATCTTCTTCAGGCCGTGGTCGGCCAGCATGGTCCCCAGGCGCTCGGACGAGCCCTCCGACCACGAGGCGAACAGGACGCGTTTCCCCTCTCCGGCCAGCTTGCGGGCATGGTCGGCGGTGGCCTCGAACAGGTTGACGCTGTCCTGGGCCCGCTCGGCGGCGAAGGCGCGGCCCAGCTTGGCGCCCAGGTCGACGACGTCCAGACCCTGGGGCTGGAACGGCGTGAACTTGCGGTTGGGACGATCCTCGACGGCCCGGTCCCACTCCTGGGCGGTCAGGTAGAGGGCGTCGGGCGCCAGGGGGCGGTAGGCCGACTTGCGGTCGGCCGAGGCGCGGGCGTCGTAGGCGTCGGCGATCATCGCCAGCCGTTCGTCGCGGCTTTCCGTGACCTGGTGGTCGACGCCGATCAGGGCGCCGTCCGGCAGGTAGTCGAACAGGGTCGCCATCCGCTCGTAGAACAGCGGCAGCCAGTGCTCCAGGCCCGCGCGGCGGCCGCCCTCGCTAACCGTGGCGTACAGCGGATCGTCGCCCGGCGCGCCGAACGCCCGGATGTAGCCGGCCCGGAACCGCGAGACGCCGTCCTTGTCCAGCAGGGCCTCGCTGACCGGCAGCAGCTGGATCTCGCGAAGCTGCTTGGTCGAGCGCTGGGTCTCGGGATCGAAGGCGCGGATGCTCTCCAGCGTGTCGCCGAACAGGTCCAGGCGCACCGGCTCCTCGGCGGCCGGCGGATAGACGTCGATGACGCCGCCGCGGATGGCGAACTCGCCGCGCTCGGACACGGTCGAGGCGCGGCTGTAGCCGTTGATCGCGAAATAGCGCTCCAGGTCGGCGACGTCGACGCTGTTGCCGACCTTGGCCGAATAGCTGGCGCGCAGCAGCACCGACTTTTCCGGCACGCGCTGCAGCAGGGCCGGCGCGGCGGTGACCAGCATGGCCGGCTTGTCCTTGCCCAGCCCCTCGGCCAGGCGATGCAGGGTGGCCATGCGCACGGCGGCCACCCCGGCCGAGGGCCCGATGCGGTCGTAGGGCAGGCAGTCCCAGGACGGGAACAGCACCGCCTCGATCTCGGGGGCGAAGAACTTCAGGGCGTCGATGAAGGCGCTGGCCCGGGCGGTGTCGCGGGCCACGAAGGCGGTCAGGCCGCCGCGGGCCCGGGCGATGTCGGCCATCACCAGGGCGTCGAAACCTTCCGGCGCGCCGGCCAGGGTCAGGCCTCCCGAGGCCTTGGCGATCTGTTTGGCGTCGTAGGCCATGCTGCTCTTCACAAGACTAGGTCAGCGACAACGCCGCCGGTGTTGATGCTGTTGCCCAGGACAGGCTCCTGGCTCTCAATCGTTCTCTAGTTCCGCTCATCCCGGCGAATGCCGGGATCCAGATCCCAAAGCTGGGCGGCCGATTGGAAAAACTCAGCGCCTTTGGCGTCAGCCGCACCGTCATTCCATCTGGTTCCCGGCCTTCGCCGGGATGAGCGGTTCATAGGGTAAGGGTTAGGCTCCGTCCCCGATCGGCCGCGACGCGTGGGCTTCGTAGCGGAAGGTCTTGATCAGGGTCAGGACATCGGTGTCGAACCTGGCCGGCGTCGGCTCCTGGCCGACGATCCAGGCGTAGATCTCGCGATCCGACTCCTCCATCAGCGCTTCGAACGTGTCGAGCTGCTCGGAGGTCAGGTTGGGACCATGGGTGTCCGCGAACGGCCCCAGAATGAGGTCCGCTTCCCGAAAACCGCGATGCCAGGCCCGGAACTTCAGCCGCCGGAGGCGGGAGTCGTGATCGATGGTCATGTGACCGGGGATATAGAGCGCTCGCCGCCCTTGCGCCAGCCGTGCATTGACCCTGATCGGCGCGCCCTGTAGGCGCGGGCCATGGCCTCGCTGATGATCCCTTCTTTGATGCTTCAGGGCTGCGGTTCGGACGTGGGCAAGTCGACCCTGGTGGCCGGCCTGTGCCGGCTGTTCGCCAATCGCGGCCTGGTCGTGCGGCCGTTCAAGCCGCAGAACATGTCCAACAACGCCGCGGTCACCGAAGACGGCGGCGAGATCGGCCGGGCCCAGGCGCTGCAGGCGATCGCCTGCCGCACCCCGCCGACCGTCCACATGAACCCGGTGCTGCTCAAGCCCCAGAGCGACATCGGGGCCCAGGTGGTGGTGCGGGGCAAGGTGGTCGGGGCCTACAGGGCCCGGGCGTTCCAGGGGCTGAAGCCCGACCTGCTGGCCACCACGGTCGAAAGCTATCGCTTGCTGGCCGCCGAGGCGGACCTGGTGCTGGTCGAGGGCGCGGGCAGCCCGGCCGAGACCAACCTGCGGGCCGGCGACATCGCCAACATGGGCTTCGCCCACGCCGCCGACGTGCCCGTGGCCCTGGTCGGCGACATCGACCGGGGTCACGTGATCGCCGCCCTGGCCGGGGCCCACCTGGTGCTGGACGCGGCTGATCGCGACCGCATCAAGGGCTTCATCATCAACAAGTTCCGTGGCGATCCTTCGCTGTTCGACGACGGCCGCCGCGAGATCGTCGCGCGCACCGGCTGGCCGAACCTGGGCATGGCGCCGTGGTTGGCCCCGGCCCGCGCCCTGCCCGCCGAGGACGCCGTGGTGCTGGAGCGTCCCGTCCGCGCCGACGGCGACCGGCGCGTGCGGATCGTGGTCCCGATGCTGTCGCGGATCGCCAATTTCGACGAGTTCGACCCGCTGCGGGCCGATCCCGCCATCGACTTCGCCTTCCTGCCGCCCGGGACGCCCGCGCCTGGCGACGCCGATCTGGTGATCCTGCCGGGCACCAAGGCTACCCTGGCCGACCTGGCCTTCCTGCGCGCCCAGGGCTGGGACATCGACATCCTGGCCCATGTCCGGCGCGGCGGCCGGGTGCTGGGGATCTGCGGCGGCTACCAGATGCTGGGCCGGAGCGTGTCCGACCCCGAGGGCGTCGAGGGCGCGCCCGGTTCCGCGCCGGGCCTGGGCCTGCTGGACGTCGAGACCGTGCTGCGGGGCGACAAGGTGCTGCGCGCCGTGTCGGGGCGGCTGCTGGACGGCGGCGCGGCCTTCTCCGGCTACGAGATGCATGTCGGCCGCACGACCGGTCCGGGCGCGGCGCGGCCGATGCTGGCGATGGACGGCGGCGCGACCGACGGGGCGGTGTCCGCCGACGGCCGGGTGGCCGGAGCCTATGTCCACGGCCTGTTCGAGCGTGGCGAGGCGCGCTCGGCCCTGCTGGCCCCGCTGGGCGTGGCGGTGTCTCCCGGCGACCATGCCGCCCGGGTGGACGCGGCCCTGGACGAGATCGCGGCGGTGTTGGAGCGGTCGCTGGACATGCCGGCGATCGCGCGGATCGCGGGACTGTAGAGCCACTACAACGGTTGTCATCCCGGAAGCCTCGCAGAGGCTGTCCGGGACCCAGGGGACTGGGTAAAGGCCTTGCGGTTCACCTGGGTCCCGGACAAGCGCTGCGCGCTTTCCGGGATGACAACGATAAGGGGTGGGTCGGTTTCGGTAGCTCTTGGGACGCCTGTCGGGCCAAGATTAGCCAACGATTCCCCGCGAGGCCCGCCCATGACGACCGCCCGCCCGCTTTCCGCCCTCCGCGCCTTCCTGAAAAGCGAATCCGCCGGCGGCCTCTTGCTGATGGGCTCGGCGGCCCTGGCGTTGATCGTGGCCAATTCGCCGCTGGCCGGCGACTACTTCCATGTCCTGCACGCCTATGTGGCGGGCCTGAGCGTCGCCCACTGGGTCAATGACGGGCTGATGGCGGTGTTCTTCCTGCTGGTCGGGCTGGAGATCAAGCGCGAGGTGGTCGATGGCGAGCTGTCGACCTGGTCGCGGCGGGTGCTGCCCGGCGTGGCGGCCCTGGGCGGGATGGTCGTCCCGGCCCTGATCTATGTGGCGCTCAATCTCCACACGCCAGCCAACCTGCGCGGCTGGGCGATCCCGGCCGCCACCGACATCGCCTTCGCCCTGGGGGTGCTGTCGCTGCTGGGACCGCGCGTGCCGGGCTCGCTGAAGATCTTCCTGGCCGCCCTGGCGATCATCGACGACCTGGGCGCGATCCTGATCATCGCCGTCTTCTATACCGACCACCTGACCCTCTGGGCGCTGGGCGGCGCGGCCGCGACCCTGGTCGTCCTGGTGGCGATGAACCGGCTGAAGGTGATGAGGCTCTGGCCCTATCTCCTTGTCGGCGCTGGGCTTTGGTTCTTCTTCCTGAAGTCCGGCGTGCACGCCACCTTGGCGGGGGTGATCCTGGCCATGACCATTCCGATCACCCGCTCCCCCACGCACCTGGACGACGCCCATTCGCCGCTGCACCGGCTGGAGCACGGCCTCAATCCGTGGGTGGCCTATCTGGTGGTGCCGGTGTTCGGCTTCGCCAACGCCGGCGTCGCCCTGGGCCAGGTCGGGCTGGCCGAGCTGACCGCGCCCGCCACCCTGGGCGCGGCCCTGGGCCTGTTCCTGGGCAAGCCGATCGGGGTGGGGCTGTTCTGCCTGGCGGCGATCAGGCTGGGCTGGGCCCAGCGGCCCAGCGGCGCGTCCTGGACCCAGCTGTTCGGCGTCTCGGCCCTGTGCGGCATCGGCTTCACCATGAGCCTGTTCATCAACAACCTGGCCTTCGCCTCCCCGGTCCTGCAGGACGAGACCAAGATCGGCGTGCTGGCCGGCTCGCTGCTGTCGGCCCTGCTGGGTTGGGCGGTCTTCAGCCTGGCGCCGCGCCCGCGCGACCCCCACATTCCAAGCCAAGCCTGATCCGGGAGCCCATCATGCGCCTCGCCCTCGTCTCCGCCGTCCTCCTGCTGGGCGCGGCTCAGCCCGCCCTCGCCGCCCCGGCCGTCTCGGAAGTCAAGGTCTCCATCGGCCCGAAACTGGCCGAGAAGGTCGACGAGCTGGGCCAGCGCGAGTTCGACATCCTGGCCAGCCAGCTTCAGCGCTCCGTCGAACGCCGGCTGCCGCCCCGCCCCGGCGGCGGGACCCTGGACCTGGTGATCGAGGACGCCAAGCCCAACCGCCCGACCCCGCAGCAGATGAGCAAGACGCCGGGCCTGTCCTACCAGAGCTTCGGGGTGGGCGGGGCGCAGATCGGCGGCCGCTATGTCGATGCGGCCGGCCGCAGCACGCCGATCGCCTACGGCTGGTGGGAATCCGACATCCGCTGGGCGCGGTACGGCTCGACCTGGCACGACGCCGAGGACGCCTTCGACCGCCTGGCCGACCGGCTGGCCAAGGACCAGTTCAGCGACGGCTCCAAGCCCCGACGCTGAAACCTGCGTTTCGCAGAGCCCTTGCCAGGCGCCTCGACACGGCGTCTGATCATTGTTCATGAAGGCGGGGGCCCCACCCGCTCTCGGCGAGGAACGCATGACCGGACGGCGCTCATCCTGGACCCTGGCGGCCTTCGCCGCGCCCTGCCTGCCCCTGGCGGCCCTGGGCCTGCCGCTAGTGGTCTATCTGCCGGAATACTATGTCAGCGACCTGGGCCTTTCCCTGTCGGTGGTGGGCGCGGCCTTCCTGCTGGTGCGGCTGGCCGACATCCTCCTGGACCCGATCCTGGGCGGGGTCATGGACCGCACCCGGACCCGGATCGGCCGCTTCAGGCCCTGGCTGGCCGCCGCCGCCCCGGTGCTGATGGTCGCCGCCTACGCCCTGTTCATGGCCAAGCCCGGCGTCGGGCCCGTCTATCTCTGGGCGGCGCTGATCGTCTGCTACGTCGGCTACTCCATGGCGGTGCTGTCGCACACGGCCTGGGGGGCGGTGCTGTCGCCCGACTATCAGCAGCGCTCGCGGATCTATGGCTGGTGGCAGGCGGGCAACGTGGTCGGCATGATCCTGGTGCTGCTGCTGCCGCCGATCCTGGGGATCGTCTTCAAGGGCGACCACGCCGCCGGCATCCGGGCCATGGGCTGGTTCATCATCATCCTGCTGCCCCTGACCTTCCTGCTGGCCATCGGCGTGGTCGGCGAGACCAACGTGCCGCCGGTCAGGCACGCGGCCGGCCTCAAGCAGTATCTGGGCCTGATCAAGCGGCCTTCGGTGCAGAAGCTGCTGATCGCCGACCTGCTGATGGGCCTGGCGCCGGGCGTCGCCGGGGCGCTGTTCTTCTTCTTCTTCGAGCGTATCAAGGGCTTCGACAAGGCCACGGCCGGCGTCCTGCTGCTGGTCTATTTCGTCGCCGCCCTGCTGGGCTCGCCGATCTGGCCGGCCCTGGCCCGCAAGGTCGGCAAGCACCGGGCCCTGGCCATCGCCTCGGTGGTCTACGCCGTGGTCCAGGTGGCCTCGGTCTTCACGCCCGCCAATCAGGGCGGCTTCGGCTTCAACGCCCCGACCCTAGTCGGCATGGCCATACTGGTGCTGGCCGGCCTGCCCTATTCGGCCGCCCCGCTGCTGGTGCGCTCGATGATGGCCGACATCGGCGACGAGGAGCGGCTGGCCAGCGGCATCGACCGCACCGGCCTTCTGTACGCCGTCGTCAACGGCACGGTGAAGCTGGGCTACGCCCTGGCGATCGGCGTCTTCCTGCTGCTGTCCTGGCTGGGGTTCGATCCCAAGGTTCCCAGCGCGCAGGGCGACACCGCCCTGATCACCATGTACGCCGTGGCCCCGGCGGTGCTGGGCCTGCTGGTGTGCGCGGTCATCCTGCGCTATCCGCTGGACGCGACCGCCCACGCCGAGATCCGTCGTCAGCTCGACGAACGGGACGCGGCCGAGCCCCTCCCCAGCCCGACCCCGGAACCGCATGTCGCCCCTCTCGCCGCTCCCAACCCCGCCGCTGAATGATCCTCGTGAGCCAAATGAGCTTGAGGGGGGGCAGCATCCGCTCTTCACCCTGATGGACATCATGGCCCGGCTGCGCGATCCCGACGGCGGCTGCCCGTGGGACCTGGAGCAGACCTTCGCCACCGTCGCGCCCTACACCGTCGAGGAGGCCTACGAGGTCGCCGACGCCATCGAGCGGAACGACCTTTCGGACCTGAAGGAGGAGCTGGGCGACCTGCTGCTGCAGGTGGTGTTCCATTCCCGCATGGCCGAGGAACAGGGCGCGTTCGACCTGGCCGGCGTGGCCCGGGCGATCAACGACAAGATGGTGCGCCGCCACCCGCACGTGTTCGGCGACCACGCCTATGAAAGCCAGGACGCCCAGACCGCCGGCTGGGAGGCGCTGAAGGCCCAGGAGCGCCAGGCCAAGAAGAAGGGCGGCGTGCTGGACGACGTCCCCGCCGGGCTTCCGGCCATGACCCGCGCCGTCAAGCTGACCAAGCGCGCCGCCCGGGTCGGCTTCGACTGGCCCTCCACGGACGAGGTGCTGGACAAGCTGGCCGAGGAGGTCGCCGAGCTGAAGGTCGAGATCGCCGCCGGCGACAAGGCCAAGGCCCGCGAAGAGCTGGGCGACCTGCTGTTCGTGGTCGCCAACCTGGCCCGCAAGCTGGACGTCGAGCCCGAGGACGCCCTGCGCGCCACCAACGCCAAGTTCGTTCGCCGCTTCGCCTTCATCGAGGCCGAACTGGCCAAGGACGGCCGCACGCCCGACCAGTCGGACCTGGCCGAGATGGACGGCCTGTGGAACGCGGCCAAGGCGGCGGAGCGAGCAAAATAGCCTTTCGCCACACCTATTCCCCCGCTTTATGCGGACGGGAGGAAGGGCGGTGGGCGTCTTCGCTCTAGAACGCCGGCCAGTCGGTCAGGTCGTCGATCTCGCGCCAGGCCCGAACGCAGGCGTTGACCGGGTCCTTGCCCTGGAAGATCGCCGCCTCGGCCCAGCGTCGGCGCAGCAGGCCGACCAGCGGCTTGCCGTTCTGGTTGATCCAGCGGCGCATCTCGTCGGGCACGGCCGCCTTCTCGCCGGCGTTCAGCTTGCGCAGCATCGTCGAGGTGCGCAGCGCCCCGTCGCCCAGATTGTAGGTCCACGAGATCAAGGCCGCGGCCTCGTGGACCAGCAACGGCGTCCGCACGCGGGTGTGGACGTCCTGGGCGGCGCGCTTCATGTCGCGCAGCAGCAGCTTGACGGCCTGGGCCTCGGTGATGGCCGGGGTCGAGGGCGTGACGGGCTTGCCGGCCGCGTCGCGGATTGTGCCGTAGCCGATCGTCCAGGTGCCGCCCGGCAGCGCGCCGTTGTCATCATAGGGCTGGGCGAAGAAGCCCTCCACCCGCTTGACGACGGTGGTGGCGGCGGCCGGCACAGTGACGCCGTCCCAGAGATCGTTGGCCATGCTCGCGCTCCGAATGCGAGATCGGAGTGTTCACCTGGAGCGCGAATATCACAAGCCCGCCCCCTCCCGTTCGTCATTCCCGCCCTCGTGGCGGGAACCCCTGGTTCAGCTGACGGTGAGACGCCTTGGCGCGCTGGCGAGCCACTCAATTGCACCTGCGACGGACAAAGAGGTTCCCGCCACAGGGGCGGGAATGACGGTAAGTTGGGGGATCAGGTCTGACTGCGGATCGCCCCTAGTCGCCGGCGGCCATCACCCAGACGTCGGGAAACTGCCGCTCGAACCGTCCCAGGGCCTGGGCGTCCAGGCGGGCGATCAGGCGCACGCCGCCCTCGGTCTCGTCCTCGCGGCTCTCGACCCGGCCGTTGCGATAGATCCAGGCCAGGGCCTCGCCGTCCTTGGCCGCCAGGCGCACGGCGACCGGCGGGGTGTCGTCGATCAGGCCGCCGACCCGCCTGAGCAGCTCGGCGCAGCCTTCGCCGGTGACCGCCGAGACCGCCGAGGCGCCCAGGCGGCGGGCCTGGCCCTCCAGGATCTCGCGGGCCTCGCCGTCGACCAGGTCGATCTTGTTCCAGACCTCGATCAGGGTCTTGCCGCCTTCGGCCTCGCCGTCGTCGCCCAGCACCTTCAGCTCGGCCAGCACCTTCTGGACGTCGCGGGCCTGGGAGTCGGTGTCGGGATTGGCCACGTCGCGCACGTGCAGCACCACGTCGGCCTCCTGCACCTCCTCCAGGGTGGCGCGGAAGGCCTCGACCAGCTCGTGCGGCAGGTCGGAAATGAAGCCGACGGTGTCGGACAGGATCGCCGGCCGGCCGTCGGGCAGCTTCACGGTGCGCAGGGTCGGGTCCAGGGTGGCGAACAGCATGTCCTGGGCCACGACCGTGGCGTTGGTCAGGCGGTTGAACAGGGTCGACTTGCCGGCGTTGGTGTAGCCCACCAGGGCCACGGTCGGGTACGGGACCTTCTTGCGGGCGCTGCGGTGCAGGGTGCGGGTGCGCCGCACCTCCTCCAGCTCGCGCTTGAGCTTGCCGATCGTGCCGGCGATCAGGCGGCGGTCCAGCTCGATCTGGGTCTCGCCGGGGCCGCCGGTGTTGCCGGTGCCACCGCGCTGGCGCTCCAGGTGGGTCCAGGTGCGAACCAGGCGCGAGCGCTCGTAGTCCAGCCGCGCCAGCTCGACCTGCAGCTTGCCCTCGCGGGTGCGGGCCCGGCGGGCGAAGATCTCCAGGATCAGGCCCGTGCGGTCGACGACCTTCACGTTCAGGGCCTTTTCCAGGTTGCGTTGCTGGACCGGGGTCAGCTGGTCGTCGAACACCGCGACGTCGATCTTCTCGACCTCGCAGATCGCGGCGAACTCCTCGATCTTGCCCTTGCCGAACAGGGTGGCGGGGGTGACCGCGCGCAGGGGCGCGATCGTGGTCTCGACGACCTCGAGGTCGAGGGCGATCGCCAGGCCGACGGCTTCCTCGAGCCGCGCGTTGGGATCACGCGCCTCGAGGGCCGACTGGCCGCGCGTCGGACGCACGGGGTGGATCACGAACGCCCTGAAGATCGGCGCCGCGTGGTCGATCATCCCGTTTGGGGATTTCGAAGTGGATTTGGTCAAACGCTAGGAATCAATCGTCTTGATCAGCGCTCGGCTCGTACAGCTGCACGGGCTGAGCCGGCATGATCGTCGAAATGGCGTGCTTGTAGACCAGCTGGGACTGGCCGTCGCGGCGGAGCAGGACGCAGAAATTGTCGAACCAGCTGACAACGCCCTGCAGCTTCACGCCGTTCACCAGGAAGATGGTCAGCGGCGTCTTCGACTTGCGCACGCTGTTCAGGAAGGTGTCCTGAAGGTTTTGTTTTTTCTCGGTCGACATGGGGATTCCCCTCTTATTGTTTCGGAGGGCCACACGCCCCCCACACAAACAAGTTCAGACTAAAGCATTTTTCGCCGGTTGGTATGACCAATCGGCAAAGAAACTGCGCCATTGCCCCGAAATGTGGTCGTGCAACCTAGATCGCGGCGGCCTTGGCGCGCTCGATATAGAGACGCCGAAGCCGCGTCGCCACCGGTCCGGGCTGGCCATCGCCGATTTTCACCCCGTCGAGGCTGACGATCGGCAGCACCAGCGTGCCGGCGCCGGTGATGAAGGCCTCCTTGGCGGCCTTGGCCTCGTCCACCGTGAACGGCTGTTCGGCCACGGGAAGTCCGGCCTCGGCGATCACCTCCAAAAGGGTGGAGCGCGTGATCCCGCGCAGGATGTTGGCTTGGGTGTCGCGGGTGCGCAGCCGCCCCTCGGCGTCGACGATCCAGGCGTTGGACGAGGCGCCTTCGGTGACCAGGCCCAGCTCGTCGACGAACCAGGCCTCGACCGCCCCATGCTCGCGGGCGACCTGCTTGGCCAGGGCGTTGGGCAGCAGGCCGATCGACTTGATGTCGCAGCGGCCCCAGCGGGTCTCCGGCACGGTGACCACCGACTGGCCCTTGGCGGCCTTGGCCTCGGCCGCCGCACGGTCGACGCGCTTGGCGGTGATCACCACGGCCGGCGGCACGGCGGGATTGGGAAAGGCGTGGTCGCGCGGGGCGACGCCGCGGGTCACCTGCAGATAGACTAGGCCCTCGACCACCCTGTTGCGGCGGATGGCCTCGCGCAACACCACGGTCAGGGCCTTCTCGCTCATCGGATGGTCGATCTTCAGTTCGTCCAGGCTGCGCCACAGCCGCGTGAAGTGCCCGGCCGCGTCGGCCAGCTTGCCCCCGAACACCGCCCACACCTCGTAGACCCCATCGGCCAGCTGGTAGCCGCGATCCTCGATATGTACGGCGGCCTCGCCGTGGCGGACAAAGCGGCCGTTGACGTAGGCGAAACGCGACATGTCTTGGTTCCCTTCCGAGCGGTCATCTTACCGCCGACACACAATCAAACCGCTCATCCCGGCGAAGGCCGGGACCCAGATGGAATGGCTGTGGGGCTGACTCCAGTAGCGCCGAGCCCTTCCAATCCGTCACACCGCCATGGGATCTGGGTCCCGGCCTTCGCCGGGATGAGCGGAGGTTGGTTACTCTTCCTCTTCGACCCGCGCACCGGCGACGCCGAGGGATTTGAGTTTTCGGTGCAGGGCCGAGCGCTCCATGCCGATGAAGTTAGCGGTGCGCGAGATGTTGCCGCCGAACCGCAGGATCTGGGCGTTCAGATATTCGCGCTCGAACAGCTCGCGGGCCTCGCGCAGCGGCAGGGCGATGATCCGCTCGGCCCCGATCGCCCCGGCGTTGCCGCCGGTCGGCTGCTCGTTGGTGTTGAGCATCTCGGCGGTGATCAGGTCGCCCGGCTCGCCCGAGGCCAGGATCAGCATCCGCTCGACGTTGTTGCGCAGCTGGCGGACGTTGCCCGGCCAGGCCTGGACCTGCAGCGTCGCCAGGGCGTCCTCGCCCAGCCGCCGACGCTGCATGCCGGTGGCCTCGGCGATGCGCTCGATGAAGTAGTTGATCAGCTCGGGAATGTCCTCGCGACGCTCCGACAGGCCCGGCACCCGCACCGGCACCACGTTCAGGCGGTGGAACAGGTCCTCGCGGAACCGGCCGGCGGCGATCTCGTCGCGCAGCTCGCGCGAGGTCGACGAGATCACCCGCACGTCGACCTGCACGTCGTTGTCGCCCCCGACCCGGCGGAAGCGCTGCTCGACCAGGACCCGCAGGATGCGGCTCTGGGTCTCGCGCGGCATGTCGGCCACCTCGTCGAGATAGAGGGTGCCGCCGTGGGCCCGTTCGAACACCCCGATCTTGCGCGGGCGACCGCCCTCGCCTTCCTCGCCGAACAGTTCGACGTCCAGGCGCTCGGGCGCCATGCCCGCGGCGCTGACCGCCACGAACTCGTTGCGCGAGCGGCTGCTGGAGCCGTGGATCAGCCGAGCCACCAGCTCCTTGCCCGAGCCGGGCGGGCCGGAGACCAGCACCCGGCTGTTGGCCGGGGCGACCTTGGCGATCAGCTGGCGCAGGGCCTGGGCCGCCGCCGACTTGCCCATCAGCCCGTCGGAGCTGAAGCTCTGCACCCGCAGGCGGCGGTTCTCGCGCTTGAGGTTGGCCGCTTCGAGGGCCCGCTCGACCACCAGCAGCAGGCGATCGGACTTGAACGGCTTTTCCAGGAACTCGTAGGCCCCGCGCTTGATGGCGCTGACGGCGGTCTCGATGTTGCCGTGGCCCGAGATCATGATCACCGGTAGGTCTGGATCCAGGCCCTTGACCATGTCGAGCAGCTCCAGCCCGTCCATGCCGCCGCCCTGCATCCAGATGTCCAGCACCAGCAAGGCGGGCTTGCGGGCCCGCAAGGCGGCCAGCGCCTGGTCGGAGTCGGCCGCCACCCGCACCGCGTAGCCCTCGTCCTCCAGGATGCCGGCCACCAGTTCGCGGATGTCGACCTCGTCGTCGACCACAAGCACGTCAGCGCTCATATCATCTCCTCTACGCCGCTCTGGGCGTTGGCGGCGGCGAGCCGCGCGATCGTGGGGAACTTCAGGATGACCCGGGCGCCGGTTCCGTTCAGCGCATCGGTCAGGACCAGTTCGCCTTCGTGGTCCTCCATGATCCGCTTGACGATCGCCAGCCCAAGGCCGGTGCCCTTCTCGCGGGTCGTGACATAGGGTTCGGTCAGCCGGTCGCGATCCTTGGCGGGCAGGCCCACGCCGTTGTCCTCGACCACCAGGCACAGGTGCTCGTCGTCGGAGACCAGGCTGGCGACGATCCGGCCCGGCGGCTCCGGCGAAGCGGCGCGGCGCGCGGCGACCGCCTCGCCGGCGTTCTTGAGGATGTTGGTCAAGGCCTGGCCGACCATCCGCGCGTCGCAGCTGATCCACACCTCCTCGCCGGGCTCTTCCAGCGCCACCTCGGTCTCGGTGTCGACGAAGCGCTGGGCGAACACCGCCTGGCGCAGCATCTCGGCCAGATCGGCCGGAGCGAAGCGCGGGGCCGGCATGCGGGCGAAGGCCGAGAACTCGTCGACCATCCGGCCGATGTCGCCGACCTGGCGGATGATGGTCTCGGTGCAGCGATCGAAGGTGTCCAGGTCGCTGGTGATGTCCTTGCGATACTTGCGGCGGATCCGCTCGGCCGACAGCTGGATCGGGGTCAGAGGGTTCTTGATCTCGTGGGCGATGCGCCGGGCGACGTCCTTCCAGGCGGCGTTGCGCTGGGCGGCCATCAGGCGGGTGATGTCGTCGAAGGTCAGCACCAGGGTCTCGGCCGCCTGGCCCGCGCCGCGGAAGCGCAGCCGCCGCGTCTCGCCGCCGCGCATCACGTCGATCTCGACCTCGGCGTTGGGACGGCCGCCGCTGATCTCCTGGATCACGGTCTCCAGCTCGGGCGCGGCCTCGACCAGGGGCTGGCCGACGGCGCTTTCATCCAGGGCCAGCAGGTCGCCCGCCCGGCGGTTGAGGGCGGTGATCCGACCCGCGGCGTCCAGGCCGACCACGCCGGCGCTGACGCCCGACAGCACGGTCTCGATGAACTGGCGACGCGATTCGGCGTCCAGGCTGGCCACCCGCAGGGCCGCCTGCTGGGCCTGCAGGTCGGTGGTCATCATGTTGAAGGCCACCGACAGGGCGCGGATCTCCTCGGGGCCGGCCTCGACATCGACCCGGGCGTCCAGGTCGCCGGCCGACACCCGGCCCGCCGCCTGCACCAGGCCCGACACGGGGCCCGCGATCGAGTTGGCGGCGGCGATGCCCACCCAGACGGCGGCGACCAGGACCAGCAGCGCCGTCTCGATGTAGCTGAGGCCGAAGATCGTCTGGATGCGATCCTGGTTCTCGGCCGCCTCCCGGTAGGAGATCAGCGATTCCTCCGACTCGATCAGGTGGGCCAGGATGCCCTTGTCGATCGGCCGGGCCACGTAGAGATAGGCGTCCGGAAAGGCCTTCAGGCGGTAGAGAGCTCGGAACAGGTCCTCTTCAACGAAGCGTTGCGAGGTGATGTCGCCGTCGTCGGTGCGGCGGAAGCTCGACGGCGGCGGGGCCAGGAACGGCGGCGCCGTCTCGTTCTCGGCCCGGGCCAGGATCCGCCCGTCGCGATCCAGCACATAGGCCGCGGAGAAGCCGTTCTCCTCCATGTGCTCCTTCATGTAGTGGCCGAAGGCGACCGGCGAATCGACCAGGGTCGGGGCCGCCAGGTTCAGCACCCCGGCCATCGGCCCGACGTGCTGGCTGATATATTCGGTCTGCTCGCTGACATAGGAGCGCGCCACGGTCGCCGAATTCTCGACCACGGTGCGGACGCGCTCGCTGAACCAGGCGTCGACGCCGCGATTGACCAGCACGCCGAAGAACAGGGCCACGATCACCGCGGGCGCCACGGCGGCCACCGAGAACAGGCCCACGAACCGCAGGTGCAGGCGTGCGCCGGCGTCGCTGGCCCGCGCGTCGACCAGGTCCAGCAGCCGCCAGCCGACGATGCCGGCGATGCAGACGATCAGGGCGAGATTGAAACCCAGGACGGCGAGGATGATCGTGGTCGCCGGTCCGATCGGCCCGGTGGCGGGGGGCGAGGAGGCCAGGAAGACGGCCGTGGCCGTCAGGGCGATCGCCAGGCCGTAGGCGCCGCCGAGCGTGAAGCGCGACCGCAGCAGTTCGCGCCACCAGGCCCGGCTGAAGCGGGTCGGCGGTCCTTCAAGCTCCAGCACGGTTGGAACAGACGCCATTGACCAAGTTTAAGGGGCGCTGTGCCCTAAACTCAACAGGTATGTGCCAATTAAGCGTCAGCAGGCGGGATCGATCCCCGGGCCTTCGCCTGGCGACGCCCGGCGGGACGCCCCTTTCGGGGCCCGTGGCCGGGTCAGCGCCGGCCGCGCGTCATCTCCACGCCCAGGTCCTGGATCTTCTTGCGCAGGGTGTTGCGGTTGAGTCCCAGGATCTCGGCGGCGCGCACCTGGTTGCCGCGGGTGGCCGACAGGGTCAGCTGGATCAGCGGGCGCTCGACCTCCTGCAGCACCCGGTCGTAGAGACCGGCGGCCGGCACGCCGTCGGGCTGGTCGGCGAAGTGCGACGACAGGTGGCGCTCGACCAGACTGGCCAGGGTGACCGGCCCCTCGTCGGCATGGGCGGCCGGGGTGTGGTCCTGCAGCTCGCGGTCGACGATCCGCGCGGTGATCAGCTCCTCGGCGTAGAGGGCGCACATCCGCCGGATCAGGTTTTCCAGCTCGCGCACATTGCCCGGCCAGGCGTGGCTCTTCATGCGGTCCAGCGCGCTCTGGTCGATGGTCTTGGCCGGCAGGCCCTCGCGATTGGCGCGCAGCAGGAAGGTGCGGGCCAGATCCGGGATGTCCTCGGTGCGGTCGCGCAGCGGCGGCAGACGCACCGGCGCGACGTTGAGGCGGAAGAACAGGTCCTCGCGGAACAGCCCCTGCTGGATCAGGCCACGCAGGTCGCGGTTGGTGGCGGCGATGATCCGCACGTTGGGGCGGCGGCCGGTCTTGGGGTTGAGCACCGGCTCGGTGCCGTCGATCACCCGCAGCAGGCGCGTCTGGGCGTCCAGCGGCATGTCGCCGATCTCGTCCAGGAACAGGGTGCCGCCGTCGGCCTCGATCAGGCGGCCCATGTCGCCCTCCCCGCGCCCGAACAGCTCGGTCTCGACCCGCTCGCGCGGCACGGCGGCCAGGTTGATGACCACGAACTTGCCGTCGCGGCGGCGGCCCAGCTCGTGCAGGGCGCGGGCCACCAGTTCCTTGCCCGTGCCGCTCTCGCCCAGGATCAGCACCGTCAGGTCGGCGCCGACCAGGCGGGCGATCGTGCGGTAGACCTCCTGCATCGGGGCCGAGCGGCCGATCAGCGGCAGGCGCTCGTCGCGCATGGCCCGGGCCTGGGCCTTGGAGGCCTCGGCGTCGGCCGGCCGCGACAGGGCCCGGCGCGCGGCGGCGGTGACGTCGTCGAGGTCGAAGGGCTTGGACACGTATTCGAACGCCCCCGCGTCGGCGGCGTTGACCGCCGTCAGCAGGGTGTTCTGGGCGCTCATCACGATGATCGGCAGCTTGGGCCGTTCCTTGCGGATGCGCGGCAGCACGTCGAAGACGTTCTCATCCGGCATCATCACGTCGGTGACGATCAGGTCGCCCTCGCCGTCCGTCACCCATTTCAGCAGGGTGGTGGCGTTGCCGGTCGCCCGGACCTGATATCCAAGCCGGGTGAAGGCCTGGCTGAGCACCAGCCGCACCGAGCTGTCGTCGTCGGCGATCAGGATCTTCTTGCTGGCGGCGTTCATGCGTGGGCGTCTCCAGTGGAGGGGGCAAGCTTTCCGGTCGCCATCGGCAGCAGCACGCGGAAGACCGTGCGGCCAGGCTCGGAGTCGAAGTCGATCAGGCCGCCGTGGCTGGTCACCAGCTTGGTGACCAGGGCCAGGCCCAGGCCCGTGCCGTTGGCCTTGGTGGTGACGAACGGCTGGAACAGGTGGTCGCGCAGGCTGGGCGGCACGCCGGGGCCGTTGTCCTGCACGCGGATCTCGATCGGCGCGCCGGCCGTGGCCTTGCCGTCGGCGCCGCGCACGCGCACGCCGGGACGCCAGGCGGTGTGGATCGAGATGATGCCCTGGCCGTCGCCGCGCATGTGGGCGGCCTCGGCGGCGTTCTTGACCAGGTTCAGGAACACCTGGATCAGGTGGTCCTCGTCGCCCCAGACGTCCGGCAGCGACGGGTCGTAGTGCTCCTGCAGGGCCAGGCCGTCGGCGACGCCGTTGACCACCAGGGCCCGGACGCGATCCAGCACCTGGTGGATGTTGACCGCCTCGCGCGGCCCGGGGACCTCGTCGGAGAAGGCTTCCATGCGGTCGACCAGCCGACGGATGCGGTCGGTCTCGTCGACGATCAGCTGGGCCAGGGGCTGGTCGGCGGCGCTGGCGCCGGTCTTCAGCAGCTGGGCCGCGCCGCGGATGCCGGCCAGCGGGTTCTTGATCTCGTGGGCCAGCATGCGGCCCAGCCCCACCACCGAGCGCAGGCCGGCGGCGTCCGAGGCCCGCTCCACCCCCAGCACGCCCTTGACGTGCAGGGTCATCAGCACCGAACCGTCGCCCAGGGGCGCGGCCGCGCCGTCCGCCTCGAACGGCGGCTGGCCGAACAGGTTGACCTCGACCCCGTGCTCGCGGACCAGGGCCCCCTCGAACAGGGCGCGGTCCATCATCGAGACCAGCACCGAACCCGGCGGCAGGGCGGCGCGGAACCGGCCGCGGGCCAGCAGCGACAGGCCCTGGCCGAACAGGGCCTCGGCCGCCTCGTTGACCGCCACCAGCGCACCGTCGCGGTCGACCACCAGGGCCGGCTCGGGGCTGAGGTCGAAGGCCGCGATCTTCAGGCTGTCGGCCACCTGGGCCGAGGCGATGCGGGCGTGATCGCTCATGCGGCCAGCCTCCGGTCGCCCAGCCACAGGGCCGCCAGGCCGTCCTCGATCGCGGCGGGATCCTCCAGCCGGCAGAGGGCGGCGCGGGCCGTGCGGCGGGCCTCCTCGCTGTCGGGCCACGGCGCGGCCTCGATGTAGGACGCCAGGTGCTTGCGGAACATCTTCAGACCCAGGGTCTGGCCATAGAAGTCGAGGCTGCGGCGGAAATGGGTGACGGCGATGGCCAGGCGTTCCTCGGCGTCCGGCTCGCGGAAGCCCTCGCCCCGCAGGGCCGCCTCGATGGCCTGGGCGATCCAGGGACGGCCGTAGACGCCGCGCCCGATCATCACCCCGTCGGCGCCGGACTGGTCCAGGGCCGTGCGGGCGGTGTCGCCGTCGACGATGTCGCCGTTGACCAGCACCGGCACGCCGACCGCGGCCTTGACCGCCGCCACGGCCTCCCAGTCGGCCTGGCCCTTGTAGAACTGGCAGCGGGTGCGGCCGTGGACGGTGATGGCCTGGGCGCCGGCGTCGACGGCCCGGCGGGCGATGTCGGCGGCGTTGCGGCTGTCGTCGTCCCAGCCCAGGCGCATCTTGACGGTGACGGGGACGTCGACGGCCTCGACCGCCGCGGCGACCAGGGCCTCGGCCAGGTCGGGCTCGCGCATCAGGGCCGAGCCCGAGGCGGCGCCCCTGGTGACTTCCTTGGCGGGGCAGCCGAAGTTCAGGTCGATGATCTGGGCCCCGGCGTCCGCGGCCATCCGCGCGCCCTGGGCCATGAAGCCGGGATCGCGGCCCACCAGCTGGACGACCATCAGCGGCAGGCCCTCGCCCACCGCGGCGCGGCGCACCACGTCGGGACGGCCACGGGCGAACTCGGCGCAGGCCACCATCTCGGTCGCCACATAGGCCGCGCCCAGGCGGGTGGCGGTTTCCCGGAAGGGCAGATCGGAGACGCCCGTCATCGGCGCGATCCAGACACGCCCGGGCACCTCTACCTTGCCGATTGTGAGACCGTTGCTCATTTTCTATGCATCCCCGTCGCACTGTTTTTAGGCAATTTGTGCGGCGCCGTAAAGCCTCCTTCTCTGGACAAGTTAATTTGGCCCGCTAAACAGCCCCCATGACCTTCTCCGCCGTCATCGTCGCCGCCGGTTCCGGCGTCCGGGCCGGGCCCGGCCAGGCCAAGCAATGGCGCGGGTTGGCGGGGAAAACCGTGCTGCGCTGGTCGGCGGAAGCCCTGCTGGCCGGCGGCGCGCAAAAGCTCGTGATCGTTGCGGATTCGCAGGCGCGGCCGCTCCTGGACATGGCGATGAAGGGCCTCACGGGCTGGACGACGACGCCCGGCGGCGCGACTCGCGCCCTCTCCGTCCAGGCCGGCCTCGCGGCCCTGATTGATCGCCCGGCCGATGAGCCCGTCCTGATCCACGACGCCGCCCGACCCTTTCTCGGCGCCGCAACAATCCAGGCGGTATTGAAGGCCCTCGAAGTCGCCGATGGCGCGATTCCGGCCTTGCCGGTGGCCGATACGCTGAAAAGCGGGGCGCTCGAGTCCAACGTTGTCACCAAACCGCGAAACGACCTGTGGCGGGCCCAGACCCCGCAGGCGTTCCGCCGCGACCGCCTGCTGGCCGCCTACGCCGCCTGGGCGGGCCCCGACGAGCCGACGGACGACGGCCAGGTGGTCGAGCGCCACGGCGGACGGGTCGTGATCGCGCCCGGCGACCCGATGCTGATGAAACTGACCTATCCGGAGGACTTCGCCATGGCCGAGCAACTGGCGGGCCGCGCGCGGATCACCCGCATGGGCCAGGGCTTCGACGCTCATCGGTGGGGTCCTGGAGACTCCGTGTGGCTGTGCGGCGTCCAGATCGCCCACGACGAGACCCTGATCGGCCACTCCGACGCCGACGCCGGCCTGCACGCCCTGACCGACGCCATCCTGGGCGCGATCGGCGAGGGCGACATCGGCGACCACTTCCCGCCCACCGACCCGCGGTGGAAGGGCGCGTCCTCCGACCGGTTCCTGGCCCACGCCGTGGACCTGGTCCGCCGGCGCGGCGGAACCCTGGTCAATGTCGACGTGACGCTGATCTGCGAGCGTCCGAAGATCAAGCCGCACCGGGCGGCGATGCGCGAGCGCCTGGCCCAGATCCTGGACCTGCCGCTGGACCGGGTCAGCGTCAAGGCGACCACCACCGAGGGCATGGGCTTCACCGGTCGCGGCGAAGGCCTGGCCGCCCAGGCCATCGCCGTGGTCGAGACGCCGGCCTGAAATCCGGCCGCGGGCTATGCCGGATTGACGGCCTCGATCAGCCGAACTTGCTGACCTCGCGGACCACCTCCAGGAACGCGCGCAAGGCCAGCGGCGCCGCGCGATGGCCGGGATAGTAGACCGCCGCGGCTTCCGTCGCGGGCAGCCAGGACGCCAGGACTTCGCGCACCTGTCCCGCCGCCAGCGCCGCGGCGGCGGCCGGCTCGGCCACATAGGCCACGCCCAGCCCCTTGGCGGCCGCCTCGACCATCAGGTCCTCGTCGTCGAGGATGATCGATCCGGTCGTGTCGACCGTCATGACCTGGCCGTCCCGCTCGAACTCCCAGCGATAGAGCCTGCCGCTGGGCAGGCGATGGCCGATGCAACGATGCGCCCCAAGATCGTCGGGCGTGGTCGGTACGCCGGCGCGCTCCAGATAGGCGGGCGAGGCGACGCAGAGGAAGCGTAGCGGACGCGTCAGCGGAACCGCGATCATGTCGCGCGGGATCGACTCGACAAGCCGCACCCCCGCATCGAATCCGCCCGCCACGATATCGATCAGCGCCCCTTCGACGACGAGATCCACGGTCACCTCGGGATGACGTTGCGACAGGAGCGGGAGGACGTCCCGGACGATCAGCGCCGCCGCCACGCGCGGCGCGTTGATGCGGACCACGCCGGCCACGCCGCCGCGGAACGCCGAGACGCTCTCCAGGGCTTCGTCCAGCGAGGCGAGCGCCGGCTGAAGCCGGGCCAGCAGCTGAAAGCCGGCCTCGGTCGGCGACACGCTGCGGGTCGTGCGGTTGAGCAGGCGCATGCCCATGCGCGCCTCGAGGGCGCGCATCGTGTGGCTCAAGGTGGACGGCGCGACTCCCAGTTCATCCGCCGCGCGACGGAAGCTGCGATGTGTGGCGACCACCACGAAGGCCGTCAGGTCGTTGAGCGAGGGGCGCGACATTGATGGGGTTTTTGCATCAGGTCATGCGCATTTCAAAGTCTTATCCAGCAATCGTCCCACCCCTATCTCGCGCATCGGCGGCTCGCCGCCTCAGCTCTTGAAAGGAACGAGACATGACCAGGCCCGAGGCCATCTTTCCCGCCGACCGCCACGCCCTCTATGAGATCCACCGATACTCGGCCGCGATCCGCTCCGGAGACCTCCTCTTTGTTTCCGGACAGGTCGGAAGCCGCGAGGACGGCTCGCCGGAACCCGTGTTCGAGGATCAGGTCCGCCAGGCGTTCAGCAATCTGCGGGCCGTCCTGGCCGCCGCCGGCTGCGATCTTGGCGACGTTGTCGACGTCACCACCTTCCATACCGATCCGGAAGCGCAGATCGAGACGGTGCTGGCGGTTCGCGCCGAGGAAATTGGCGATCCGCCCTACCCGAACTGGACGGCGGTCGGCGTGAACTGGCTCGCCGGCTTCGACTTCGAGATCAAGGCCATCGCCCGCATTCCGCCGCGACCGTAGGCCGGCGTCCGCGCAGTCGATGTCGGGCCAGGGAAAGAGCACGACGGGGGATGACGGACTCGGGGACGGTCGCCAAGATGGCTCCAAGGAGTCGCCGATGTTCCCGCTCGAAATCCAGACCCTGGCCCGCCTGCTGATCGACGAGGCGCGCCAGAGGTCGCTGCGGTTGGCCACGGCCGAGAGCTGCACCGGCGGGCTGGTGGCGGGCGCGATCTGCAACATCGCCGGGGCGTCGGACGTCTTCGAGCGCGGCTTCGTCACCTACACCAACCGGGCCAAGTCCGAGATGCTGGGCGTGCCGGGCGACCTGATCGCCGACCACGGGGCGGTGTCGGAGGTGGTGGCGCGGATGATGGCCGAGGGCGCGCTGGAGGCCAGCAACAGCCATGTCGCCGTCGCGATCACCGGCGTGGCCGGCCCCGGTGGTGGCTCGCCGCTGAAGCCGGTCGGCACGGTGCATTTCGCCGTCGCCCGCGCCAACCGCTCGGTCGTCCATCGCCACGAGCTGTTCGACGGCGAAACGCGCGAGGGCGTGCAACTGGCGGCGGTGCGCACGGCGCTGGAGATGCTGCGCGAGGCGGTGGCCTAGATGCCCGAGGCCGCCCCCAGCGACTGGCGGCGCTTCGTCGGCCTGGAGCTTTCGCGAAGCGCCCTGGCCAAGGCGGCGGCGCGCCAGACCGAGCTGCGCCACGCCGTCCGGGTGTCGGCGGCGGTCGTGGCGGCCTACGCCCTGGCCACCTTGCTGCGCCTGCCCCAGGGCTATTGGGCGGTGTTCACGGCGGTGATCATCGTCCAGTCCAGCCTGGGCGCGACGATCACCGCCTCGATCGAGCGGCTGATGGGCACGGTCGTCGGCGCGGCCGCCGGGGCCGGGGCGGCCATGCTGCACGCTCGCTGGCCCGAGGCCGGCGGACCGATCCTGGCCGTCACCGCGGCCCTGCTGGCCTTCCTGGCCGCCGTCCGCCCGGCCTTCAAGGTGGCGCCGGTCACCGCCGTGATCATGCTGATCGGCACGACCACCCACATGGACCCGCTGGTCGCCGCCTTCCTGCGGGTGGCCGAGATCACGGTCGGCAGCGTGGTCGGCATCGCCGCCACCCTGCTGATCTTCCCGGCCCGGGCCCACGCCACGGTGGTCGACAGCGCCGACAAGGCGGCCGGCCTGCTGGCCGAGCTGCTGGAGCACTACGCCCTGAAGCTGAAGGGCGGCCCGACCGAGCTGGACGCCCGCGGCCACTACGACGACACGCTCAAGGCCCTGTCCACGCTGCAGACGGCCATGACCGAGGCCGAGCGCGAAAGCGCCAGCCGGCTGAGCGACCATTCGGTCACAGACGCCCTGCCCCGCACGCTGTGGAGGCTGCGCAACGATTGCGTGATGATCGGCCGGGCGCTGCGCGAGGCCCTTCCCTCGCCCGGCCTGGCCCTGCCCTCCGCGGCCATGCTGAACGCCAGCGCGACCTTCCTGCGGGCCTGCGCCGCCCTGCTGTCGGGCGGTCCGCGCCCCGATCGCCTGGCCTTCGCCGAGGCGCACCAGGCCTTCCAGGCGGCCGTCGAGACCCTGCGGGCCGGCGGCGGCACCCGGGCCCTGGCCTTCGACGACGCGGCCCGGGTGTTCGGCCTGGTGTTCGCCGTCGAGAACCTGTTCGGCAATCTCGGCGACTTCGAGGAACGGGTCGAGGAGACCGTCGGCAAGCGGACCTAGGCGCTTTCCAATTCTGGTTGTGAACTTCAGTTGTCATCCCGGGCGGAGGACCGCGAAGCGGACCGTAGACCCGGAACCCAGGTGAACGGCAAGGCCTTCGCCCAGTCCCCTGGGTCCCGGACAGCCTCTGCGAGGCTTCCGGGATGACAACCCTTTTCAGGCTTTGATTTCGCGGGAATATCGCTGAATCGCGAAGTTGGATGCAGGCGCTGGAGCCAGCCCGGACGAGTCCCGGCCTACCCCGCCAGATAGGGCTTGTAGCTCTTTTCCTCGACGATGTCGGAGCCCGCCAGCAGGTTGATCTGGCGCTTCACGGCGGCGCGGCGGTCGTTGTCGATATAGACCCGGCGGGCCAGCTCGACGAACTTGGGGCCGAAGTCCTGGCGGCGCTCGCAGTCGCGCTTGCCGTCCTCGATGTCCCAGAGCGCGGCGTTGATCTCGGTCAGCTGGGCGATCAGGTCCTCCAACTCCGGCGAATGCTGGAGTTCGCGGGCCGCGGTCTGCTCCAGCAGGGCCAGCTCGGCCTTGACGTTGGCCTCCTTGGCCGGATCGGCGATCCGCATCGCCTTGACCCGCAGGATGGTGATCTTGTCGATCAGCTCGCCGGCCGAGACGGGCGCCAGGATGGGCATTTCAGGAAACTCCGGCGATCAGGCGTTGCAGGGCCGCGTCCACCACCTCCAGCGGCAGGGCGGCCATGTCCTGTCCGTAGTCCTCCGCGACCAGCAGCTCAAGGCGCGACGCGGCGGGACGGAACTTGACGGCCTTGCGGCGGTCCTTCTGCAGCGACAGCAGGGGCGCGCCGCCGGCCGCCAGCATGTGGCCGGGACCGGCGTCGTTGGCGACCGCGGCGGTCAGGCGGCCGGCCAGGGCGATGGCCAGCAAGGGGCCCTTCACGCCGGTGAAGCCGTCGGTGCGGTCCGTTTCCGGGAACAGCGCCTTGGGGATCGCCTCGCGCGCCGCCTGGGCGTCGGCCGCCTCGTCGGGGCCGAAGAAGAATACCGCCTTGCGGCCGGACGCCTCGATGCGGCGGGCCAGGTCCAGATAACGCTCCAGCGGCCAGCGCTTGTCCTGGCCGCCCGCGCCGGGCGCCAGGCCGACATAGACAGGGCCGCCATGGCGTGCGGTCGGCAGCAGGGCGCGGGCGGCGTCGACGGCGTCGGGATGGAAGAGGGCCAGGGGGCGCGGCGCGCCGGCGCCGTCGGTGGCCAGGGCCAGCAGCCGGGCCAGCCGATCGACCACGGCGACCGGCCAGCCCGGCTTGCGGGCCTCGGCGGCGGCCGAGACGAAGCGGCCCTTGGCGGCCCGGCGGGCGACCAGGCTGCGGCGCGCGTTCTCCTGGGTGTCGATCACCAGGTCGAAGGTCCGCCCGCCGAACGGTTTGACCCACGGCAGGACGTCCAGGGCTGCGTCGCCGGTCGGACCGTCGGTCAGGATCTCGTCGATATAGCCGGTTGTCACCGCCTTCAGCGGCCCGGCATAGACCGTCTGCCCCTTGGCCGCGCACCAGGTGATCCGGGCCTGGGGAAAGGCGGCGCGCAGGCCCGCGATGAACGGCAGCTTGATCAGGCCGTCGCCGATCACCTCGCCCATGGAATAGATCAGGATCGACTGGACCATGGCCCGGCTTAGGCCGCCGCCCGCGTTTCGGTCAACGGCGGACTGCTGATGTGAGTAATCACTTGCAAGCTTGGAAAGCGGTGCTAGACTTCCCGCCATGAACGCCAAGCCCAGGATCGAACGCGCCGCCCTCGAGGTCTTCGTCGACCGGGGAGTCGACGCGGCCACCACCAAGCTGATCGCCGCCAAGGCCGGGGTCTCGGAAGGCGCGATCTACCGCCACTGGAAGAGCAAGGACGAACTGGCCCTGGGCCTGTTCATGGCCACCCACCGCCGGCTTTCCGACCTGATCACGGTCAACGCCGACATGGCGACGGGCGTCCAGGCCAAGGCCGCCGCCGTGGTCCGGGCCTATTGCACCGTGGCGGACGAGGACTGGCTGTTGTTTTCGTTCCACCTGCTGCAGCTTCACCACTTCCTGCCCTACTACCAGGAGGACGGCCGCGATCCGGTGACCATGGTCGAGGGGCTGGTCAAGCGGGCGATGATGGAGGCCCAGCTGCCGCCGGGCGACCCGCGCGTGATCGCCGCCATGGCCATCGGCGTGATCACCCAGACCGCCCAGAACAAGGCCTATGGCCGGCTGGGCGACGACGCCCTCTCGGCCCACGCCCCCCTGATGACCGCGGCCGTCCAGGCCGTGCTTTCCGCCCGCTAAGGATCAAGAGACATGCGCAGCGCGCTGTTCAACGCCTACTACTGGGTGCTGTCGATCTTCTACGGCCTGTCGGCCGCCCTCTCCGCCCTGCTCCCGGGCCGCCGGCCGATCGCCTTCGCCCTGCGCCTCTACAGCCAGCGGATGATCTGGGCGCTGCGCGTCTTCGCCGGGGTGAAGATCGACCTGAAGGGCCAGGAGAACCTGCCCAACGGCGCGTTCATCATCGCCGCCAAGCACCACAGCTGGGGCGACGGCTTCGTGATGTTCGCCAATGTCGACAACCTCAGCTTCGTGACCGGCGACCACCTGGAGAAGTTCCCGCTGGTAGGCCAGATCCTCAAGAAGTTCGGGGCGATCGTGGTCGACAGCTGCGGCGGTCCGGAGGCCCGCAAGGCGCTGTCGCAGAGCGCCGCCCAGGTGGCCGCCGAGGGCCGCCGCATCCTGATCTATCCGGAAGGCCACCTGGCCGCGCCCGGCGAGCGGTTCCGCTACCGCACCGGCGTCTACCACATGAGCCAGGACTTCGGCCTGCCGGTCGTGCCGGTAGCGACCAATCTGGGCTGCTTCTGGAAACAGACCGACGGGAAGAAGACCCCGGGCACGGCCACCATCGAGTTCCTGCCGCCCCTGCCCCAGGGCTTGTCGAAGTCCGAGTTCATGGCCCGGATGGAAGACGTCATCGAGACCCGCACCAACCAGCTGATCGCCCAGGCGCGCGGCGAGGCGGTCAGGCCCTCGGTGCTGGTCGAGTGGAACGGGCGCCGGAACGTGGCGGCCGGCGCGCCGCAAACCGCCTGATCGCGCCGCCGTGGTCGCCAATCTCGTCACCCTGACGCGGATCCTGCTGCTGCCGCTCTTGGCGGCGGCGATCCTGGCGGGTCACGGCTGGACGGCCCTGGCGCTGTTTCTCGTGGCGGGAGCCACCGACATCCTTGACGGTCAACTGGCTCGGCGGCTCGGCCAGACCTCGCCCTTCGGCGCCATGCTGGACCTGCTGGCCGACCGGCTGCTGACCTTGACGAGCCTGGGCGCCCTGATCGCGACCGGCGCGTTCGCCGGAGCCTGGATTGCCGCGCCCCTGGTCCTGATCGCCCGCAACTTCGCCGTCGCGGGCCTGCAGCAGGCGCTTCCGGAGGGCGACTTCGACCTGGCCGCGATCGAATATCCGAAGATCGCCCTGAACTTCCTGGGCGTGGCGCTGCTTCTGGCGCCGGTCGGCGCGAGCGACGCCGGCCTATGGGCGATCGCGGCCAGCGCCGTCCTGTCGGGAGCCAGCGTGGCGGTCTATCTGCGTCGGGCGCTGCCCGCCTTCCGCGACTGACGCGGCCAGCGGCGGTTCAGACCTCGACCGGGCACTCCGCCGGCGCGGGAACGAACGTCCCGTCCTCCCGGCGCCGGTCGAAATGCTTGGTCGCGCAACCGGTCGAGCACAGGATTCCCGTGTCCGACCAGTACAGCGGACTGTGGTCCTCGTGGCGGAAGGCCGGCGCGCCCCAGGCCAGGCCGCATTCCACGCAGGCGGGCGTCCGGGTCAGCATCAGGCGCCAGAGTCCATGGGGGCCTCGGCCGCCGGCTGGATCGTCACGCTCTCGCCGCAGCCGCAGGCGTCGGTCTCGTTGGGATTGTTGAACACGAACTTCGACGACAGCCTGGTGGTCTCGTAGTCGATCGTGGTGCCGATCAGGAACAGCACGGCCTTGGGGTCGATCAGGATGGTCACGCCCTGGTCCTCGACCACCTCGTCGATCGGCCCCTTCTCGGCGGCGTATTCGAAGATGTATTCCGAGCCCGCGCAGCCGCCGTTCTTCACGCCCACCCGCAGGCCTGCATAGGGCTTGCCCGGCTCCTCGACAGCCTTCCGGTCCATGATCTCCTTGACCCGCGCGGCGGCGGCCGGGGTCAGGGTGACGACCTTGGGACGGGGGCGACGAACGCGAACGGTGACGGCGGTTTCCATATTGCGGATCCTACTCCTATCCGCTCATCCCGGCGAATGCCGGGACCCAGATCCCAAGGCGTGGGGCCTGATGGAACGAGCTCCGCGCTCTTGGCGTCAGCCTCAGAGCCATTCCATCTGGGTCCCGGCCTTCGCCGGGATGAGCGGTATTAAACTTTCGAACCGATCAGAACATGTTCAGTTGCAGCTTGGCCTCGTCGCTCATCCGCGAGGGGTCCCACGGCGGCTCGAACACCAGGTCGACGTGGCACGACTTGATGTCCGGGATCTCCATGACCGCGTCCTTGACCCAGCCCGGCATTTCCCCGGCCACCGGGCAGCCCGGGGCGGTCAGGGTCATGTCGATGGCCACGTCCTTGTCGTCGCTGACGTCGACCTTGTAGATCAGGCCCAGCTCGTAGATGTCGACCGGGATCTCCGGGTCGAACACCGTCTTCAGCTTCTCGATCAGCTGGTCGGTCAGCCTGTCGAGTTCGGCCTGGGGGATCTTGGAGACAGCTTGGTCGGTCATGTCGCTCAACTGAAGAAACTGCGGGCCTTGGCCAGCGCGCTCACGAACGCGTCGGCCTCGTCCAGGGTGTTATATAGGGCGAAGGAGGCGCGGGCGCTCGACGTGAGGCCAAACCGCTTCATCAGGGGCTCGGCGCAATGGGTGCCGGCGCGGACGGCCACGCCGTAGCGATCCAGCACCTGGGCCACGTCGTGGGCGTGGGCGCCCTCGACCACGAAGCTCAGCACCGCGCCCTTGCCGGGGGCCGTGCCCAGGATTCGCACGCCGTTGACGCCGTCCAGCTGGTCGATGACCCGCTGGTAGAGGGCGTGCTCGTGGGCCAGGGCCGCGTCGCGGTCGATGGCGCCGAGCCATTCGATCGCCGCGCCCAGGCCGACGGCCTCGAGGATCGCCGGGGTGCCGGCCTCGAACCGGTGCGGCGGGTCGGCGTAGGTGACGCCCTCGAGCGTCACGTGGCCGATCATCTCGCCGCCCCCTTGGTACGGCGGCAGGGCCGCCAGGCGCTCGGCCTTGCCATACAGCACGCCGATGCCCGTGGGGCCGTAGAGCTTGTGGCCGCTGAAGACGTAGAAATCGACGTCCAGGGCCTTCACGTCGACCTTGGAATGGACGATGGCCTGGCAGCCGTCCAGCAGCGTCAAGGCGCCGGCCGCGTGGGCCAGGCGGACGATCTCGGCGGCGTCGTTGATGGTGCCCAGCACGTTCGACATGTGGCTGATGGCCACCATCCTGGTGCGCTCGGACAGCAGGCCTTTGTAGGCCTCCATGTCCAGCCGGCCGTCGTCGGTGACGGGGACGAACTTCAGGACCACGCCGTAGCGTTCGCGCAGGAAGTGCCACGGCACGATGTTGGCGTGGTGCTCCATTTCCGAAAGCACGATCTCGTCGCCGGCCTTCAGCGAGCGGCCGAAGGTGTCGGCCACCAGGTTGACCGCCTCGGTCGCGCTCTTGGTCCAGACGATTTCAGTCGGCTGGGCGTTGATGAACTTGGCGACGGTTTCCCGCACGGTTTCATAGGCTTGCGTCGTTTCGTTGGCCAGGGTGTGCAGGCCGCGGTGGACGTTGGCGTAGCTGGTGCGGGCCAGGCCGGTCATGGCCTCCAGCACCGCTTCGGGCTTCTGGGCGCTGGCGGCGCTGTCCAGATAGACCAGCGGCCTGCCGTGCACCTGGCGGGCCAGGATCGGGAACTGGGCGCGGATCGCCTCGACGTCGAAGGGGGCGTCAAACGCCATCAGACCGCCCTCCCCAGCCGGGCCGCGACCCAGGCGGCGGCGACGTCGCGCGCGCCCTCGTGCTCGATGCGCTCGACCACCTCGCCCAGGAAGGCCTGGGTCAACATGGCCTTCGCCTCGGCCTCGGGGATGCCGCGCTGGCGGGCGTAGAAGATCTGCTCGTCGTCCAGGGCGCCAATGGTGTTGCCGTGGGCGCAGGCGACGTCGTCGGCGAAGATCAGCAGCTCGGGCTTGGCGTCGACCTCGGCCCTGTCCGACAGGATCAGGGCGTGGTGGCCCATGCGGGCGTCGGTCTGGTCGGCGCCGGGCTGGACGACGATCCGGCCCTGGAACACGCCGCGCGCCTGGTCGTCGACCACGCCCTTGGTCAGCTGGCTGGTGATCCCGTCGACGCCGCCGTGGGTGACGACGGTGGTCTGGTCGGCGTGGCGCTGGTGATCGAGGACGTAGACGCCGTCGAGGCGGACGCTGGCGTGGGCGCCAGGGTGGTTGACCCGGGTCTCGATCCGCTGGCGACGGGCGCCGGCGGTCAAGACGGTCTGGTTGAAGGTCGCGCCGGGGGCCAGATCGACCTCGGCGGTGACCACGTCGATGGCCTCGGCATGGTCGTCGACCAGCACGATCCGTTCGACGCGCGCGCCCTCGCCCACCGCGATGTCCAGGGTCACGTCGGAGAAGTAGCCGCCGGCCTGGCCCTCGTGGCTTTCCAGCAGCACCAGGGTGGCGCCCGGCTCGACGACGATGGCGTAGCTGGCCGCATGGGCCGTCCCCTCGCTGGCCGAGACGAAGCGCAGGGCCACCACCTCGCCCGCGCCGCTGGCGGCGGCGTGGCGCTGGCGGCCGTTGACGAACAGGATCTCGTCGGCGGCCAAGCCGTCGAACGGCCCCTTGGTGACGTCGCCGTCGAAGGCCGGGGACGCCGGCGGGACTTGGCGGACCAGGCCGCGCAGGTCGGTCCAGCGCCAGTCCTCGTCGCGGCGCGACGGCAGCTGGGTCAGGTCGCCGGTTTTCAGGGCGGAGGCGAGGGTCATCGGAAGATGCTCCCCCTCTGGGGGAGCTGTCGCGAAGCGACTGAGGGG